>DATHPK010000218.1:0-9904 GCA_035483935.1 Acidimicrobiales bacterium
CTGGGTCTCGGTGCCCCAGTGCACGTAGACGATCACGGTGTCCGCCGTCTTTCGCACCTGTTGCACCTCGCGCACCAGCGCGGTCGGGTCGATGGCGGAGGCGACGCCAGGCTGTGTGGCCGATGCCGTCCACGTGTTCACGAGGTTGCTCTCGATGACCTGCGTGGCGCCGATGATGGCAATGCGCTGGCCGTCGAGTGTGACGCGGTAGGGCATGAAGGCCTGGGCGGCGTTGTTACCGATGCCGATGATGGGGTAGGCGTCCTGGCTCGCGATCGTCAGGTTCTGTGAAAGACCCTGGGGCCCGCAGTCGAAGCCGTGGTCGTTCCCCTCGGTGGCCACGGAGATGGAGGCGCTCTTCAACGCCGTGATGGCGGAAGCGGGAGCGTCGAAGATGTACTGCTTGTTCTGCGGCTCGGGACAGGTGCCGTCGGTCACGGTGGTCTCCAGGTTCACCATGCTGAGGTTCGCTCCGGAGAAGAGCTGGGGGATGGGGGTGCCGAGGGCCGTGGCCGGATCTTGGGCGAGCTTCTGTCCGACCACGCCTTCGAAGTGGACGTCACCGCCGAAGCCCAGCGTTACCGCGTGCCCGCTGCCCTTCCAATCGGGATTGAGCGGCGAGTTCTTGGGGAAGTGCTGGTCGGCGAGCGTGGCGTGGCCGCCGGACGAGGACGACGTGGTGGTGGTCGACGTGGTCGGCGCGCCTCCGCCGCCGGAGAACCCAGCGAGATAGATGATCAGCACGAGGAACAGGAACCCACCGACGGCGAATTCGGTGCGCCGACGCCTGACTCTGCGTGAGACCACGTCGGCACTATGTCACACAGGCTGCGATCGGTCCCGTGCAGGCGGGTCGCTGACCAGCCCTTTTGTGAGCGGTCGGTGGGGACGGCGGCGGTTTCAGGCTGCCCAGAGACTGTCCCAGTTCGCCGCCAGCAGGCTGACGAGGCCACGGCAGGAGGCGGCGATCATGTCGCGGCACTGGTCGAACACCGCCTGATCGCCGTAGTACGGGTCAGGGACGTCTGCGGCCGCGCCGGCCGCCTTGTCGAAGGACCGGAGCAGGACGAGGCGGTCGGGGTCGGCGCCGAGTCCGAGCAGCATCTGACGGTGCCGGCGGTCGAGGGCGAGCATCAGGTCGATCCGTCCGAGGTCCGAGGACACGAACTGGTGGGCGACATGGGGTTCTTGCGGGTAACCGCCCCGGCCGAGGGAGACCTCGGCGAGCGGGTGCATCGGCTCTCCCTCGTGCCAGGGACCGGTGCCAGCGCTGCTGACCACGACGTGGTCGCCGAGGGTCGAGCCGTCCGCGAGGACGGTCGTCTGCGCGAGGGACCGGGTGATCACTTCGGCCATGGGGGAGCGGCAGATGTTCCCGGTGCAGATGAAGTGGATGCGATAGGGGCGGTCCCCGATAGGGCCAGGGATGACGACGCGACTGGTTCCGGGTGCTTTCATGCGGAGGCGTACTCGTCGCGGAGGGACTTCTTGACGATCTTGCCGGTGCCCGCCCGCGGCCAGTCGGTGCGCACTTCGAGTTGCTCGGGGATCTTCTGGGTCATCAGGCCCGCGTCGCGACAGAAGGCGACGACCTCGGCCAGCTCGATGGTGCCCGCCTCCTCCGTGAGCTGGACGACGGCGCAGACCCGCTCGCCGCGCTCGGGGTCCGGCAGGCCGACCACCGCGACCTCCACGACCTTGGGGTGGGTGTAGAGGAGGTCCTCGATCTCCTTGGCACTGATGTTCTCGCCCTTCCGGACGATCACGTCCTTGAGTCGCCCCGTGAGCGTGACGTGCCCGTCGGTCCGGAGCTTGCCGAGGTCGCCGGTGCGGAAGTAGCCATCCTCGTCGAACGCTTCCTTCGTGAGGGCCGGGTCGGTGTAGCCGTGGAAGACCATCGGGCCCTTGACCCGGACCTCGCCCTCCTCGTCGGGCCCGGCCGGCGCGCCATCGAGCCGGACGATGCGGACATCGGCGCCCTCCACCGGTTTGCCGTCAGTGTTGGCCAGCTGCTCGTCGGTGTCGTGGGGCGAACCATTCGAGATCATCGGCACCTCGGTCATCCCGTAGCCGTGGACGACGCCACGCCCACCGATCTCGTCACGGACTTCGAAATGCACCTCGGGCGGCTTGGCGGCCCCGCCGCCGGCCATGAGGCGGAGCGTGGGAAGGATCGGAGCGTTGGGGTTCTTGCGTTGCTCGGCGAGGTATGCGACGTAGAAGGCGGTGCTCCCCCCGACCAGGGTGACGCCGTGCGTGCGGAAGACCTCGAGCGCCTCTGCGGGGACGAACGCCTCGAGCAGGACGGCGGGGAAGCCGATCGTGAGCATGCACACGAGGTAGTCCGGCCCGGCGATGTGCGCGAACGGGAACGCGATGGAGCCGACGTCGTGGGGCTTCATGTCGAGTGCCCGGGCGAGTCCCCAGCCGCCGGCGATCAGCGTCTGGTCGGTGTGCTGGACGCCCTTGGGGTCGGCGGTCGAGCCCGAGGTGTAGTAGATCCAGCGGATCGGGGCGTCGTCGGGTGCGGTCCCCAGAGGAGGCGAGGGCAGAACGGCGGGGTCACCCTCCGGAAGTCCGGCCTCGAGGTTGAGGATGGTTGGCCGTGTCGTCGCGTCGGCCAGGGCGCGGTCGGCCAGGGCGGCGAAGTCAAGGTCGCGCCAGGAGCCCGGGATGACGAAGAGCGAGGCGCCGGTCTGGCGCAGCGCGAAGCCAACCTCGCGTTCGCGGTAGAGGTGGATGATCGGGTTCTGCACGGCGCCGAGGCGGGCCAGGGCGGCCGAGAGCACCACGGTGTCGATGCGCGTCGGGAGCTGCCACGAGACGACGGACCCGGTGGTGACGCCCATGCCGTGGAGGCCGGCGGCAACACGCTCGGCGCCGTCGCGGAACTGGCCGAAGGTGACCGTTTCGCCGTCGGCGGCGATGAGCATGGCTTGGTCGGGCGAGGCGTCGGCGCGTCGGTCGACGAGCTCCCACATGGTGCGGGCGCCGGTGAGTATCTCGCTCGGGCTCTGACTCGGGCTCATCGTGCTCATTTCCGGCCCCTTCCATAGCAGCTGGGGGTGGGGTCACAACAAGCTGGCAGCGACACGGCAGAATGGACCCGTGGCCAGAAAGCCCGTGCACCGGGATCCGTTGGTGGAGCACGTCGCCGAGGACGACAAAAAGGGCCTCGACCGCCGGCACCAGGCGACGCTCATCGGCGTCGGGATCGCGGTCGTGTTGTTGGCCTGGTTCGCGCTGGCCAATGTGCGGGACGTCAAGATCGACTTCTGGGTCTACAGCCGCCAGGCACCCTTGATCCTCGTCATCGTGATCTCGGGCCTCCTGGGCGCCCTGATCACGGCGCTGATCATGCGGCGCAAGGACCGGGAATAGACGGTCCGGCACCCGGAGACCCGGTCCGGCGGGCGGTGGCGGGCCGGCGGCCCCAAGGGGGCAGGCAGGGCCGGGTCGTTACAAGTCCATGACCGCGTCCAACGCTCGACGAGGCCGTCCTAAGCTGACGCTCGGTGGAGACCACTGCTCAGGCAGCATCGGGGGGCGGGATTCGCATTGTTCGCGCCCTCGGGGCGTGCCAACATTGGTCGCAGATGGATGTGGAGATCCCAGGGGGCAGGTGGTAGTGCCGCTATCCGACCACGAGCAGAAGATCCTCGCCGAACTCGAGGAGTCACTGGTCAAGCAGGACCCCGAGTTCGCGGAGCGTGTCAGGTCCGAGACCGTCTACCGGCACGCCGGCCGGTACTGCAAGTGGGCCGCCGTGACGTTCGTGGTCGGTGTCGTGGTCCTCGTCGCCTTCTACTCGAAGTCGATCGTGGCCGGGTTGCTGGGCGTCGTGATCATGTTCGCTTCCGCGGTGTGGTTCGAGCGGAACCTGCGGCGGATGGGCAAGGCCGGCTGGCACGACCTCACCCGTCCGAAGGACGGAGATGCGGGAGCCTCCGGCGGGGGATCGAGCGGGATCGAGGGCGCGGTCAGCGGTGCGCGCGACTGGTTCCGTTCCCGCTTTCACCGGCGCGAGGACTGAACCACCACCTCGGGGCATTCGCCCCCACGTTGCTTCTGCAACTCGTTCTGCCACTGCTGTTTCTGCCGTCGCTCGGGCCAGACGTCGTGACGTCGTCGACTGCGGGGGTGTCCCGTGGCTGACGTCGTGCTGGCCGTCGACATCGGGGGCACCAAGATCGCCGCGGGACTCGTCGGGCTCGACGGGACCCTGCTCGAGCGGGCGATGGTGCCGACGCGGAACGGCCCGGTGGTGGCTGGGAGCGACGAGCTTCTGTGGGGCGACTTGGCCGACCTGGTCGGGGGGGTGATGGCCGGGGTCGGTGCCGGCGATCGGCTGGTCGTGTGCGGCGCCGGCTGTGGCGGGCCGATGAGCGCCGGGGGCGACACGGTGTCGCCGTTGAACATCGAGGCTTGGCGTGGGTTTCCGTTGCGCTCGCGGATCGCGGCATTGACCGGGCTGCAGACGTTCGTCGACAACGACGCGAAGGCGCTGGCGTTGGGGGAGGGTTGGCTCGGCGCAGCGGCGGGGTACGCGAACTTCCTGGCGATGGTCGTGTCGACGGGGGTCGGCGGCGGGATCGTGCTGGACGGACGGCTGTTGGACGGACGGCTCGGGAACGCGGGGCACGTCGGCCACGTCATCGTGTCGCCCGACGGTCGCGCGTGCCGCTGTGGCGGACGCGGCTGCCTCGAGGCCGAGGCGTCGGGGACGGCGATCGCCGCCATCACGGGACGGCCGCCGGCCGAGGCGAGCGCGGAGGAGGTCGAGCGCGCCGGAACCTTGGTGGGGCGCGCCATCGCGTCGGTGGTGAATCTGTTGGATCTGTCACTGGCGGTGGTCAGTGGTTCGGTGGCGCTCGGCTACGGCGCCCCGTTCTTCGCTGCGGCACAGGCCGAGATGGATCTTCGTTGCGGTCTCGACTTCGCGCGGGGCGCGCGGGTGGTGCCCGGCGGGTTGGGTGACGCGGGCCCGCTCGTCGGTGCGGCGCGGGTCGGGCTGGACCGCATGGGGCGGGTGGGGTGAGCGGCTCGAGCACCTCGAGCGGCGCAAGCGGCGGGCAGGGCCGCCGGGGCTGGGGCCGTGACGGCCTGGTGGTGGCGCGGGCACTGCTCCCGCACCCGGGTCTCTGGTTGGTGGCGCTGGCAGCGCTGTGGCGGCTGGCCCGCCGTGGGTGGTGGCGCCGGCCGCCCTTTCTTCCCGTGCCGGGTGACGCGTACTGGCGCTTCCGGCTCGTGACGGCCAACGGTGGCGACGGCGTATCCGAGCCGCTCAGACCGGCCGACGTCATGGCTTACCTTCGCTGGTGTCAAAGGTCGCGCCCGCAAGGCGGATAGCCTCTCGGGGTATGGAGCGGGTGCTCCTCCTCAATGCGACCTACGAGCCGCTGGCCCTCGTCTCTGATCGTCGTGCCGTCGTCCTCATGCTGGCCGGGAGGGCCGAGCCCGTCGCCATCCGTGAGGACTGCTCGGTGTTTCACTCGGCGCGCATGGAGGTCGAGGTCCCGTCCATCGTCCGCCTGAGCCACATGGTTCGGATTCCGCGCTGGGCGCGGACGCCCCCGGTCACCCGGCGCTCGGTGCTCCGCCGTGACGGCGGGCTTTGCGTCTACTGCTCACAGCCGGCGGACACGATCGACCACGTGATCCCTCGCAGCCGCGGCGGCACGCACGACTGGTCCAACGTCGTGGCGGCGTGCAAGAAGGACAACCTCGTGAAGGCCGACCAGTTGCTGTCCGAGCTGGGGTGGACGCTGCGGGTGAAGCCGGCGCCGCCCGACGGGCACCTCTGGCGCCTGCGGCATCTGTCGGACGTCGATCCATTGTGGGAGCCGTATCTGGCTGCCGCTTCCTGAGGCTTGGCCACTCCTTCGCCTTCCTCTGCGCCTTCGCCCTCCTCACGGTCACTCTTCGACGTGGAGCGGTTCCGCCCGGAGCGCCGGCGGGTCGCCGTCGTCCGGGAGGTCGCACACCCCACGCTGGTCTTGGGGAGCACCCAACCGGCGGAGGTGGTGTCGCCGGAGGCATTGCGAGACGGCAGCGTGGAGCTCGTGCGGCGGCGCGGCGGGGGCGGTGCCGTGTATCTCGAACCGGGTGGCCACCTCTGGGTGGACGCGTGGATCCCGCGCGACGACGTGCTGTGGGCTCACGACGTCTCGGCGGCGGCCGAGTGGGTGGGGTGGTGGTGGGTCGAGGCTCTGCGTGCGGCCGGGGCCGGGGCCGGGGCCGGGACCGAGACGACTGCTCAGGGAAATCCGCCTGGGTTGTCGGTGCACACGGGGCGCTCCGAGCCCGGTGCGTTGGGTGAGATGGTCTGTTTCGCTGGGCGCGGGCCGGGCGAGGTGTTCCTCGACGGTCGCAAGGTCGTCGGGCTCTCGCAGTGGCGCAGTCGCGAGGGTGCGCTGTTCTCGTCGTGCGCGTATCTCGAATGGGATGCGGAGCCATTGCTCGATCTGTTGTCGTTCGACGACCTGACGCGGTCGGACCTCGCTGTCGAGCTCCGTGACGTTGCGGCGGGCGTCGGTCTCCTGTCGCCACCCGTGTACGGGCTGGCGGGCGTGGCCGAGCTGTTGGTCGGCACCTTCCCGGGGATTGGGGTGACCAGCGGGGCGTAAAGCCCGCTGGGCCGCCTGCTTGGCGGTCCCTGTATCGACCCCGACCCCTTGGGTCTCTTTCTCCTGGTCACGACGCGGCCGCCCTGCCGGACCGTGGCGCGCTGGCGCTCTCCTTCGATCTCCCGAAGGGAGCAAAGGGGAGCGGAGGATTTCATTTGGGTTGCAAATGGGGAGAAAGAGTTGTGTAGTGGAGGGAAAGGGCGTAAAGTGGCGGGAAATGGAGTGACAGAGCGTCAAATGGCACAGGCCAGGGAGTGTCGTGGGAGAGACAGCTGGTGGCAGCAGGCTTCGTCGGGAGGTACGAGCACTCGCTCGACTCGAAAGGCAGGGTGATCCTGCCGGCGAAGTTCCGCGCCCAGTTCGAGCGAGGGGGCTATCTCACACAGCACACCGAGGGGTGCCTGGCGCTCTGGACACCCGGAGAGTTCGAGCGGCAAACGGAGGTGATGCAGGAGAAGACGGAATCAGGACGGGCAGATCGCAACAGGGCACGCATCTGGGCGTCGAACTCGGCCGAGGTCGAGATCGATCGACAAGGACGCATGCCGATTCCTCTCCATCTGCGCTCATTCGCTCATCTCGACACGGAGGTCCTGGTGCACGGTGCCATCGACCGGGTCGAGCTGTGGAATCCCGCGGAATGGGAGTCACGGGTGCTCCCGGAGGAGAGCTGGCTGCTCGAAGGGGACTGAGCCCGGTTTCGACATCGACAAGAGAACACAGGACAGAAGAGAGGACAGAAGGGAACAACAGGACAGGACAGAGAGCGACTGACGGAGGTACCACGTCCCAAGCGACGCGTTGGACCATGTGCAGCTCCTCGACCGGAACATTGGAAGCCCACTCCACCCACTTCCACGTCGGTCGTCTGGATCTCCACCTCCCCCTCGACCAACCGGCCGAGGAGCTGCAGATGGCCCACTCGTTCGAACACATTCCCGTGCTGCGTGACGAGGTGGTGTCGTTGTTCGCTGCGGTGCCCCCCGGCGTCGTCGTCGACGCCACCGTCGGTGGTGGCGGGCACGCCGTATCGTTGCTGGAGGCCTATCCCTCGGTGCGCGTGCTCGGTCTCGACCGGGACCCGTCCGCCCTCGAGGCAGCGGCCCGGCTTCTTTCTCCGTTCGGGGACCGGGTCGAACTCATCCGGTCCCCGTTCTCGGCGTTCGAGTCCGTGATCGAAGAGGCGGCCGCGGCGCCGTTGTCGGGTGCGCTCTTCGACCTCGGGGTCAGCTCCCCTCAGCTCGATCGGGCGGCGCGGGGCTTTTCCTACCGCGGCGACGGCCCGCTGGACATGCGGATGGACCCGGCGTCGAGTGTCACTGCGGCCGACCTCGTCAACGAGCTGTCCGAGGAGGCGCTGGCGCAGCTCTTCCGTGAGAACGGGGAGGGCCGCCTGTCCCGGCGCATCGCCCGTGCGGTCGTGGGGGCCCGGCCGGTGACCTCCACGCGGCAACTGGCCGAGGTCGTGTCGTCAGCCGTGCCGCAGGCGGCGCGACGCAAGGGTCATCCGGCGCGTCGGGTGTTTCAGGCGCTCCGGATTGAAGTCAACGACGAGCAGAACGAACTGCGAGCCGCCTTACCGGTGGCGATGTCGAACCTGGCCGTAGGCGGCGTGCTCGCGGTCATCAGTTATCACTCCGGCGAGGATCGGCTGGTGAAGCACACGTTCGCGGACGCTGCGTCAGGCGGATGTGTATGTCCGCCAGGCCTGCCGTGCGTGTGCGGTGCCGTAACGCGTCATCAACTCGTCTTCAGGGGTGCCCGCAAGGCGTCGGTCACCGAGGTGGACGCGAACCCCCGGGCGGAAGCGGCCCGCTTGCGCGCCATCGTCCGAACGGTAGAGGGCTGATGCCGCCACCTCCTGCGGCGACGGCTGCGCCCGTACGCCGGCACGCCGGAGGCTCCTCTCCGTCCCGACGCTGGGTGCCGCTACGCGCCCTTCCGTCCCGGAAGGGTCAACCCGGCCGCGTCCACCAGCTGTTTTCGAACAGACGCCGGGTGCTGAACATCGTGTCGGTGTCGATCGTCGTGGCATCGCTCTTGGCGGTGGTCATCGCGCAGGCTCTGCTCGCGAACGGACAGGTGCGATTGTCCACGCTGCAGCATGAGCTGTCGCTCGAGCAGAGTGCGCACCGCATCGCCGAGCTCGCCGTCTCCGAGCTCGAGACGCCGCCTCGCATCGTCAGCGCGGCTGCGGGTCAGGGGATGGTCCACCCCGCCAGCGTGGTCGAGCTGCCCTACGTCTCCTTGTCGGTGCCTGTACCCACGCCCAACGTCACTCCGGCTCCGGCCGCGCCGCCTCCGACGACCACGGCAAGCACCGCGTCGTCTGCGGCGGGCAGTGCGGGTGCGACGGGTGCGAGTGGCGCGAGCAGCGGTTCTGCGGCCGGTGCCACCGGTGCGGCCGGTGCGACTGGTGCAACAGGTAGTGGCACGTCCTCTTCGACGACGACCCCGACCTCGACACCGTGAGCACCCCTACGCGGCATACGGGTGGGCGCGCGCGCGCTGTTTCCGGCAGGGCGGCCGCCACCCGGACGACCGGGACGCGCACGCAGCCGACCACCCGTCCCACCCCGCGGCCGGTCCGCCGCCCACCCGCACCGCGGCCGGTCCGCCGCCCACCCGCACCGTCGCAACGCCACAGCGCGAGGTCGCAGCGCCACCGCTCGCCAACGGCGTCGCGCCGGCCCAGTGGCCGCAATTGGATCGGCGCTTCGTTCCTGCGGCGTGTCCGGATCGTCCGGATGATCCTCATCGTCGCGATACTGCTCTTGGTGGCTCGCCTGGTCGACGTCCAGGTGATCCACGCGGGTGCCTATCAGGCCCAGGCCCGGAATGAGTCAGCCATCACGGTGTCGCTGCCCTCGTTGCGAGGCGGCATCTACGCCCGCGACGGGTCGCCACTCGCACTTTCGGTGCCGACCGACGACGTCGTGGCCGACGACTTTCAAATTGCGCATCCGGTGAAGACCGCCGAGGCGCTCGCATCGATGCTGCACCTTCCCGTCGCGGCGTTGGCGGCGCAATTGCATGAACGTTCGGGTTACGTGGTCGTGGCGCGCCAGCTCTCCCAGTCGACCGGGGAGAAGATCGCGGCGGATTCCTTCCCCGGCATCACATTGATCTCCGACTCGAAACGAGAGGTCCCCAACGGCGATCTGGCCTCCCCGGTCATCGGCTTCACCAACGCCTCGGGGAAGGGAGCCGGTGGCCTCGAGTACGGCGATAATCAGTTGCTGGCGGGCTCCGACGGCACCGAGACGATCATGGCGTCT
>DATHPK010000219.1:0-7925 GCA_035483935.1 Acidimicrobiales bacterium
GCGCAGCGACCTGCCCGGGGTCGTCGACCGCCGGGGCACCGCCAACACGCGGCAGGTCTGGAAGGAGGCCGTCGGCGTCGTCGGCGCCATCGTGCCGTGGAACTTCCCGCTGGAGGTGACGCTCAACAAGCTGGGCCAGGCGCTCGCAACCGGCAACACCGTGGTGCTCAAACCGGCGCCGGACACGCCCTGGAACGCCACCCGGCTCGGGCGACTGGTCGCGGAACAAACCGAGTTCCCGCCCGGTGTGCTCAACGTCGTGACGTCCTCGGACCATCTCGTGGGCGAGGAGTTGACGCTGTCGCCGAAGGTCGACCTGATCTCGTTCACGGGATCGACCGCGGTGGGCAAGCGCATCATGGAGAAGGGTGCACCCACGCTCAAGCGCGTCTTCCTCGAGCTCGGCGGGAAGTCGGCCACCATCGTGCTCGACGACGCCGACTTCTCCACTTCGGTTCCTTCTGGCGTCGCCGTGTGTTTCCACGCCGGCCAGGGATGCGCGATCCAGACCCGGATGCTGCTCCCGCGCTCCCGCTACGACGAGGGGGTCGAAATCCTCAAGGCGACACTGTCGTCGGTCGCCTACGGGGATCCTCAGCGCCCCGACGTCCTCATGGGCCCCGTGATCTCGGCGAAGCAGCGCGACCGCGTGCTCGGCTACATCGAGAAGGGGGTCGCGGAGGGGGCGACGCTTACTCTCGGCGGCAATCGGCCGGCCGACCTGCCCAAGGGCTGGTTCGTCGAGCCGACGCTGTTCACCGACGTCGACAACGCGATGACCATCGCCCAGGAGGAGATCTTCGGGCCCGTGCTGGTCGTCATTCCCTTCGAGGACGACGACGACGCCGTGCGCATCGCGAACGACAGTGTGTACGGCCTGTCGGGCGGCGTCTTCTCCGGATCGTTGGAGCGCTCGCTTCGGATGGCCGAGCGGATCCGGACGGGAACGTTCGCCGTCAACGGCGGGATGCCGATAGGCCAGGCGGACATCCCCTTCGGCGGCTACAAGCACAGTGGCATCGGCCGCCAGAACGGCTTGGCGGGATTCGACCAGTATCTCGAGACCAAGGCGGTGGCCTGGCCGACCCCCGCGTAGGCGGCGGGATCCGGGTCTGGCGCGATGACCGATCACACCTCCGTCCTCTACGCCCACGGCTACCACAAGCTCCGGATCAAGGGCGTGGTGCGCGAGACGCACGACGCCTCCTCGTTCGTGCTCGACGTGCCCGACGACCTGGCGGCGACCTTCCGGTACCGGCCGGGGCAGTTCTGCACGTTCAGGGTGCCGGTCGACGGCGTGGAACACGTGCGCTCCTACTCGATGTCCAGCGCGCCGGAGATCGATGCCGACCTCGTCGTCACGGTCAAGCGCGTGGCGGGCGGGCTCGTCTCGAACTGGTTCTTGGACCACGTCGCCGTGGGTGACGTGGTCGAGGTCACGAAGCCGGCGGGCGTCTTCTGCCCGCAGGAGGCTGTCGATCGCCCCGTGCTGGGCTTCTGCGGCGGCAGCGGGGTGACGCCCGTGATGTCGATCACGAAGCACGTGCTCGCCCAGACAAGGCGATCCGTACGCCTCCTCTATGCCAACCGCGACCGCGAGTCGGTGATTTTCGACGCGGCGTTCAGTGCACTGGGGGACGAACACCCAGAGCGGCTCGATGTGCGACGCCACCTCGACGACGCCGGCGGCTTTCTGACCGCGGAGGCGATCAAAGCGTTCGTGGGAACGGATGCCGGCAACGCCGACTGTTATGTGTGCGGTCCCGGCCCGTTCATGGATCTCGTGGAGTCCGCGCTGGTGGAGCTGGGCGTGACGGCCGGGCACATCTTCATCGAGCGTTTCCTCGTGGAAGAGCAGGAGAAGGAGGCCGCCGCGGTCGAGACCGGAGCGTCCGGCCCGGAATCTGAAGTGCCCGAAGAAGTGACGGTGCTCCTCGGCGGCAAGAAAGCGGTGGTGAAGTACCAGCCCGGCGACACGCTGCTCGAGACCGCCCGTCGGGGCGGCCTCCGTCCCCCTTTCTCGTGCGAATCGGGCAATTGCGCGACGTGCATGGCCTTCCTCAAGGAGGGCAGCGTCAGAATGCGGGCCAACAACGCGCTGACATCCGAGGAGGTCGAAGAGGGCTGGGTCCTGACTTGCCAGTCGCTCCCGTCGGGAGAGACTGTGGTCGTCGAGTACGAAGCGATGTGAGTGGGTTGGGGAGGACCAGCCATGCGTGACATCCGAGAGCTGAAGGACGACCCCGATGCATACCGCGACGAGCTGCAGCGGCGATGGAGCGGGCTCCTGAGTTACCGCTACATCGGCCGGAACCACTCCTCGATGAATCTCGGCCCCGAGGACAACACGGTGAAGATCCGTCACGACATGCGCAACGAGGCCGGCGGGATCATGGTGGCGCCACTGGCCATCTCCTCACCCGAAGGCAGCAGCACCGACCTGGTCGCAGTGCCGAATCCGGTGATCGCGTCGGTGCAGATCCTCGATCCCGCCTTCGATGTCCACACCATCGAGGTCGTCGACTCGGGCTCCATCCACCAGGGACGCACCATGGGCTACGGCCGCTGCCGGATCGTCGACGCGACGAACCACGACCGGGTGATCGCCCTCATCGACGGGCAGGGCGCCTCCATCGGGACACCGCCCGAGGGCCTCGAGCGAATGGACGTCGACGACGCGAAGCTCGAAATCGAGGACTCCCCGGACCTGCCGCCGCTGTGGCAGGTGTTCGGCGCGTCCCGGCGCGACGACGGGCACTGGACGCTGCCCGAGCTCAGTGCGGAGTTCGCCTCCCCCGACGCGGCGCTCCACATCGGCCCGCAGCACATCGTGCTCGAGACCGCAGCGGTCGACCTGGCCGCGGCCCTTGCCGGCACACGGCGGCTCCAGGTCCGCAGCTGGCACGTGATGTTCCTCGCCCGGGGCAAGGCGGGACCGTTCCGGGTCGACGGCGCTGCGTATGCCGCGCCGGGTGGATTGATCGGCGTCCGACTGCTGCTGCATGACGAGGGCAACGGCGACCGTGCCATCACGTCTTTGTCAGCGGTCCTCGAAGTGCTCGGGTAGACAGGCGCGTCGTTCGGTCGACGGACGAGCTGTACCCGGTTACCCTGCGGTCGGCCAAGGCGGTCTCTCGGACCAAGGGGGTTCAGAATGGCGAACGACCACAGCACGGCCGACATCCGTCTCATCCAGGCGGTTCACAACACCTTCCGGGTGGGATTGACCAGGTTGATCGATGCGACGGCGAGCCTCGACCCGGGAGCTCTCCAGTCCTCAGTGGGGCGGTATTGGACCTTCTATTCGGTTATCGTCGACTATCACCACCACAACGAGGACGACGAGGACTTCCCGCTCCTCGCCCGCTACTACCCGGACATCCAGCCGCTCGCCGACGAGCTGGCAGCGGACCACCGGCAGATGCTCGACGTCATGAAGAAGATCGATGCCGCGGTGGACGCATTCCAGAAGACGCCGGACGCGGCCAACCGCGATGCGATCAACGCCGCCGCGATCGAGCTCCGGGAGCTCTTCTTCCCCCACCTGGACCGCGAGGACGCCGAGATCCTCCCCATGTACGCCAAGTGGATCCCCCACGACGTGTGGGAGAAGGTCGGGTCCAAGGCGCTCAAGAACATCCCCAAGCCGCAGATGGCGTACGCCGTCGGCGCGCTCGACGAGACCATCCGTTCGACGCCCGAGGCCGACCGGCCCGACGGGCCGCCGCTCCCGGTGAAGATCTTCCTGTCACTCTCGTGGCGCAAGAAATGGGCCGGGCTGGTACAGCCGCTGCTCGTCGCGTAGGACATGGCGGTTCCCAGCCTGGCGCAGCAGGAGCGCGGCACCATCTGCGACCTCTTCCTCGAATACGGGCCCGATGCGCCCACCCTGTGCGAGGGCTGGGTCGCCGTCGACCTCGCCGCCCACCTCGTCGTCCGCGAGCGGAGACCCGACAGCGGTCCGGGCTTGGTGTGGCCACGGCTGGCTGACTACACCGAGAAGGTGCGGCGGGGCGAACGCAACCGCGTGTCGTTCGAAAAGCTCGTCGACACCGTGCGGCACGGACCGCCCTTTCTGCTCCGTCCTTTCGACGGTCCGATGAACACCGTGGAGTTCTTCATCCACATGGAGGACCTACGGCGCGGCCAGGCCGGATGGCAGCCGCGCGCGATCTCGCCCGAGTTGGCGGACGCGCTCTGGGCCCGGGTCGGCCCGAGCGGCATGGCGAAGAAGGTCCCCGCGACGATCGTGATCACATCGCCCGGCCGCGACGCCAAGGAAGCCGGCTCGGGTCCGCGCCTCACGCTGGCAGCCGACCCGGGGGAGCTCGTCATGTTCGGTGCCGGTCGCCAGTCGGCGGCGAACGTCGAGATCGACGGTGACGAGGCGCTCGCCGCACGGCTCCGCACCGCGAAGCTCGGGATCTGACTATCGGGGGGACTCGATCGCGGTCGGATGCTTCGGCTGGTAGAGACCGACCTCGGCACCGCTCGGGAGCGCGACCTTCGTGATGGAGCCCCAGCGCGCCTCCTCCACGGACGAGCACGCGACACCGCGGTCCGACAGGGTGCGCATCTCCGCCTCGAGGTCGTCGCACATGAGGTAGAGCTCGGCAGCCGGGGCCTCGGCGGGATGCACCGCGGCCTCTGCCGGGGGTAGGCCGAAGATCAGCCAGCCACCGCCGGCGTCGACGGAATCAAAGCCG
Organism: Acidimicrobiales bacterium; assembly: GCA_035483935.1. Classification (GTDB taxonomy): domain Bacteria; phylum Actinomycetota; class Acidimicrobiia; order Acidimicrobiales; family RAAP-2; genus Bog-473. Next base: position 4,707 of record DATHPK010000219.1, read on the forward strand.
AGGACGTCCGCGATGAAGGCGCGATCGGCCTCGGCGTCCGTGCTGAAGAGGACCAGGTGCGCACCGAAGATCATGGCTGCATCATGGCTGACGCGAGGCCCCGGTCCCGGGGTCCCGGGTATGACCCCGTCTACTCAGGGCCCCGGTTCGACCAACAGGTCCAGGTAGGCGGCGCCGGTATCGGGCACCGGGCCCTGGCCCCAGCACTCGACGGGGAACGACACCATGATCATCGAATACAGCAGGTGCATGAGGTTCACCGCGTCCTCGGGCATGTCGTCGAGGGCGAAGGTGTCGCAGTACGCCATCGCCTGCTCGTAGCGCGGCGTGATCGCGTCGTAGAAGGCCTGCATCTCGTCCATCGGGACGGCCAGACGCTGGGCGAACCGCTCGCTCTCGCTCGGCAGGCACCAGGTGGCGGCAAAGGGCTCGAGGTCGGCGAACTCGGCCGGCAGCATCGTCGAGCTCATCGGGTCAGACCCCCGCCTCTTCGAGCTTCTTGTACTCGTCCACCCACTCCCCGACCACCTTGTGCAGGTGACGGCACAGGACCTCCTGGTCATTGAGCGGGAAGCGCTCGAGCACGCGTGACTCGAGCATCGTCTGCGTGGCCTCCAACGTGTTGGCGTCCTGGAGTCCGTACTCCTTGAAGGACACTGCGGCGAGCTCGTGCGCCACCCGTTCACGCGGCGTCTTGGCTGGCACGAAGTACAGGGTTCCCTCGAAGACATGGGAGCCTTGACCCGTCGGCCAGTAGTGGTACGTCAGATACCACTCCTGACCCCAGACCAGGATGGTGAAGTTCGGGAAGATCTGCCACGAGTCGAGACCCCACGGGTCGCAGCCGGCGGGGTTGATGCCCGCCGACTTCTGGTCGTAGTCGAGGTCCGGCTTGTCCCAGGGCCCGAAGAGGCCGCTGCGGGTGATCCGCTCCATCGGCTTGAGCATGTTGTCCGGCAGGGTCCACGGATGCACTCCGGCGGTGCTCACGAGGCGGTGCGGTCCCGAGATCGTGTACGCCGGCGCCTCGAAGCCTGACTGCTGCGCGGCGGTCGACCAATCCGGTGGCGTCTGCTTCGCGTGCAGAACCGGTGCGTGGTAGAACTCCTGGAACGCGTCCATGTAGAGCTTCCAGTTCGCGTTCACGGTCCCGCGATAGAACCACCGCTCCGTCAGCTCGTGGAACGGGTAGTTCTCCAGCTTCGTCACGTCCGGTCCGAGGAAATCGATCAGGTTCTGCTCGGGCTGCTTGGCCAGATTCACGAAGATGAACCCGGCCCACACGTCGCAGTGGACCGGCACCAAGCCGTAGTCCGCCTTGTCGAGGTCGAAGAACTCTTGCTCCTGTTGGACAAAGTTGCACGCGCCGTCGAGGTCGTAGCGCCAGCCGTGGTACTTACAGACGAACTGGCGGGAGACGCCGCTGGTCTCCTCGTTCGGGAAGTCCCTCCACACGAGTTTGTTGCCTCGGTGGCGGCACACGTTGTAGAACGCACGCACCTCGTCGTCGCTGCCGCGCACGATGACCACCGAGGTCCGGGCCACCGCGAGCTCCTTGGTGAAATAGCTCCCCTTGCGGGGAAGCTGCTCGAGCCGGCCGACATTCAGCCAGGCGCGCTTGAAGACGGCCTCGCGCTCGAGCTCGTAGAACTCCGGGGAGATGGAGTCCTCATAGGAGATGGGCTCGGTTCCGAGCTGGAAGTGCTCCGTCCAACTCCCCTCCGGTGGCTTGGGCCAACGTGCCATGCGCGGGTCCTCTCGTCGCGGCCTTGGGTGACGGAGTTTGAGGATAGCATGCCTCTCACGAGATGAGAAGGGCGTTTCCGCTCTGCCCGACACGTCTCCGGGGCCGGTCAGGGAGCTGGATCGATTCCTTCCTTCCCGGCCATTTCGGCCTTGTGCAGCGTGTTGGCGGCCAGCCGCATGTGGGCGGCGTCGACGAGCCGGCCCTCCCGCCCGATCGCTCCCACCCCTGCTGCCTCCGCCTCGCGGTAGGCCGCGATGGACGCACGGGCTTCGGCGATCTCGGCAGGCGTGGGCGAGAAGACCGCGTTGGCGATCGGCACCTGGCTCGGATGGATGGCCCACTTGCCGTCGAAGCCGAGCGCGCTCGCCGCCACGGCCGACCGTCGGTAGCCGTCGAAGTCCGCGTAGTCGGGGTACGGCGCGTCGATCGCATCGACCTGGCCGGCCCGGGCCGCGGTGAGGACCTGGGCACGGGCGTAGTGCCAGAAGTCACCCGGGTAGTCCACAACGGGGTCGAAGTTGCCGTCGACCCGCGCGTGCAGCGACGCAGAGAGGTCGCCCGCCCCGAAGATGAGCGCCTCGAGGCGATCACTCGATTGCGCGATCTCGAGAGCTCGCGCCAAACCCTCGGCGTCTTCGATCAGGACCTCGAGGCCGATGCGATGCGGGAGCCCGAGCTTGGCCTCGAGCTGGCTGAGCAGCACGTCCACCCACCAGACGTCCCGGGCCGACCGGACCTTTGGCACGATCAGCACGTCGACACAGTCCCGGGCTCCGGTGACGATCTCGATGATGTCGCCGTGGCACCACGGCGTGTCGATCCCGTTGACCCGGACCGCCCGCACGGTGCGGCCCCAGTCGAGACCCGTCAGCGCCCCGACCGCGATCCCCCGCGCCGACTCCTTCGCCGACGGCGCACACGCGTCCTCCAGGTCGAGGAAGACGAGGTCGGCGCCGGTCGCCGGCGCCTTCTCGCACATGCGCTCGCTGCTGGCCGGGGTGGCCAGCTCGGAGCGACGAGCCCGCGGTGCGCGCACCGATGTCTCCTGTCTGCCGCTCAGATCGTCCCGGCCGCGCGCAACGCAGCCAGGCGCTCGGCGCTCACGCCGAGCAGCCCACCGTAGACCGCGTCGTTGTCGGCGCCGAGCGCTCGACCGAGGTGCTCGACCACACCCGGCGTCTCGCTGAACTTCACAACAGGAGCCTGCACCGTCATGCGCCCGAGGTCCGGGTCATCGACGTCCACGAACGAGCCGCGAGCCCGAAGGTGCTCGTCGGCCAGCAACTGCTGCGCGTCGTAGACGGGCGCCGCAGCCACCTCGGCCTTCTCGAAGGTGTCCATGACCTCGTCCAACGTCTGGCTCTCGATCCAACCGGCGACGAGGGCATCGATCTCGGTGGCCCGTGCCTGGCGCTGGACGGGGTCCGCGTACCGCGCGTCCTCGACCATGTCGGGGCGGTCGATGGCACGGA
>DATHPK010000220.1:0-6725 GCA_035483935.1 Acidimicrobiales bacterium
CACGTCGGGCTCGGCGTAGTCGGCGAACGCCACGCGCAGCGCCTCCGTCGTGTAGGGATAGCTCCCCTCGGTGTGCGGATAGTCGGCGCCCCACATCACGTGCCCGATGCCGAGGTCGCGGCACAGGGGTGCCTCGCTCGGGCGCAGGAAAGACGCCCCGATCCAGAAATTGCGTGCGAAGTACTCCGACGGCTTCAGGGTCATCTTGGCGGCAGCCGCACCGAAGAAGTTCGCCTCCGCCGCGTCGGCCAGCGTCATGCGGCCGTAGAACCAGTCCAGCGTCTCGAGCCCTCGGGGCAGCCAGGCCACGCCCTGCTCGGTCACTGCGAAGCGCAGGGTCGGGTAGCGCTCCAGGACGCCGGAGAAGATGAGGTGCCACACCGAGCGGTGGCTGAACCACGGGATCTCGATGAGCATCATCGACCGGGCGGCCTCGTGCTCGCCGTAGTCGGGCAGCGCGCTTCCGCCGTGGATGTTGATGGGTACATCGAGCTCGGCGCAGACGCGCCACAACGGCTCGTAGTGGTCCTCCCACAGCGGCGGGAGATGGGAGTTCGGCGGGATCGAGGGCAAGAGGATGCCCCCGAACGGCGAGCCGAAGGCCTCCTTCGCCCAGCGCACCTCGGCCACGGCGTCGTCCATGTCGTTGGCGAACACCTGCACGATGCCCGCTCGGCGTCCCGGCGCCGCCGCGCAGAAGTCGGCGAGCCAGCGATTGTGCGCCTGCACACCCGCCCAACGACGTTCGTAATCCTCCGGGCTCGGCGGGAGCGCGACCAGGTTCCCCTCTTCGAAGAACGGCGGGACGGTGTTGGGGAAGAGCACCTCGGCGACAATGCCGTTCGACTCGGTCTCCTCCAGGCGGCGCGCGTTGTCCCAGTTGCGATACGCCCATGGCAAAAGGAGGTCGGCGAAGGGGTTCACGTAGGCGCTGGCCCAGGCGTCGAAGTCTTCGTGCCAGCGGTCGGCCAGATAGGCGCGGTAGTCCCCGATGTCGCCACCCGCATGGCCGTCGGCCGACACGACGGTGTAACGCTCGGGCGCCGCGGTGGCCATCATCAGCTCAGCGCCGCCGGGGGCAGCTGGCCCGCGCCGATCGCGTCGGCCCGGCGGTGCAGCATCGCGGCGCTGTCCTCGAGGCCGTGTCCGATCACGAAGTCGCCCCGCTTGACGCCCGCCACGCAAAAACGGCCGAGGTCGCGCAGGTCCATGAGCTGGGCCGGGTGCCCGGACGCCTCGAGCTGAGCCTTGAACTCCTCGAACGTCGTGCCCGGTGCCGGCGGCCGTGGCTTGACCCGGGCCAGGTCACTGGGACGGTTCCGCTGCGCGGTCCACAAACCGGTGTCGAGCAGGCCGCCCGATGGGTAGAACACCGCAGCGCGGATGTCGGTGCCTGCGGCAATCAGCTGGTGCGCCAGCGCCTCGGTCAGACAGGAGATTGCGGCCTTGCTCGACGCGTAGACCGATGCGTAGGGCACGGGCGCAATGCCGCCGTCCATGCTCGACGTGTTGACGACCACGCCGGGATCGCCCGACTCGATCATCCGCGGCACGAAGGAAAGCATGCCATTGGCTACCCCGAACACGTTGACCGAGAAGCACCAGACCCAGTCGTTCGCCTCTTGTTCCCATGGTCGTCCGCCCCCGCCCGACGTCACCCCTGCGTTGTTGAACAGCAAATGGCACGCGCCCTCGGTCGAATACACGCTTTCGGCCAAGGCCTCAACGGACTCCGGCGACGACACATCGGTGACGACACCGCGGACCTCGCCCAGATCGGACAGCTCTTTGACCGCCGTTTCGAGGACAGGCTCTTCGACATCGGCGATGACGACCCGCGCCTTCTCCTCGATCAGGGCTTCGACGATGCCGCGTCCTATGCCCCCCGCTCCCCCGGTCACGACGGCCACCCGGCCTTTGAGGTCGTCCAACGTTCTGCCCCCAGTCCCTGCGACGCCTGCGGGCCCACGTTAACGCCCCCGGCGACACCCTCGATGGGGACCAGATCCCGCGTGAAGGGCCTGCTGTAGGGTCCGCACCCGACTGGACGGGGATGGGGAGGAGCGGAATTGGCCGAGACACCACCGAAGATGGCAGTACCCCGTCCGGAAGAGGCTGTGCCGCTCGACGAGATGCCTATGGCGCGGGCATGGCTGCAGCATCTGCGCGACAGCGCCGTCTTCAAACTCGACGGCCTGGACCCCGAGCAGCTGCGCTGGCGGCCGTCGCCCACATCGAACTCGCTCGGTGTGATCGTCGTCCACCTCGGCTACGCGGAGCGTCTCTGGGTCCGCGCCGTCTTCGCGGGCGAGCCGATGGACATGGCGTGGCGGGAGCACATGTTCGAGCTACCCGACGGGTGGGGCTACGACCGGATCGTCGCCTTCTACCGGAACGAGACGGCGCGGGTCGACGCCGTCCTGGACCGAGCCCCTTCTTTCGACCTCCCTTCCGCCGGCGACCTGCGCCCGACGACGCTGCGCTGGGCTGTCCTGCACCTCGTCGAGGAGACCGCGCGGCATGTCGGCCACATGGACATCACCCGGGAGCTCCTCGACGGCAGGACCGGGCGCTGAGCCGTCCTCCACCCGGCTCCCACGATCCGAACTCGCCGCCGACCGCCGCCTGACCGCCACCCGGCCCGGGACCGGCTCGCCCGATCGGGAGCCGCCCTGCAACCAGGTTGACACCGCGACGTGAGATCCTAGAAGGGCCTCCCCGGGCGGTCCGTGGGGGTGTTTGCGCCAGAACGCGGCGCGAATGACGGGCGGACGTTTCAGTTGAGGGCGTGGGAGGTCGAAGAAGCGACCATGGACGTGCACACCGGTGAGATCAGGTACCGGTCGGATCCGTCCGCCACGGCAGTAGTCCCGGCCGTCCCGGGCGGGGATCAGGGCCGGCTCTTCGACGATCCCGGGAACGACTTCTTCGGCGACACCGACCAGCTCCCGGCGGTCGGCCGGGGCAGGCTCCCCTCAGACCCGAACCGGGCTCCCCGGTGGCTGCGTGTGATGGTGGTGGCGGTCGTCGTCGGTATCGTCGCCGCCGGCGTGACCCTGGCGCTGGTCAAGACGGGCGTGATCGGGAAGTCCACGGGTCCATCCGCGGGCACGCACGCCAACACCACCACGCACACCACCACCGTCGTCCACACGAAGACGCTGCTGACTCCCGCGCAGACCTTCGGCGGTTCCGGCTCTGGCAACTACACGATTCCGGTCCGGGCGTTCCTGGTCACGGTGACGACCGGCCCGGGGCGCAGCTGGGTCAGCATCGGAGGCGTGGGGCAGACCCCGATTTTCGAGGGGATCCTTCAGCCAAACTCGAGCCAGCGCGAGCTCCTCCTCGGGGCGGCGCAAGTCAGCATCGGCGCAGGCGGGACCTCGATGACGGTGACGTCGGGCCACAAGAGTCAGACGCTGACGCCGCCATCGGCACCGTTCACCTACCAGATCACGCCGGCCGGCTGAGACTTCGGGCGGGCGACCCGCGTCCCACGGCGTGTGTCAGTCGCCCCCGCCGCGATCGCCCCAGCCGCCTTGGTGCTGCTGGTCCCCACCGTTCTGGTCGCCGTCGCTGGCGCTGTTCTCGTCGCCCTTGGGATCTCCCTGGCCGTGATGGCCGCCGTCCCACCGCCCCGTCTGGCTCTGCCAACCGTTCTGGTTCCGCCAACCGTTCTGGTTCTGCTGATCACCCTGACCCTGCGAGTCACCCTGACCCTGCGTTCCGCCCTGCGATGTCGGGGTGAGCGTCACGGCACCCGCCTGCACATCTCCGGCGGCACTGTTCGACGACGCCGTGGTGGACGGCGGCGTGGCGGACGGCGTGATGCTTGCGGGCGCGGCGGTCGCGACAGGTGCGATCGCGTTGTTCGAGACAGGCACACTGGTCGCTGTCGTCGACGCAGTCGGGGCGGCGGTCGCCACGGGGATCACGCTCGCGGTGGCGACAGGGACTTCGACGACCGTCTCGGTGGGAGCCGGGGCGGGGGCGACCGATGCCGGCGTGCTCGAGCTCACGGTTGTCGCGTTCGGCCCAAGGGTCGGCACATTCGGATCCTGGAGTGTCGTCGAGGGTGTGCCGCCGTGGCCCGCCGATGGCGGCCCCGCACTCAGGCCGAGGTTCGAGGCGACCGGGGCGCCCAGCTCTATGACGACCACCAGTGAACTGACCGCGACGGCACCGCTCATCGCGTTGATCGCAGCGGTCAGCCTCCGGCGGCGACGAGAACGGCTGGGTCTCACCGGTGCATGTCCGCCTGAAGGCTAAGGCCGGAATTACACCGCTGTTTCGTCACGCCCAATTCCGCCTTCTCCTCCCTCTCCCCGACGGTACATAACCCTAGTTCCGCCGTTGACTCAAGCCATTTTAGATGCGACCCCGACCCGAGTCACCCCCATTCCTTGGACGTGACACACCAGTTGTAAGGCCATCGGGCCTCCCCACCGTTGGTAAACCTCTGCGCAACTTTGAGCCTGCATCCCGGGCTGCTCGCTCAAGGGCCCAGGAGGGCGCGACGAATTCAGGCGGGTGGAGAAAGAGGACCCGCGCCGAAGCGGTCGGACCGTGGGCCGGGTTCTCTCGACTGCCAGAAGGGCCTCCGCGGTACTCGGCGCTTTGCTCTGGGCGTTGCTCACGCTCGCCCCGGCGCCGTCCGGCAGTACCGCGGGGGCCTCTGGCTCGGGCATCGAATCGCTGACGAGCATTCCGTCGGCCAACTTCTGGTTGGCCGACGCCAAGGGTGACGTGTGGGCCTTGGGCTCTGCGCCTACCTACGGCTCGGCCTCCGGCATTCCCCTCAACCACCCCATTGTCGGCATCGCCCCGACCGAGGACACAAAGGGGTACTGGTTGGTGGCGAGCGACGGCGGGATCTTCTCCTACGGTGACGCCACCTTCTACGGCTCGACCGGCGCCATCGCATTGAACAAGCCCATCGTCGCCATGACCTCGACGCCGGACGGGAAGGGCTACTGGCTCGTCGCGTCGGACGGCGGCATCTTCAACTACGGCGACGCCGGCTTCTACGGATCGACCGGTGCCATCGCGCTCAACAAGCCAATCGTGGGCATGGCGCCCACGCCCGACGGCAAGGGCTACTGGTTGGTAGCGAGCGACGGGGGGATCTTCTCATTCGGCGACGCCACCTTCTACGGCTCGACCGGCGCCATCACGCTCGACCAGCCGATCGTGAGCATGGCGCCCACTCCCGACGGCAAGGGGTACTGGCTCGTGGCCAGCGACGGCGGCATCTTCAATTACGGCGACGCGGGGTTCTATGGCTCGGCGGCTGGTGCGGGCAGCCCGGATCCGGCGGAGAAGATCGTCACCAGCCACTCGGGGCACGGCTACTGGGTCGAGGAGCAGAACGGCACCGCCTACCCGTTCGGCGACGCGTCGGGCGCGCCTCCGACCGAAGCTCTGCTGTTCCGGCCCGTGACGCCGGGCGACGGAGCGGTGCTCTTCGCCTTCGCGCAACTGGACAAGCCATACATCTGGGGCGGGAACGGCCCGGTGGGGTACGACTGTTCGGGGCTCGCACTGGCCTCGTGGGAGTCCGTCGGTGTCGGCTTCGCCCGGGTCGCCAACGACCAGTTCCACACGGCCGGCAGCCCGGTCGCCCTGACCGACCTCGCCACGGGGGACCTCGTGTTCTGGGGGAACTCCCCGACCGACTGGACCAGCGTGTACCACACCGCCATCTACGTGGGCGGGAACCAGATCGTCGAAGCCACCGGCGACCACGTGCAGCTCAACTCGCTCGACCAGTGGGGCGTCAGCGACCTCATGCCCAACGGTCGCCGACCCTGACCCACCTGCCGGCCTAGCCCTCAGGTTGCGGCTTCCTGGGGGAGCCATCCGCGACGTCCTCGACGGGAGGAGCCCGGCGAAGCGTCTCTCTCGCTCAGGCAGACGGCCGGGCGTGGAAGGTGTCGTGGAGCAGCATGAACCGCAGTGGCCACAGGCCGGGTCGCGGCTCGGGAAGTTCTCGCCGGGCCGAGACGACCCCGCTCACGGTGACGACGGCGGCGGTGAGCCAGACGAACACGCCGGCGGCGAGGACCCACGGCGTCGAGCCCGTCGTCAGCACGATGACGCCGACGATTCCGACGGCCAGTCCGAGAAACCCGATGCGGAGCGACCAGACCGCCCGCCTCCAGTGTCCGTTCTGCTGCAGCTCCGGCGGCTCGTCCATGTCGGTGATTATGTCCGCACCCACCGGTCCTGTCGCTCCGGCATCGACCGGACCACGTCGCCTCCTTCGCAGCCGACGTCGCGGACGTGCACACGCGGGGCGCGGCCGAACGGCGATCCCGGCGCGCCATACTGCATCCGTGTTCGGGCGCACCAACACTGCCCGCCAACCGCGCGGGAAGGTGCGTCACCTCCCGACGAGCGCACTGGTGCTCCTCACCCTCCTGGTGGCGATCGGGCCTTCGGTCGCGGGAAACGCCGGCGCCGCAATAGCTGTGCGACAGGCGGTCTGGGTCGACCAGCACGTCACATTCACCGCCGGCGGGCAGACGGTTTACGGCACATTCCGGCACCCCACCTCGGGCTCGTCGGTGCCGGGCGTCCTCCTCATCGCCGGGAGCGGGCCTACGGACCGCAACGGCAACAACGCGAACTATCCCGGCCCCATCGACACGCTCCGGACCCTGGCCGACTGGCTGTCCTCAGACGGCGTCGCTTCCCTGCGCTACGACAAGTTGGGCACCGGCAAG
>DATHPK010000221.1:0-11184 GCA_035483935.1 Acidimicrobiales bacterium
GGCGCACCGACGACTACGACCCACTGCAGGAGCTGCTCGCGCTGTTCGAGGGGGTCAAGGTCAACGCGGGCGCGGCGGACGACCATGCCGACTGGCCCGTCGACCAGCGGCTGAGCCAGCGCATCATCGACGGCAACCGCAACGGGCTCGAAGGCGACCTCGACGAGGCGCTGGGGTCGGGGCTCGGCGCGCTCGAGATCGTCAACGACATCTTGTTGGCGGGGATGAAGGTGGTGGGCGACCGCTTCGCCTCGGGCGAGATGCAGCTGCCCTTCGTGCTCCAGTCGGCCGAGACGATGAAGACGGCCGTCGCCTATCTGGAGCCCCACATGGAGAAGACGGACCAGGGGGGCAAGGCCACCGTCGTCCTGGCCACGGTCAAGGGCGACGTGCACGACATCGGCAAGAACCTGGTCGACATCATTCTGACCAACAACGGCTACATCGTCGTGAACCTCGGGATCAAGGTCGGCATCAACGAGATGATCGCCGCGGTGGAGGAGCACGAGGCGGACGCGATCGGCATGAGCGGCCTGCTGGTGAAGTCGACGCTGATCATGCGCGAGAACCTGATCGAGCTGAACGACCGCTCGCTGTCGACGGTCCCGATCCTGCTGGGCGGGGCCGCGCTGACCCGCACCTACGTCGAGCGCGACCTGCGCGAGATCTACGAGGGCCGCCTCTTCTACGGGCGCGACGCGTTCGAGGGCCTGCGCACCATGGACCGGCTGGTCGAATTGAAGCGTTCCGGCGAGGAGGACGCGCTCTTCGGGCGGGAGATCTCAGAGCGCAACGTGCCCCGCCGCTTCGATAACAAGGACACCGGGCCGGTGGAGGGGCAGCCGGCGCGCTCGGACGTCGCGGCCGACAACCAGCTGTTCCGGCCGCCATTCGTTGGTACGCGCATCGCCAAAGGCATCGCGCTCGACGAGGTTGCCGAATACCTGAACCTGACCGCGCTCTTCCGCAACCAGTGGGGCTTTCGGCCCGAGGAGGGCGAGGACGACCCAGCCTTCAAGGAGCGGGTCAAGGCGACGCTGCGCGAGCAGCTGGCCCGGGCGAGGGAAGGCGACATCCTCGTGCCCCAGGTGGCCTATGGCCACTTCGCGGCCAACGCCGAGGGCAACGACTTGGTCATCTGGAAGGACGAGTCCCGGTCTTCGGAGTGGATGCGCTTCGCGTTCCCGCGCCAGCGCAAGGAACCGTGGCTGTGCATCAGCGACTTCTTCCGCTCGGCCGACTCGGGCGAAGAGGACTTCGCGTCGTTCATGGTGTGCACCATCGGGTCGCGGGCCTCCGAGGAGGCAGCACGGCTGCGCGCCGAGAACCACTACCAGGACTACCTGTTCCTCCACGGCCTGAGTGTCGAGATGGCGGAGGCGACGGCCGAGTACTGGCACCGCCGCATCCGCGAGGAGCTCGGCTACGCCGACGAGGACGGGCCGACACTGACGGGCCTGTTCCGCCAGCAGTACCGGGGCGGCCGTTATTCGTGGGGGTATCCCGCCTGCCCGGATCTCGATGACAACGCCAAGGTTGTGGAGCTTCTGGGAGGGGACCGCATCGGCGTCACGGTGAGCGAGGGGTTCCAGATGGAGCCCGAGCAGACGACGGACGCCATCATCTGCCACCACCCGGAGGCCAAGTACTTCGTCGCATGAGGGTCCGCGCCGCGTCGGCGCCCCTCCAGATCGTGGCCGCGGGCATCGTCGCGGCCCTGGCCCTGGCCGGGGTTTCTCCCCTCGTCGCCGGCGGAGCGTCCCCATCCGCCTCCAAGTGGCGGCCACCCGCGCTCAGCTCGGTCGTGCTCGCCGCTCTCGGCTTCGGTTACACGGTCACCTCCCAGGGACCGCTCGATGCGTCCCAGTTCGCGACCGGCTCTCCGAGCGCGTCCGCCGCGGCCGGGGCACTGAGCACGCTCGGCAACACCATCGAGACGTATCAGCGGAGCTGGCGGGACACGGCCGGGGTCAATCAGGTGCAGGATCTCGTCGTCCGCTTCCCGACGGACGGCGGCGCCCGTGCCTTCGCGGCTGCCGCCAGTCGTGCGCTGGCCAACGGACAGGTCGTGAGCTCCGGTCCGTTGCCCTCTGTCCCCGGCGCCCGACGAGTGACGTACTTCTCGTCGTCCGACCAAGCGGGGGTCGGACAGACGATCACGATGCGCGTGGGCGACTACGCCGCGGTCATCTCCTCCTTCTCGGCTGCGTCGGGAAACCCGGCACCGATCACATCCGCCTCGGCCGAGCAGGTCGCCAAGGCGCAGTACACGGCCCTGGCTTCGGCCGCGGCAGCGGGGACGGCGGATACCCCGGCAGCCGGCCGTGGCGTCTCCGCCGCCGATGTCGGCTGGGCGGTGCTGGCGGCGGTGGTGCTGGTGGCGGTTGTGGCCACGCTGCTCGTGTCGCGGCGTCGGCGCGAGCGCGCCCACTGAACACCCTGGATGGCCGGTCGACCGGCACTACCGTGGGAGGAATGGCGCGCACTCCTTCGTAACGAGAGCTGCTCGTGGGATACATCGACTGTGACACGCACGTCTGGGAGACCGACCAGACCTGGGCGTACCTCCGGCCACACGAGGAGCAATTCCGTCCGGCGGTCGCCGAGGTCGCATCGGGGACCGGCATCCCGTTCCGGTTCTGGCTCGTGCAGGACCAGCGCGCCGTCAGGAACGACGGAGCAAGCCCCCACCAGACGGATCAACACCGAACCCTCTTCCCGGAGGGCACAAAGGGGCTCCAGGACGTCGGGGCCCGACTACGCGAGATGGACCGCGTCGGGGTCGACGTGCAGGTCTTGTTCCCTTCGATCTGGCTGAACGTCGGGGTGCGCGATCCGATCATCGAGGTGGCGCTCAAACGCAGCAACAACCGGTGGCTGGCCGAGGCCACCAGGCCCACGGGCCGCCGCTTGCGCTGGATGATCAACGTGCCCACGAGTGACCTCCATGCGGCGTGTGAGGAGCTGGAGTTCGGCGCGGACAACGGTGCGGCCGGCGTCTTCTTGCTGGGAGAGGTCAACGGCCACCATGTGGCGCACCCGTCATTGTTCCCGCTCTACCGAAAGGCAGAGGAACTGGGCCTCGTCGTCGGCTTCCATGTCGGCGTGGACAACAGTGACGTGCTGCACCGCTACCCGGGCAATCAAAAGGCGTGGGAGATCGTTGCGCCCTGCACGTACGCCTTCTATTCACTTCTCGTCAACGATGTCCCCGAGCGCTTCCCCGCCCTCAAGTGGGGCTTCTTCGAGGCAGGCGCGGGCTGGGTGCCATGGATGCTGCAGGAGGCCGCACGCATCGACCCGAACGGCGGCCGGAGCACACGCGACTGGAGGAACGAGCCCGATGTCCTCCGGCGCAAGAACATGTTCGTCGCCTGTCAGATCGACGACGACCTCTCGTACCTGGTGACGCGCCTCGGTTCGGAAAATCTGGTCTGCGGCTCGGACTGGGCCCATCTCGACATCGGCGCGGACGTCGCCGCCCACCGCAACCTCGACGCGCGGGACGACCTTGACCCGGACGTCCGGCGAAGGATCGTCGACACCAATGCCCGCACCCTGTTCGGCATCGACGAGGCGTTCACGCCGAGCGACACGAAGGACGTCGCGAGAGTTCCCTGACCGGGGCGGGCCGCCGTCGGGAGCCCGTCAGCGTCGCGTCAGCGAGTGGCGGCGGTGGCCGCCTCGCGGGCGTGGTAACTGGAGCGGGTGAGCGGTGAGGCCTCGACATGCGCCACCCCGAGTGCGATGCCCGCGTCGCGCAGCCGGTCGAACTCCTCGGGAGCCCAGTACCGCGCCACCGGCAGGTGGTCGCGGCTCGGCCGGAGGTACTGTCCGACGGTCACGATGGACACGCCCACCCCGCGCAGGTCTGCCATGGTGGCGACGACCTCGTCCTCGGTCTCGCCCAGCCCCACCATGAGACCGGACTTGGTCATCAGCCCCGCCGCGCCGGCCCGTGCCAGCACGCCGAGGCTGCGCGCGTATCCGGCCGAGGGCCGGACCGCCCGTTGCAGGCGGGCCACCGTCTCGATGTTGTGGTTCAGCACGTCCGGGCGCGCCGCGAAGATCGCGTCGAGCGACGCGGGGTCCCCCCGGCAGTCCGAGATCAACACCTCGACCGTCGTCCCGGGCGAGCGTTCGCGGATGGCGTGGATCGTGGCGGCCATCGCTCCTGCGCCGCCGTCGGCCAGGTCGTCCCGGGCGACGCAGGTGACGACCGCGTGGCCCAGCCCCATCCGCGCCACCGCCCGGGCGACGCGGTCGGGCTCGTCGGGCGACAGCGGCAACGGGTGCCGCGTGTCGACCTGGCAGAAGCCGCAGGCCCGCGTGCAGCGCTCGCCGTTGATCATGAACGTCGCCGTGCCGTCCGCCCAGCACTCGTAGATGTTGGGGCAGCCGGCCTCCTCGCACACGGTGACGAGGCCGAGGTCGTGGATCGTCGCCCCGAGCTGGCGGTAGCCCTTCCCGATGCGGACGGGCACCCGCACCCACTCCGGCTTGCGCTGCGCGATGTCGACGCCGTCCTCGGGAGCCACGCCGGCTTGGCGCAGTCGCCGCAGGAGCGGGCGCTCGCCGTCCCCCCCGCCCACGAGGTGCAGCGCGGCGGGACCCGTCACGACATCTGCCCGCTCGGCGTTCCCGTCGCCGAACACCTCGGTGGCCCGCGCCGCCAGCGCGTCGGCCACCTCGTCCACGGACACGTCGATGCCCTCGGCCGCCAGTGACGTCACGCCCCGGTCCGCGATCCCGCACGGCACGATGTGCCCGAACATCGGCAGGTCGGTGGTCACGTTGACGGCGAGACCGTGCACCGTGCGTCGCCGTCCCGGCCCGACGCGCATGGCCCGCACGCCGATGGCGGCGATCTTCCGGGGGCGCTCCCCTGCCGCGTCCACCCACACACCCGGGAACTCCTCGTCGCTCTCGCAACCGGGCAGGCCGACGTCGTTGAGTGTGTCGATCACGAGACGCTCGAGCCGGTGCACGTGCGCCGCGCCGGAGGTCACGTGGTCCGGCACCGTGACGATCGGGTAGGCCACGAGCTGGCCGGGGCCGTGGTAGGTCACGTCGCCCCCGCGGTCGGTGCGCTCGAGCGTCGCGCCGACCCCCGCCGGGTCGACGAGGACGTGACGATCGTCGGCGTGCGCGCCCAGCGTGTAGACGTGCGGGTGTTGCAGCAGGAGGAGGTAGTCGTCCTCGGCGGCGCGGGCCAGGGCGTGCTGCAAGGTGGTGGCCTCGTGGTAGGGAACCGTCCCGAGAGACCGGATGCGCAGCACCGGCCCGACCCTCAGAGCTCCGCGGCCCAGTCGCGGGTACCGAGGAGCTCGGCGATCTTCGCCAGGAACAGCGAGACGTAGGCGCCGTCGACCGCCCGGTGGTCCCAGCTGACGCCGAGGATGCCCGTCGAGTGGATCGCGATGGACTCGGACCCGTCGGGTTGCGTGACCACGACCGGGCGGCGCGCGATGCCGTCCGTCGCCAGGATCGCCACCTGCGGTTGATTGATGATCGGGACGGTGAAGTACGTCCCGAAGGGCCCGTCGTTGGTGATGGAGAACGTCCCGCCCGCGATGTCGTCGGCGTTCAGCTGACGGCCCCGCGCCCGCTCGGCCAGGTCGCGGATGCGGCGGGCCACGCCGCGCAGCGTGACCTCTTCGGCCCGGTGGATCACGGGCACGATGAGCCCCTCGTGGGAAAGGTCGACCGCGATGCCGAGGTTGACCTCCGAGTGGACGACGAGCGAGTCCTCCACCACCGACGCGTTCAGCAGCGGGAAGTCGCGCAGCGCCTCGACCGCCGCCCGCGCCACGAAGGGCAGATAGGTCAGGGCGAAGCCCTCTTCCGCCTTGAAACGCTCCCCCCACGCCTTGCGCACCCGCTCCACGGCCTCGAAGTCGACCTCGTTGGCGATGAAGGCGTGCGGCGATGTGGCCTTGGAACGCACCATGTGCTCGGCGGTGCGTCGGCGCATGTTGGAGAACGGCACGACCTGGTCGCCGGCCGTGCGGAAAGGCGCCATGGAGACGGTGGGCGCCGGCGGCGCGACCCGCGCCGGCGAGGCGGCGGGGGCAGACGGGGCAGGCGGGACCGGGGCGGCCTGGTTCGGTACTGCCGGTGGGGGCTGCACGATGGCGGCGGCCGATCGGCGCGCGTCGGCGGCACGCAACGCGTCGTCGCGCGTGATGCGACCGCCGGCGCCCGTGCCGGTGACCTCCGACTCGTCGATGTCGTTCTCAGAGAGAATGCGGCGCACCATCGGCGACAGCACCTGTGCGCCGGCACCGGTCCCGTTGCCGTCTGCTCCGGCCTGGGGTGCCGACTGCTCGGTCGCGGCAGGAGCCGGCTCCGGGGTGGGAGGGGCAGCAGGAGCGGCCGGGGCCGGCGGCGGTGCCGGCGGGGCCGGTGGCGGAGAAGGAGGCGCCGGCGGCGGTGTGGCCTCGGCCGCAGGGGCGGGTGCGGGCGTTTCGGTCGCGGCCGCGGCGGGCGCGTCGCTCGATCCGCCCGAACCCGAGCCGTCGCCGATGACGGCCAGCGTCACGCCGACTTCGACCGTCTCGCCCTCGGGCACCAAGATCTCCGAGAGCACGCCGGCCGCGGGCGAGGGCACCTCGGAGTCGACCTTGTCCGTCGACACCTCGAAGAGCGGCTCGTCCCGTGCGACCTCGTCGCCGACCGCCTTCATCCACTTCGTGATCGTGCCTTCGGTCACGGTCTCGCCGAGCTGCGGCAACACGACGTCAGCCAAGGTGCAATCCCCTTCCGGTCAGCGCCAACATGGTCTCGCCGAACGTCTCGGAGAGCGAGGGGTGCGGCTGGACGAACTGCGCGACCTCGTCGGGGAACGCCTCCCAATTGACGGCGAGATACCCGCCGCTCAGTTGCTCGGTGACCCACGGTCCGCACATGTGCACGCCCAAGATCCGCCCCGCGGTGCCGTCAGGCCGCTTCTCGGCGACGATCTTCACGAGCCCCTCGGTGTCGCCGATGATCTGCGCCCGGCTGTTGCCCCCGAAGGGGTCCTTCTTCGTCAGCACGTCGATCCCGGCATCCTTCGCCTGCGCCTCGGTCATGCCGCAGAACGCGACCTCGGGATGGCAGTAGATCGCCCACGGCACCTTGCCGTTGTCGACCGGCACCACCGGCTCGCCCAGCATGCCCTTCACCGCCACGATGGCCTCGGCGAAGCCGACGTGTGCGAGCTGCGGCGTGCCGGCCACGATGTCGCCGACCGCCCAGACCCCGTCCACACCTGTCCGCTGGTACTCGTCGGTCACCACGAAGCCGCGTTGATCGATGGGGACACCGACCCCGTCTGCCACCAACCCCTCGGTCCGGGGGCGCCGGCCCACCGACACCACGATGGCCTCGACGTCCCAGGACTGCTCGCCCGCGCTGACGGTCGTCACCGTGCCGTCCGCAGCGGGCGCGTGCGATTCCACCTTGACCCCGGTCACGATGTCGATGCCGCGCTTCTTGAACGACCGCACGATGAGCCGCACCACGTCCTCGTCGCACCCGGGCAGGATCGCGGGCAGGGCCTCGAGGATCGTCACCTTCGAGCCGAGGTCGGCGAGGAGCGACGCGAACTCGCACCCCACCACCCCGCCACCGATCACGGCAACCGAGGCGGGCAGCTTCTCGAGGTCCAGGAACTCGTCCGAGGTCATCACCCAGCGCCCGTCGACCTCGAAACCCGGCAGGACGTGCGGTACCGACCCGGCGGCGAGCACCACGTTGCGCCCCATGATCGTCCGGCCGGCGTCGGTCCCGTCGATGACCTCGACGCGCCGGTCCTCGCGCAGGGTGCCCGTCCCGAGGAGCGTCGTGACCTTGCGACCCTTGAGCAGTCCCTGCAGGCCCTTCCAGAGCTTGTCCACCACGGCCTGCTTGCGCTCCTGGCTGCGGGCGAAGTCGAGCGCGACGCCCGACACGTCGATGCCGAACTCCTTCGACCCTTCGATCGTCCTGCGGACGGCGGCCGTCTCGAGGAACTCCTTGGCGGGGATGCAGCCGCGGTGCAGGCAGGTGCCGCCGACCTTGTCCCGCTCGACGATGGCGACGGAGAGTCCGGCCGCGGCGCCGTAAAGCGCCGTGGCGTAGCCGCCCGGCCCGCCACCGATCACGACGATGTCGAACTCTTCCTCGCTGGCCATCGACTGTCCTCTTCTTGTCCCGATGACGTCCCGCCCGCGCTCCCGGCCCCCCGGAACAAGTCCCGGTCGCAGCGGCCCGAGTCGCCGTCTTCTCGGCTTTTCGACTCTGCGCGTGCCCGAGAGGCAGCCTACCGTTCGCCCCTCGCCGCCGATGCCGGGCGGGTCGCGTGCAAGTGGCGTGGAGCTACCCGCTCGGCCGATCGCCGCTCGAGGCCCGCCCGCTGTCGGCCGCCATCGTCGCAAGCTCGTCGACGACGTCGTTCCAGTGGTCGCCCGAGTGGCCCTTCACCCAACGGAACGACACCGGGATATCCGACGAGAGCGCGAGCGGCAGGAGCGGCTCCCAGAGGTCGCGGTTGGCCACCGGCTTGCGCTGCGAGTTCTTCCAGTCACGCTTGAGCCAGCCTTCCCACCAACGGTCGCGGAAGCAATTGACGACATAGGTGGAGTCGCTGACCACCTCTATGGATGCCGGCTCCTCCAAGGTCAGCGCCCTGAGCGCCTCCAGCACCGCCGTGATCTCCATTCGCTGGTTCGTGGTGTGCGGCTCCGCCCCGCTCGCGTACCGCCCGCCCGGCACCGCCCAGCCCCAGCCGCCCGGTCCGGGATTGCCCCGGCAGGCGCCGTCCGTGTACACGACCAGCGGGGCCTCTGTGTCTGGCATGACGAATGTGTAACACCCGCGACCGGTGGTCACATGCCTCGAGCCGCTCCCGGTACCGTGGGGCCGATGCTGTTCGACGGGATCAGCCACCAGGTTCCCGACACCGACCCGGGTGAGACGACGGAATGGCTCGACTCGTTCGATGCGGTCGTCGACGCCCGCGGCCGCTCCCGGGCGCGCTTCCTCCTCATGAAGCTGCTCGAGCGCGCGCGCACCAAGCAGGTCGAGTTCCCGGCCGCCGTCTCGACGCCCTACGTCAACACCATCCCGGCCGACGCCGAGCCCTGGTTCCCCGGCGACGAGTACCAGGAGCGCCGGATCCGCGCCTACATCCGCTGGAACGCGGCCGCCATGGTCACGCGGGCCAACACGCGCACCGAGGGGATCGGCGGCCACCTCTCCACCTACGCCAGCTCGGCCGCACTCTACGAGGTCGGCTTCAACCACTTCTTCCGTGGCAAGTCCGATGGTGGCTTCGGTGACCAGATCTTCTTCCAGGGCCACGCCTCGCCCGGCATCTACGCCCGCGCCTACGTCGAGGGGAGGCTGACCGAGGCGGACCTCGACAACTTCCGTCACGAGGTCGGCGGTGGCGGCCTCCCGAGCTACCCCCACCCGCGCCTCCTCCCCGACTTCTGGGAGTTCCCCACCGTCTCCATGGGCCTCGGCCCGATCGCCGCCGTCTACCAGGCGCACGTCAACCGCTACCTCAACCTGCGCCGCCTGGTCGACACGAGCAACAGCCGGGTGTGGTGCTTCGTCGGTGACGGCGAGATGGACGAGCCCGAGTCGATCGGCGCGCTCGGTGTCGCCGGCCGCGAGCATCTCGACAACCTGATCTTCGTCGTGAACTGCAACTTGCAGCGGCTCGACGGCCCCGTGCGCGGCAACGGCAAGATCATCCAGGAGCTCGAGGCGGTCTTCCGCGGTGCCGGCTGGAACGTGATCAAGGTCATCTGGGGCTCACGTTGGGACGCGCTGCTGGCCAAGGACGTCGATGGCGTGCTGCTCGACCGCATGAACACAACGGTCGACGGCGAGTACCAGAAGCTGGCCGTCGAGTCCGGGGCCTACATCCGCGAGCACTTCTTCGGCCCCGACCCCCGACTGCGCAAGATGGTGGAGGACCTCAGCGACGACGAGCTCGTCTCGCTGCCGCGGGGCGGCCACGACTACCGAAAGCTCTATGCCGCCTACAAGCTCGCCACCGAGCAGCGGGGCGCTCCCACGGTCATCCTGGCCAAGACGATCAAGGGCTGGACCCTCGGCCCCGAGATCGAGGCGCGCAACGCGACGCACCAGATCAAGAAGATGACCAAGGCGCAGCTGCGCACGCTGCGCGACCGGCTCTACCTGACCGACGACATACCCGAGGACGCGCTGGAGGGCGACCCGCCCTACATCCGACCGGGCGAGGGCTCCGACGCCATGGAGTACCTGCGGGCACGTGGGCGCGTCCTCGCCGGGCCGCTGCCGGTCCGGACGGTACGTCCGGCACCGGTCCTGCGCCCCGACTCCAAGGTGTTCGATGAGTTCGCCGCGGGCTCCGGGGCACAGGCCGCGTCCACCACCATGGCGTTCGCACGTCTGCTGCGGAACCTCGTGCGTGATCCCACGGTCGGCGCACTGATGGCGCCGATCGTCTCGGACGAGGCCCGGACGTTCGGGCTCGAGCCCTTGATCGCTGAGGCCAAGATCTACGCGCCCGACGGCCAGAACTACATCCCCGTCGACGCCGACCTCCCGCTCAACTACGCCGAGAGCTCGTCGGGCCAGCTCCTCCAGGAAGGCATCACCGAAGCGGGTGCGCTGGCGACGTTCACCGCGCTGTCGACGGCGTACGCCACATGGGGCCAACCCATGGTCCCCGTCTATCTCTTCTATTCCATGTTCGGCTTCCAGCGGATCGGCGATCTCGCCTGGGCCCTCGGCGACATGCGGGGCCGGGGCGTCCTGGCTGGCTGCACGGCCGGTCGGACCACACTCATGGGCGAAGGATTGCAGCACGACGACGGGCAGTCGCCGCTGCTGGCCTCGACCAACCCCGCCGCGTTGGTCTACGACGCCTCGTTCGCCTACGAGGTTGCGGTGATCATGGAGGCGGCGGTGACCGACATGCTCGGCGCGGATCCCGTCGACCGCTTCTGGTACCTCACCCTCTACAACGAGACGTACCCGATGCCCGCGCTCCCCGACGGCGAGCAGGGAGCAACGGTGCGACGGGGCATCATCGACGGCGCGTACCGTTTCTCCGAGCGCCCCGGGACAAAGGGCGACCTTGCCGCCACGCTGTGCTTCTCCGGACCGATGTGGAGCGTCGCCGCCGAGGCCCAGCGCATGCTCGCCGAGCGCTACGGGGTGGCG
>DATHPK010000222.1:0-6934 GCA_035483935.1 Acidimicrobiales bacterium
CGCCTGCATCGTCGGCGCCGCCGTGATCGGCGCGATCATGCCCGTCTTCCGCCACTACCGGGCCGGCGAGGTCGACGACGTGCCCGTATGATCCGGTCGTGAGCAACACGTACGCGGAGGCCACCTGGGGCGAGGTCGATCCGGGTGCGTTCGCCCGCATCGTCGTCGTGTCACCGCACTTCGACGACGCGGCGATGGGCGCCGGGCATCTCGTCGCGAGCTACGACGACACGACCGTGATCACGGTTCTCGCCGGCCGGCCGCCGGCCTATCCGGCCGAGCCCACCGAGTGGGACGCGCTCGGCGGCTTCGTGGCCGGCGACGACGTCGTGGCGGTGCGCCGGGAGGAGGACGTCGCCGCCATGGCCGTCCTGGAATCGTCCTACCGCTGGCTCGACTTCCCCGACCACCAATACCTGCCCGTCGACCAACGACCGACCGCTTCCGACGTGGCTCCTGTGCTCGGGACCGCGATCTCCGAGATCGACCCGACCGCCGTCTTCTTCCCGATGGGCCTGGCCAACCCGGACCACGACATGACGCACGACGCCTGCCTGTTGGTACAGGCGCAGCAGCCGGAGCGGACGTGGTTCTGTTACGAGGACCACGGCTACAAACACCTGCCCGGCCTGCTGGCCTGGCGGGTGGCCAAGCTTCTTCGCTCGCCTTTGTGGGCGACCCCTGCGATCGTGCCGCACGTGCCCGACGAGGAACGCAAGCGCCGCGCCATCTGGTGCTACGTCTCCCAGATCCCGCCGCTCGAGCGGGACCACGCCCTCACGGCCCGCGTCGCCGGACGGGTGCCAGAACAGTTCTGGCGCCTGGCTCCACCGCCGGCGGGGTGGGAGGGTCTGGCCGACCTCATCTGACGAAAGTCAGAGGCCACTTAGACGCAACCGGTTCGCACCCAAAGCAGGGTCCTTTTGCTCTATCGACAGGCCTTTCCCCAGGTCACGATCGTGACATGGTCTCCATTGCAGACCACCTTTCACGGGCCCTTGGCAAGGAACCGCGCCGCGGACAGGTCGTCCGACCTGCCGCCGGCCGATTTCGTACAGCCCCGGGCCAGGCTTCGAGCGGAAGACACCAAAGCAGCACCCGCTGACGAGGCCTGGCCCGGGGGCTGACGGATGTCGGCCCCGGGATTCGACCCGGACGAAGTGCTTCACCGTTCCGCCGCCCCTCTGTCCTGATTCTCACGGGTCTCGTGCCCGCCCGCTGCGACAGAACGCATCCGACGTAGCCAGTTACCGCCTGCCACCAGGCGCGATCGGGAACCGACCGGGAACCGTCGGACGTCGCCGTCGCTAGAGTCGACCGTGTGCCGGCGGACGACGAGCGCATCGTAGAGGTCGACGGGCGCGAGGTCCGCGTCAGCCGACCCGACAAGGTGTACTTCCCCGCCATCGACGCGACGAAATCCGACCTCGTCTCGTACTACCTCGAGATAGGCGACCATCTGCTCAACACGGCAGGCGGGCGGCCGGCTCTCCTGCAGCGCTTTCCCGACGGTGCCGCCGGCAAGTCCTTCTTCCAGAAGCGGATCCCGGCCGGCGCTCCCGAGTGGCTGCAATCGACCATCGTCTCGACGCCCAACGGCACGACGTCGAACGCGCTCGTCGTGGCCGACATCTCCCACGTCGTCTGGGCGGTCAACTTCGGCTGCCTCGGGCTCCACCTGTGGCCGTATCTGGCCGCCGACCCGGACCACGCCGACGAGCTGCGGATCGACCTCGACCCCGTCAAGGGCATCGGCTTCGACGAGGTGCGGGCGGCCTCGCTCAAGGTCAAGGAGCTGCTCGACGAGCTCGGCCTGCGCAGCCACCCGAAGACGACCGGCAACAACGGGCTCCACGTCTACGTCCGGCTCGAGCCTCGCTGGGACTCGATCGCCGTGCGGGCCGCAGCCGTCGCTCTCGCCCGCGAGCTCGAACGTCGGCATCCCGACGAGATCACCGCCAAGTGGTGGAAGGAGGAACGGGGAACCCGGGTCTTCGTCGACTTCAACCAGAACGCACCGCACAAGACCGTCTTCGGGGCCTGGTTCGCCCGTCCCCGCGTCGGGGGCCAGGTCTCCACGCCCCTCGCCTGGGACGAGGTCGAGACGGTCGTGCCCGACGAGCTGACCATCCGCACGGTGCCCGAGCTTGTGGCACGCCGCGGCGACCCCTGGGCCGACATCGGCGCCGCGCCCCAGTCGCTCGAACCGCTCCTCGCTATGGCCGAGCGCGACAAGGAGGCCGGGCTGCAAGACGCGCCGTGGCCGCCGCAGTACCCCAAGATGCCGGACGAGCCGCCCCGGGTCGCTCCCAGCCGGGCCAAAAAGGAACCGAGCGAGACGAAAGAACCGAAGGCGTAGGACCAGGGTGAGACCACTCGACGCGCTGAACCAGATCGCGTTCCGCCTCGAACGCAACGGGGCCGACACCTACAAGGTGCGGGCGTTCCGCGGCGCCGCCCGTGCCATCAAAGACCTGCCCGAAGACGAGTTGGAGACCCTGGCGAGGGCCGGGCGCCTGCAGGACATCGAAGGCGTAGGCAAGTCGACGGCGCAGGTCATCGCCGAGGCGCTCGCCGGAAAGGTGCCGGCCTACCTGACCAAGATCGACAACGAGCTGACGAAGGACGACCTCGTCGTCGAGGGCGCGGCGGCGGAACTGCTCGAATCACTGCGGGGCGATTGCCACTCCCACTCCGACTGGTCGGATGGCGGGAGCCCCATCCTCGAGATGGCCGAGGCGGCGCGGGACCTTGGCCGCGAGTACCTCGTCCTGACGGACCACAGCGCGCGCCTCACCGTCGCGCACGGGCTCAACGAGGAGCGCCTCGCCGAACAGCTCGAGCTCGTCGACGACCTGAACGAGCGGCTCGCCCCGTTCCGCATCCTCACCGGCATGGAGGTCGACATCCTCGAAGACGGCTCGCTCGACCTCGATCTCGACCTCCTCGGCCAACTCGACGTGGTCGTGGCCAGTGTGCATTCCAAGCTGCGGATGGACGCCAGGCAGATGACCGCCCGCATGCTGGCGGCGGTCGAAAGCCCGCATACGGACATCCTCGGTCATTGCACGGGCCGCATCATCGTGGGGCGGGGACGGCCACAGTCGACGTTCGATGCTGAGGCCGTGTTCGCCGCATGCTCACGCACCGGCACCGCCGTCGAGATCAACTCACGACCCGAGCGCCAGGACCCCCCCGAGGACCTCCTGCGACTCGCCGTCGAGCTCGGATGCTCCTTCAGCATCGACACCGACGCCCATGCACCGGGCCAGTTGGAATGGCTGGGACGCGGTTGCCGCAACGCCGTGGCGGCCGACGTTCCCTTCGACCGCGTCGTCAACCGCTCGACGGCCGACGACCTGGTGTCGTGGGCGTCTTCCCACGAGGAGGCTGCATGAACCTCCCCGTCGAGCCGCCCGTCGCGCCGATGCTGGCCAAGCTGACCCGGGACCTCCCCCGGGAGGAGGGCCTGTACTACGAGCCGAAATGGGACGGGTTCCGCTGCATCGTCTTCCGTGACGGAGACGACGTGGAACTCGGCAGCCGCAACGAGAAGCCCTTGACCCGATACTTCCCCGAGCTCGTCGAGGCACTCAGCCGTGAGCTCCCCGACCGCGTGGTCCTCGACGGTGAGGTGGTCATCGCCGGGCCGACCGGCCTCGATTTCGACGCCCTGTCCCAACGCATCCACCCGGCGGCCAAGCGGATCAACCAGCTCGCGGCCGCGACCCCGGCGTCGTTCGTCGCCTTCGATCTCCTGGCACACGACGAAACCTCGTACATGGAGAAGCCGTATGCGCAGCGCCGCAAAGTGCTCGAGAAGCTTCTGAAGAAGGCCAAACCACCGATCCATCTCACGCCGGCCACGCAGGACCCCGACGTGGCGTCGGATTGGTTCTCCCGCTTCGAAGGAGCCGGCCTCGACGGTGTCGTCGCCAAGTCAGCGGACCTCCACTACCTGCCCGATAAGCGGGTGATGCTGAAGGTGAAGCACCAGCGCACCGCCGACTGTGTCGTCGCAGGCTTCCGCACCCACAAGGACGGCGAGGGGGTCGGCTCCCTGCTCCTCGGCCTCTTCGACGACGCCGGGAACCTCAACCACGTCGGCGTCGCCTCCGGGTTCAGTGTCGCCCGCCGCCGTGAGCTCGTCGACGAGGTGAAGCCCTACCGCAAGAACGCCCTCGAGGGCCACCCCTGGGCGGGCTGGGCCGAGGCGCAGGCCGAGGGCCGGGCACCCGGGGCGATGAACCGCTGGAACGCCGGCAAGGAGATGACCTGGGAACCGTTGCGGCCGGAGGCCGTCTGCGAGGTCTCGTACGACCACCTCCAGGGCAACCGCTTCCGCCATGCCACATCCCTGGTGCGCTGGCGACCCGACCGGGAACCCTCGTCCTGCACGTACAGCCAACTCGATACGCCGGTGGCGATGGAGTTGCGGGACGTCTTCGGCACCGCCGGTCGCTGATCCAAGAGTTGGGATCCGGCGAGCGTCGCAGCGACCGTTCTCCTGCGTGCCCGCACTCGACACCTCGCCCACCTCCACGGTCACTCCATCGCTGGGGCTCAGCGAGTTGGCCAAGATGTCGAACGAGGAGCTCATGGAGCTGGCCGCCGAGTCGGCTCGCACCATGGCCTCCTCAGCGGGCCTCATCGTTCTGCTCAGCGGCGAGCTCGACCGCCGCGAAGGCTGGCGCGACGAAGGGGCCACCTCACTCCAGTCCTGGATGGTGGAGCGCCTCGGGGTCTCCGTCCCGACGGCACGTGCGCTCGCCCACGTCGGCGACCGCCTCTACGACCTGCCGCACCTGTCCGCCGCCTTGATTGCCGGCGACGTGAGCTTCGACAAGGTCCGGGCCGTCGTCGATGCCGCCACTCCCGAGTCCGACGACGAGTTCCGGGACCGAGCGATGGAGCATTCGGCCCGCGAATTGTCCCAGTTGGCTCGGTCCAGAAGGGAGGCGACGGCCGAAACCGCCCGAGCGGAATACGAGGCTCGTTCGCTCCGCTTCAACGAGTCGTTTCGGACGGTCACCGCCCAGCTGCCGGCCGAGAGTTTCGCCGAGGTGCGGGGAACGCTCGAGGCACAGGCCCGCGACATCCCCTCAGACGGCGAGACTCCGTGGGATCAGCGTCTCTGCGACGCGTTCATCGGAATCGTTCGTTCCTCGCGGTCCCCGAGTCATGCCACGAGGCCGTTCACGGTCGTCGCCCATGTCCCGCTGACGACCCTGCTGGACGAAACCTCGGAGCTTTGCGGTGAACTCGAGCGCGAAGGTCTGATCAGCGC
The DNA here is from genome assembly GCA_035483935.1 of Acidimicrobiales bacterium. Taxonomy (GTDB): domain Bacteria; phylum Actinomycetota; class Acidimicrobiia; order Acidimicrobiales; family RAAP-2; genus Bog-473. Next base: position 5,288 of record DATHPK010000222.1, read on the forward strand.
GGACACCGTCCGACGGGTTGCCTGTGATGCCACCGTCATCCTCGCTGTCGATGACAACGTCGGTCACACCATGTACGAAGGCCGGCGGCACCGCTATCCGACTGCGACTCAGCGCCGCGAAATCATGCGGCGCGACCGTCATTGCCGCTTTCCGGGCTGTGCGAACGCAATCTTCGTCAATCCCCACCACATCCGATGGTGGAAGCCCCACAGAGGGACCACGGATTTGCCCAATCTTGTGCTGCTCTGTGAGCACCACCATCACCTGGTGCACTCGAAGCAGTGGTCGGTATCGGGAAACGCCAACGAGGATCTCAATTTCATCGGACCGACGGGCCGGGTCATGAAGTCGCGCCCTTCGCCCCTTTGGACCACGGCGTCGCGGCCACAGCCGACGCCACTTGTGCCCGACGACGCCGGCTAACCGTCGAGAAGTTCCGGATCGGCTGCGAGTTCTGCGCGAACTGCTGCCTCCCAGAACCCGATGAAGCCCTCGCCATCGCTCCGGGCGAAGAGGTCGATGAACGATTCTGGCAATTTGGAGATGTCCGTGCCGCCGGCCGCCCTTGCGTACCAAGCGTGCTGGCAGCGCTGCTCCAGAGCGACCGCTCGTTGATGCACGGCACGTGCTGAGCCTCCGAGGATGAAGACGCCGTGGCCGGCAAGGAGGGCCATCGACGCGTCTCCCATTTCTGCAACGGCCCGACGCGCGCTGTTCGCGTCGTTGACCGGCCCCTCGTACTCGTCGACCAGCGCCAACATCCCGCCGCCGAGGGCGGAGCTCTGGTCGAGGATGGGCGGCACCTCCCCGAGGTCGGCCCACACCGTGCCGAAAAGTGGGTGGTTGTGCAACGCCCAGCCCACGTCCGAGCGGGCCTTGTGCAATTCGAGGTGGATCGGGATCCCGAGAGGGACGGGCCAGTCCCCTTCGACCACGCGCCCTTCCAGGTCGATGCGGAGTATCTGTGATGGACGGAGCTCTGCCCAGGTCAGTAGCCAGGGGTTGCACAACAAGGTGCCGTCACCCAGATTGACGGTTATGTGCCCGGCCAGATGATCGTTGTATCCCTCCCGCCACAGGGCCCGGGCAAGCACGACCAGCTCTTCGCGAGGTGTGAGGTCGGGCATCAATTTCTCGGCGGTCGGTGTGAACACGGAGAGCTCCTCTCAGCGGGGCAGGACCAGGTCCGGCAACGGATGGCGGTACAGCGCTGCGGCGTTCTCAGAGCACATCGCACGAAGTTCGTCGGTCGGGATGTGTCCCCAGCACTCCTCGATCACCGCCTGGGTGTCAGGCCAGGTCCCGTCGCCATGCGGATAATCGACCTCGACCATGATGTTCTCGACACCGATGGCGTGGCGCGTGTCGATGGTCGAGGGATCATCGAGCGTGCAGAACCAGAAATTGCGCCGTAAGACCTCCGACGGCCGCACGGCCCAACCTTTGCCGTATCCGGAGCGATCCACCATGTTGTCGAGCCGGTCGATCAGCATCGCCACCCAGCCGATACCACCTTCGCTCATGGCGATCTTGAGGCCGGGATAGCGCACGGGATACTCGGACCACAACCACTCCGCCGCCGCGGTGAGCGACCGCTGGCCGAAGAGTGTGGCGCGGATTTGGAGCGGTGCACCGCCGGGCGGGCC
>DATHPK010000223.1:0-18035 GCA_035483935.1 Acidimicrobiales bacterium
TATTGAAAACTCTGCGATGGGCGGCACTCGTCGCACAGGCCGCGGAACACGACTTCGGCGCTGTCGACCGCAAAGCCCCGGGCGGACCGCCTGGACACGGCGAGCCCCGGGAAGTCGGCCGACAGGTCGCGCACCTTGCCACAGGAGCGGCACACGAGATGGTGATGCACGGTCTCGACGTTGGGGTCGAAGCGGGCCGAGCCCGTGCCGACGTCGAGCACCGAGATGGCGCCGAGCTCGGCCAGGTCGTTGAGCGTCTGGTAGACGGTCTTCAGCGAGACGTTCGGCATCTCGCGACGGACCTTCTCGTAGACGCGCTCGGCCGAGGGATGGGTCTCGTCGCCCTCGAGGGCGCGGAAGATGCACTGCCGCTGGGCCGTGATCTTACGGCCGTGAGCCCGGAACAAGTCCGTCAGTGCGTCGGGTGACTGCATCGCGTCGTCACCCTAGCGGCCGCGTGGCCCTTTTTGACAATGATTGTCGAAATCGGGTTGCCAGCTGCCGCGAGCCACGTCAGGCACCGTCCGCCGGGATCTCCTCCCACCATTGGCACCACCAGTTGGCCCCCACGAGGATGCGTACCTTTGAATGCCAGCAGTACGAGAGATCCTTCGTCTCGTCGAGGTAGTAACGGCAGTTGTCGCACCGCTCCTCGCCGGACGGGTGGCCGCGCAGGACGTTGAAGTCCACCATGTGGGCGAGCTCCATGGCGTTCTGCTCGTCGATCTCCTGGGGCTCAGGCTCGGGAATCGTGTAGTCGGACACGCCGGGGACCCTAGCGGTCTCCGCGACCATTTTGACAATCGTTGTCGAAATGGGTGTCAGAGCTGGAGTAGCGATCAGGTGCGGAACTGCTCGAGGTCCTGCATGGTGAAGAGCGCCCGCAGCTCGATCCCCTCCGCCGCCACCACGTCGGTGCCCCCGCCCTCGCGGTCGATCACGCACAGCGCGTGCTCCACGACCGCACCTTCGGCGCGGAGGTCCTGGGCCGAGAGCACGATCTGGCCCCCGGTCGTGACGACGTCCTCGATGATCAGCAGACGGCGCCCCGCGATCTCGCCCCCTTCGCACACCTTCTCTGTGCCGTATCTCTTGGGCTCCTTGCGCACGAAGTAGGCCGGCAACCTCGTGACCGAGGAGAGCATGGTGGTGATCGGGACGCCCCCGAGCTCCAACCCCGCCAGGCCCTCGACGCCCGCCGGTACGAGCGGCACGAGCGCGGCGACGATGTCGGCCAACAACGCCGGATCCGACTCGAAGCGGTACTTGTCGAAGTAGTGGTCGGCCTTGCGACCCGAGCGCAGGACGAACGTGCCCGTCAGGTGGGATGCGGCGAAGACGCGGGCGGCCAACGTCACGCGTCCATTCTGCCCCCTCGGGCCCCGCCAACTCAGGAACTCCGGACCTCCCTGCCCCACGCGGGTGGCCGGCGCCGGGCGGCCAGGCGTTCAGGCGTTCAGGCGACCGCGCCACCCCCGGCGCCGAGCGAGCCGACGACCCGGACCAGGCCGCTCACGCCGAGCGCGAGGCCGAACACCATCAGGATGCCCGACGCCAGCAACGTGGGCGGGGCCACGCTCGATTGGAAGGGCATGCCGTTGCCGATGACCTGTGCGAGGAACCCCGGCGCGTGGAGCGCTTCGGATGCCCACCAGGCGACGAGCGAGACGACCGCGAGCGCCATGACACCGACCAGCGCGATCGCCATGATGCCGAGCGCCTGCAGCATCCGGTGGGACAGCTCGACCCGGCAGGCGACCGCGACGGCCGCGACCGTCCCGCACGCGAGGGCGGCGAAGAACACCAGGCTCACGAGGACGAAGAACCAGCCGTAGATCGGCAGGCCGCCGTTGCGTTGGTGGCCATTCAGGCTGTGGGCCCAGGCGACGAGGACGACGAACAGCACTGCGGAGGCCAACACGGCGGTCAACGCCACGACGATCGGCCGGCTGACCTCGCGCCAGCCTCCGGACGACACGTACCGCACGAACGAGGGCAGCACCACGACGGCTGCCAGCAGCACGATGAGGCTGCCGGCCCCCGCTGCGGCACCGACCACATTGAACCCGCCGGTGGCCACCCAGTGACCGGACGGCGGGCTCTGGGTGGACCAGTGGTCGGCAGACTTGGCGAAGATGGCTCCCGCCACGACGAAGAAGGCCCAACCGGACAGGACCAGCAGCGACCCGCCGCGCAGTCGGACGTCGGGGGACTGCGACCAGCCGGCGAGGCCGGCCGACCGCGCCCGCTCCCCCAGGCCCGACCAGGCGAGGCGCACGCGTTGGCGCAGCGGCACCTCGCTCGCGGTGGCGTAGGTGTCCTCGAGGAGCGCGGCCATCTCGTCGCCGTAGCGCTCCCGCCACTGCGTCGGGTACCAGCGCATGAGGTGCTCGTAGCCCTCGACCGTCATGCCGGGACCCCACCGGCCGACACGCGCCCGGCGATCCCGAGGCGGCTGGCGCCGACGTCGGCCAGCGTGCGCATCTCGCGCACCGCGGCCTCCAACGCGACCCGGCCCTCACCGGTGATGCGATAGGGACGGCGGCGGGCGTCGCTCCCCACGGGCTCGGGGGCGATGAAGCCGCGCTCTTCGAGGCGGGCGATCGCGCCGTACAGAGTCCCCGGACCCAGGTTGACGCCGGCGAACTCCTCGATGTCCTTGGTCAGCGCGTATCCGTGCTTGGGGCCGGCGGCCAAGCTGGTCAGGATCAGGACGGGCGGCTCGTTGCTTCGGCCCAGATCCCCCTTCGGTGCGGTGCGGCGTGGCATGCGGTCACATTACTACGTCTAACGTAGTACGTCAAACGTAGAAGGCCCGGTCACGGCAGGGCCCGTTCCGGGCTCACCGTCCAGCCGAACTCCACGCGCCGGTCGCCCCGGCACGCCACGACCGCCCACGCCTGAGGCGTCCACTCGAAGATCGCCTCCTGGCCGTAACGCGCGCCGATGTCCAGCACGGCATCGAGCGTGAGGCCGCGGACCGCGGCGCCCTCCTCGCGGTGGCCCGACAGGGGGTCGGAGCCCACGGCGTCCCACCGGCCGTCCGGTCCGAGGGCCCCGAGCTCCGCCTCGAGTGCGACCTGGTTCGCCCGGTTCGCGTCCTCGCCCGGACGCGCGTCACCGGGATCCCACGCCGTGAGGATGTGCACCGCGTCGTTCCCCGACCACGGCCATGCGCCACTCCGCCCCGGGGGTGCGGCCTCGACCACCAGGTTGGTCTCGCTGGCACGGGCGATCACCACGACGGTGCGCGCGTACGCCGCCCAGGGATCCTCGGGCGGGAGTAACTCCACGGCGTGACGCTACGTCCCCCGCCGGGACGCGGGCGCTGAATCCCCCGTTTACGGGGGCCGGGACGCACCGGATCGCGTCCGCGGCAGCTGTGGCAGGCTTGGCCCGTGCACCCCTTTCGTCGCGACGACGCTCTGCGCCGGCTGGCGGACGAGACGTTCGATGTGCTCGTCATCGGCGGCGGTGTCACCGGGTCAGGAGTCGCCCTGGATGCCGCGAGCCGCGGGCTTAAGACCGCACTCGTCGAGAAGTGCGACTTCGCCTCCGGCACCTCGTCGAAGTCCTCGAAGATGGTGCACGGCGGGCTCCGCTACCTCCAACAGCGCGAGATCCGGCTCGTCTACGAGAACCTGGCCGAGCGTCAGCGGTTGCTCGACAACGCGCCCCACCTGGTCTCGCCCCTGCCCTTCCTGATCCCGCTGTTCGGACGCGATGGCGTCGTCTCCAAGACGCTGGCGCGCTCGTACTCCTCCGCGTTGTGGCTCTATGACATCACGGGCGGCTGGCGCATCGGCGAGCGGCACCACGAGGTCTCCAAAGAGGAAGCCCTGGGCCACCTGCCGACGCTGAAGACGGACAACCTGGTTGCTGGCTTCCTCTATTTCGACGCCCGGGCCGACGACGCCCGCCTCACGCTGACGCTGGCCCGGACCGCCGCCATCGAATACGGCGCCGCGGTCGCCAACTACACACCGGTCGTCCAGATGAGCGCCGGCGCCGGCGCCGGGACCGTCCGAGGCGCCCGCGTGCAGCCCGATGCCGCAGACCCCTCGAGCGCGTTCGACATCCGGGCCCGCGTGGTCGTGAACGCGACCGGAGTGTGGGCAGACGACGTGCGCGCCCTCGACGAGGGGACGCACCCCAAGTCGATCCGCCCCGCCAAGGGCGTGCACGTGACCATGCCCGCCGACCGCCTGCCCTGCGACATCGCCGCCGTCATCCCGGTGCCGAAGGACAAGCGGTCGATCTTCGTGGTGTCGTGGCCCGGCACCGACCTCGTGTACCTGGGGACGACGGACACGGACTACACGGGGCCACTCGACGACCCGGCCTGCACGCCTGAGGACGTCGACTACCTGCTCGAGGCGGCGAACAACATCACGACCTCGCGGCTGACCCGTGCCGACGTCACCGGAGTCTGGGCGGGTCTGCGGCCCCTTTTGGCCCCCGAACGCGGCCACGTCTCCGAACGCACCGCCGACCTGTCGCGGCGCCACACGGTCATGACCTCGCGCGACGGCGTCGTGACGGTGACGGGCGGCAAGCTGACCACCTATCGCAAGATGGCCCAGGACACGGTCGACGCCGTCGTGCGCGAGCTCGGCGAGTCCCCGAGGCGCCGACGCTGCGTGACCAAGGACCTCCCCCTCGTCGGCGCCACGACGAAGACGCGCGACCCCGTCTCCATGGCCCAGCCCCACGCGCGGCTCCTGGGCCGCTACGGCAGCGAATCCCCGCGCGTGCTCGCGCTCGCCGAGGACCGGGCGGAGCTGCTGGAACCGGCCGTCGCAGGCCTGCCCTACATACGGGCGGAGCTGGTGTACGCCGCCCGTGAGGAGATGGCGCAGACCCTCGACGACGTGCTGTCGCGCCGGACGCGGGCGACGATCCAGCGAGCGCAGCCGACGATGGAGGCGGCCCCCGCCGTTGCCGAGCTGATCGCGCCGGACTTGGGATGGAGCGCGTCCGAAGCGAAGGAGCAGGCGGCGCGCTTCACCGAATCGTGCGAGAAGGAGCTCCTCACGGCCGGGCTCGACCTGCCGTGACCACGCCGACACCGGTCACACCGATCGACGCCGCACCCGACGAGATCGCAGACCGCCTCGGCACCACCGCGGTCGAGGTCCCGGCGGCTCTGCTCGACCGCCTCGCCGCGACCGGCGCCGTTGTCGACACGGATGCCGCCGCCCGCGCCGAGGCCGGGCGGGACTGGTGGCCGATCGCCATCGGCTGGGCCGTCGAGGGCGGCGTCCCGCAGCGCCCGGCCGCCGTCGTGCGCCCCACGTCGACCGAACAGGTGGCCGCAGTCCTTGCGGTGTGCGACAGCGCGCGCGTGCCGGTGACCGCTGCAGCCGGACGCAGTGGTGTGTGCGGCGGGTCGATCCCGGTCCACGGCGGCATCGCCCTCGACCTCACCGGGCTCGAGGGCGTCGTTCGCGTGGACGAGACGTCACTGACGGCCGACGTGCGGGCGGGAACGTTCGGCCCCGACCTCGAGGCGGAACTGGGCAAGGTCGGCGACGGCTACACACTCGGACACTGGCCGCAGTCGATGGACCTCTCCACGGTGGGCGGCTGGCTGGCCTGCCGGGGCGCAGGCCAGTACTCGACGCGCTACGGGAAGATCGAGGACATGGTGATCGGCCTCGAGGTCGTGCTGGCCGACGGCCGCGTGGTGCACACCGAGGGCAAGGGGCCGCGGGCGGCCACCGGGCCGAACCTCACCCAACTCTTCGTCGGGAGCGAGGGCACCCTGGGCGTCATCACCGAAGCGCGGCTGCGCATCCACCCCCTCCCGGCCGCCCAGGAGCGCCGCGCCTTCGGCTTCGGGTCGTTCGCTGCCGGCCTCGAGGCGTGTCGCCGCATCCTGCGTAGAGGCGCCACGCCAGCGGTGCTGCGCCTCTACGACGAGACCGAATCGGAGCGAAACTTCGAGCACGGCGACACCAACGTCCTCATCGTGCTGGACGAGGCCGACCCCGACGTGCTCGCCGGCACGATGGCCGTGGTCGACGCGGAGTGCGGCCACGACGCCGGCACCCAGCCCCTCGACGTCGCGCTCGTCGAGCGTTGGCTCGGCCACCGCAACGACGTCTCCGCCCTCGCCCCGCTCTGGCGCGCCGGCGTGGTGGTGGACACCGCCGAGATGTCGGGCGAGTGGTCTGCGCTCCCCGCTCTCTACGAGGAGGTCGTCGCGTCGCTCAAGGCCGTCGATGGCACCCTGGCCGCCTCGGCACACCAGTCCCACTCCTACGTGGATGGTGCGTGCCTCTACTTCACGTTCGGCGGGCGCGGGCCCGAGGGCGACGGCGAGTGGCGCGAGCGCTACTACCGCGAGTGCTGGGACGTGGTCACCAACGCGACGCTCGCCCACGGCGCCGCCATCAGCCACCACCACGGGATCGGCCTCAACCGCAGCCGCTTCCTCCCCCGCGCCCTCGGCTCGGGCTTCGAGGTCCTGCGCGGCCTGAAGCAGACCTTCGATCCCAACGGCATCCTGAACCCCGGCAAGTTCGGGCTGGACTCGCCCTTCGGACCAGCGCCGTGGGCGTGAGGGCGTGAGGCCGTGGGCGTGAGCGAGTGAGCGGCAGCGTCCTCGTCGTCGACGTCGGCACGTCGGGCGTGCGGGCGGCGATCGTGCGGCCGGACGCCTCGGTAGTCGATGAGCATCACGTCCACGTCCTCCCCGAGTCGCCTGCACCCGGTCTCGTCGAGTTCGACGCGGCGCGGATGGCCGAAGCGGCGACGGAGGTGGCCGCAGCTGCGCTCGCCGCGGGTGGCCCGGTGGACGGCGTGGGCATCGCCAACCAGCGCGCCTCGGTGATCGTCTGGGAGCGCGCAACCGGCCGCCCCGTCGCGCCAGGCATCGGCTGGCAGGACCTGCGCACCGTCGGCACCTGCCTAGTCCTGCAAGCGGAGGGCATCCGCCTCGCTCCGAACACGTCGGCCACCAAGGTGATGGCGATCCTCGACGAGGTGGACCCGGACCGGACCCGCGCCGAGCGCGGCGAGCTGTGCGCGGGCACCGTCGACAGCTGGATCGCCTGGACATTGAGCGGGGGCGCCGGATCCGGCGCCCTGCACGTGACCGACGCCACCAACGCCGCGGTGACGCAACTGGTGGACCCTTCGAGCATCGAGTGGGACGACGACCTGCTGAAGAAGCTCCGGATCCCGGCGGCCATGCTCCCAGCGATCGTCGATTCCTCCGGTGCGGTCGGCGCGGCCACCGCGTTGCCCGGGTCTCCCCCCATCTGTGGCATCGCCGGCGACCAGCAAGCCTCGCTCGTCGGCCAGGGGTGCACGTTGCCCGGGCTCGCCAAGGCGACCTTCGGAACCGGCGGAATGCTCGACCAGTGCACCGGACAGGGCGCCGGCCCTCACAGCGCACAACGGAGCACGGGCGGGACCTTCCCCATCGTCGCCTTCCGGGTCGCCGGCAAGGCAACGTGGGGCACGGAGGCGGTGATGCTCTCGGCGGGCACCTGTGTCGAGTGGTTGCGCGACGACCTCGGCCTGCTCGCGTCCTCGGAGGAGTCCGAGGCCGTGGCGCTGGAGTGCGAGACCACGGAGGACGTCTGGTTCGTCCCGGCGTTGCTCGGGCTCGGCACCCCGGTCTGGGACTTCGGCGCTCGCGGCACGTTGGTCGGGCTGACGGGGGGTTCGGCCCGCCCCCAGATCGTTCGCGCCGTTCTCGAGGGGGTGGCCCACCGCGGCGCCGACCTGCTCGAGGCGTCCGAGGCCGACAGCGGGCACCCGATCGGAGCGCTCCGTGTCGACGGCGGCATGTCCGCCAACGGGGTGTTCGTCCAGGCGCTGGCCGACGCCACCGGCCGGCCCATCGAAGTGTCGCCGGTCCTCGAGGCCACCACCCTGGGCGCGGGGCTGCTCGCCGGCCTCGCGATCGGGACGTACGCGTCGACCGAGGAATTGGCGACGACCTTCGCCCCCCGCCGCACCGCTGAGCCGCGCCTCGACGACACGGCCCGGGCCACCCAGAGGGAGCGCTGGCTGCAGGCGCGGGCAAAGGCCGAGGCGACGATCCCGGAGCTCTCCGGCCTGTCCTTCTGAGCGCTCAACAAAACCCACCGGCGAACCGACCCTGCGCCCGCTATCTTCCGCAAGGAGCGTCCCCGCTCCCCGGAGGACGCGCCGGCAAGGAGACACCATGGGGCAGCCCGGAAAACCCGGAAGAGTGGTGTCGGAGGAATGAAGAGGAGGACGCCTGCTGCCACCTCGCTCGTGGAAGCGGACGCACGCGAGGAACACGGCATGGTCGGACAGGTGGCCGTCGACGAGTTGCGACAGGCCGTGGCGGGGGTGGCGCTCCCGCCGTTGATCACCTGGGACAGGGACGGGATCATCCGCCTTGCCAACAATGCGGCAGCGGAAACACTGGGACTTCCGTTGGACGAGGTCGTCGGCAAGTCCCTCGTCGAGCTGGCCGGCCCGGTGGAGGACATCGAGCGCACCATCAACGATTTCAACAGTGGACGCTTCGTCGGAGTGCACAGTCACCGGAGCATCCACGTCGGAGGTAGTGACGACCGCCTCGTCCTCGCCACCAGTCGCGCCATACGGGTCGACGGCCTGCTGGGAGGGGTCACGGTGTTCGTGCCCGAATCGGAGGTCGGGGGCCTCGGCCGGGATCCCCGCCGGACCTGGTTGGACCTCGTCCCGGTCGCGGTCGGCGGCACCGACGCCGACTGGACCATCGAGTCGGTGAGCAGCGAGATCCAGGACCTGATCGATCGGACGTCGTCGGAAGTCAGGGGCCGCATTCTGCTCGAGCTCGTCGACCCGGCGGACGTCGACGAGCTGCGCGGTTCAGCGACCGCGCAGCACGAACCACGTTCGCTGTCGGGCATCCGGTTTCTTCTGCCGAGGGGGGACGAAGTCGAAGTCTGCGTCCTGCTCGCACCGCTCGCCGTGCCCTACGCGGGGATGCGCTTCGCGCTCGTAGGGAACATCGAGTCGTACTTCCCGCAACAACAAGACCGGATCGCCGACCTCGAGTTGCGCCTGCAGCGCATCGGCGCGGAGGTACGCGCCGCCGGTCTGCTCGATACGGCGGAAACGTCTGCCTTCCAGGACCACCCCGAGATCAGCGGCCTCTCCACCCGCCAGTGGGAGATCTTGAGCCGGCTGCTCGAGGGGGCACGGGTGTCCACCATCGCCACGGAGCTGTTGATCAGCCCGAGCACGGTGCGCAACCACCTCTCGACGATCTTCCAGCGCTTCGGGGTGCACTCGCAGGCCGAGCTGATCGACAGATTCCGCCAGCCGCGCAACAACTGACCAGAGGCCCGCGCCGAGGCGCTCAGGAGACCCCGATCTCCGCTCTCGGGCGTCTCCAGTTGAGCGGATCGCCCTCCGCTCAACTGGAGACGTCGTCCCCGAAACTCCCCCTTCTCCGCTTTATCAGCCGAGTTGCCCCTGGTTCCCGCCGAAACCGTAGAGCCGCCACTCCAGAAGGTCGCGCCTAAGGATCACCTGCATCGTAAGGAAATGCGATGGCCGTCGAGTAGAGCCGTTCGGTTCTACCCGTCACAACGGAGTGAAAACTCGGCGCACGCGCTGACGTCGCCAAGGCCACTCCGCCGCGTCAGGATCGCGCGTGGGCGAGCGCCTCGTCGAAGCTGGCGCCGTTCTCCAACAAAGGACGGAAGCCCATCAATTGACGCGGCTTGCCGATGGCCATCACCGCACGGAGGCGTCCACCACGGCCATAGACCGCGACGAATTTGCCTTCTTCGAATGACCCTTCCGTGATCACCATCTCGTCGTTGCCGCCAGGGTTGCCCAGTACCTGGATCCGGATGCCGTATTGGTCGGACCAGAAGTACGGGATGGGGGTGAACGATGGAGCGTCGGCGCGCCCTGCGAGCAAGCTGCGCGCCGCGGCAGCGCCCGCGTTCGCCGCCACCTCCCAGTGCTCGATGCGGATGAGCTCCTCGGACCCGTCGTGACGCCACAGCCAGCGCGCCATATCACCGGCCGCGACGATGCCGTCCGCCGCGAACAACCGGTCGTCGCACACGACACCGTTGTCCACCGTCAGACCGGAGCTCTCGAGCCACCCTGTCGACGGCGACACGCCGATGCCGACGACCACGACGTCCGCGTCCAAAACCTCTCCGTCGCGCAGGTGCACGACGAGGCGAGCCGACCCACCACCATCGCCACCGCCCCGCTCGATCCGTTCCAGCCCGATCCCGGTACGCAACGAGACCCCGTTGGCACCGTGCAGCGTCGCGCAGTGCGCCCCGACGACCGGGCCGAGCACGTTCGACAACGGGACGTCCATCACCTCGATGACGGTGACCCGGCACCCGAGGCCCGCGCTGGTCGACGCCACCTCCGACCCGATGAAGCCGGCGCCGACCACGACGAGGCGAGCGCGCTCCACTGCGGTGAGCGCCGCCCGCAGCGCCAGCGAGTCGTCGATGCTGCGAAGCACGAAGAGCCCGTCGGCCGGCCCGAGCGACTCGGTCCCCGGCAACCGGCGGGGCGCCGCGCCGGTCGCCAGCACGATCCCGTCGGCGGACAGCGCGGACCCGTCGTCCAGGTCCACAGCGCGGCGCGCCACGTCGAGCGCGGTCGCGCGCCGGCCCAAGACCTCGTGCACCTGGAGGTCGCTCGACCGCCTCTTGTCCGCCAGCACGGCCTTCTCCGGCGGCCACGTTCCCGCCAGGACCTGCTTGGAGAGCGGCGGGCGGTCGTAGGGCAGGTGGCGCTCCTCGCCCACCAGGCTGATCTTCCCCTCGAAGCCGCCGGCGCGCAGGCCTTCGGTCGCGCGCCAGCCGGCCAGCGACGCGCCCACGACAATCACGGAGTCCATTGCCACCTCGGACGAGAACTCAGCCGCCGAACATGGCCATCCACTCCTGCGCGGAGCGGGGCCGGAACACATAGTTCCACCGCCGGGTCTCCCCCATGCTCTGGGAGGGCTCGGCGGAATAGAGATGGCCGGGGAAGAGGATGGCGTCGTCGGGCACCCGCGCCAGGCGCGTGTGGATCGACTCGTACATGGCCAAGGGGTCCGAGCCGGGGAAGTCCGTCCGTCCGCACCCTTCCAGGAACAACGTGTCGCCCGCCACCAGACGGCCGTCGACGAGGAAGCACTGGCTGCCCGGGGTGTGACCGGGCGTGTGGATGAGCTCCACCTCGACACTGCCGACGCGCACGACGTCGCCGCTGTCGTGGCCCACGAGGTTGTCCGGTCCGACGCCGGTGGTGCGCTCGACCCAGGGGACCTCCTCTGCCTGCACGTGGATCGGCACCGAGACCTTCTCGAGGAGCGCGCTGATGCCTTCGAGCGACCACCCGGCCATCGTCCCCCCGAGATGGTCCGGATGGAAGTGCGTCCCGAGGACGCCGGTCAGCCGCATGTCGTCCGCCGCGACGATGTCCAGGAGGTCTTGCACGGCGTAGGCCGGATCGACGACCACCGCCTCGCCGGTCGAGCGGTCGCCGATCAGGTAGACGAAGTTGACCATCTGACGCGCCATCATGTCGCCGCGCGCGAAGTCGCGGCCCGAGAGCAGTTGCTTGAAGTACACCCGGTCGTCCAGCCCCGGCGGCACCTCAGCCATCGTTTTCGTCTCCACCACTCGAACGCCCACTCTCCGCAGCCAGCGACTCGAGCCGTGGCACCAGCTCTTCGACCTGAGTGCGCGTCTGGCGCAGCCGCTTGTCCAGCTCGTCGATGAGCGCGGTTGCCCGTTCCAGGCGCGTCACGAGGACGTCGACGTCGACCTCGCGCTGCTCGAAGAAGTCGACGATCGCATCGAGCTCCCTGCTGGCATCGGTGTAGCTCAGCTGGTCCACGGGCACCGCAGTGGACGCGTCCTCAGAAGCCGCCGTCATGCGCTCCTGCTCCCGCTCCCGCTCCCGCTCCCGCTCCCGCTCTCGTCCGTCCCGTTGCTCGCCACGTCGTCCCTTTCCTCTTCCACCGACATCGCGACCGCCACCGGCCCGACATCGACCCCACCCACCGTGCTCCGCACCCTCCCGCCGGCCAACCTTGTCACGATCTCTTGGCCCGGGGCCGCGTCGGCCGCCCGCCGTACGAGGGACCCGTCCGCGGTCAGGGTGAGCGAGTAGCCCCGCTCCAGCTGGCGGTCGACGTCATAGGCAGTGAGCAGGCGGCGCCACCCGCTCACCTGCTCGTCGCACCGTCCCAGGTGCCGCACCGCCAGCCCGCCCAACCGCCCCGCCCGCGCACCCACGACACTCTCCGACCGCTCCAACGCCGCAGGCGCCCGCCGCGCCGCAGCCGCCGCCCGCGCCGACAACCGCTCTCGATGCACCCGGAGCTGTTGCCGCGCAGTCGCGGTCAACCGCCCCCGGGCCCGCTCGTCGCGCGCCGACGCGTCCGAGAGGAACGCCGGCACCCGGCCCGCCAGGACCGCCGCCGGCTGCGCCACACAGCGCTCCCACCATTGGGCCGTCCGGGACACGATCGCCTGCCCGCACTCGGTCGGCGTGATGAACGCACGCGCCGCCACGATGTCCGCCACCGACTGGTCTCCCGTGTGCCCGATGCCCGTCCACACCTGCACGGGGCACGTCGCGACCGCCCGCGCCACGGCCTCGGACTCGAACGCAGCAAGGTCGGCCCGTCCCCCACCGCCCCGCACCATCGCGATGACGTCGCAACCGCTGCGACCGAGCGTCGTCACCGCACGCGCGATCGACGCCGGCGCCCCGGGTCCCTGTACGGGCACCTTGACGTGCGAGACGCGGAACCCGAACCCGGAGCCCGTCAACTGGCCGAGGAAGTCGCGACACCCCTCGGTCTCCGGGCTGGCCACAAGTCCGACGTGCAGTGGCACGTCCGGCAAACCGGCGGTGGCATTGCGTCGCAAGAGCGCTTCGGCCTCCAGCGTCGCCAACAACTTGGTCCGCTGGGCGGCCAGTCGGCCCATCAGGGCGGTGACGTCGATGTCGGCCAGGATGAAGCTCAGCTCGCCCCGGGCCCGGTACACGTCGAGCGATCCGCGCAGCACGACGACCATCCCGTCCGCCAGCTCGATGCCCTCCTTGGCCAAGGAGTGCCGGAGCGGCGCCCACGAGGTACGCCAGCACTTGACCTTCAGGACGGGCTCGCCGCCTCGTGCCCTCCCCCGGCCCCCGCCTCGCACGACGTCCTCCTCGGGGTCCACCAGGTCCAGGTACAGATGCCCCGATCGACTGTGGTCGGACAGATTCTGGATCTCCCCCCGGACCCACACGTGCCGGCGCCGGGGGAGCGACCTGGCCAACGCAGCCTCGACCTCGTCGTAGAGGCCGCCGATGGAGAGGACGTTGGCCCGCTGCTCCGCCGACATCCCCGAGCCGTCACCTTCGACCGGCAGGTCCTCGGGGTCGAAGAGCCGACGCGTGTCGTCGGTCGAACCCGCGGAACGGGCGGACCCGGCAGAACCGGCAGAAGACGCAGGCGCTCGTGAGCTGGACACCGGCGCCCACGCTACCGACGCCCTGTGCCCGGCCCGGCGACCAGCGGTCCGCCCGCCACGGCAACGGGTGGCAAACTGGATACGACGGTGAGTCGGCCGGGTGGCCGCGGCCCGGACCGGCGCAAGCCGGGATCGTGTCGAGGAAGGTCGGGACTCCGCAGAGCAGGGTGCTGGCGAAGCCAGTCGAGGTGACTCGCAGGACAGTGCCACAGAGAACAGACCGCCGATGGCGGGCCCGGGGTGCCGGGACCGCACAGGTAAGGGTGAAAAGGTGCGGTAAGAGCGCACCAGCGACGGGGGCGACCCCGCCGGCTCGGTAAACCCCACCCGGAGCAAGGCCAAGCGTGGAAGACGGGTTGCTCGTCCGGTCCCTGAGAAGGGGCGCTTCCCAGGTAGGCCGCTCAGATGGATGGCCACCCCGGCCTTCTGCCCTCATCGGGCAGTGGGCAGGACAGAATCCCGCCTACAGGCCGGCTCACCGTCAACGCTCGGAGGCTCAGGCACCTCCCACGCGCGGCTCAGTGGCTGACGCGGGTGAGGGTGTACGACTGACTGACGTTGCCGAAGCCGATGGTGTTGGTCATCGCGTCGCCGCTGCACGTCCATGTTCCCGAGGCGACTTGGCCAGGCGCATCCGCTGCCGGAGCCGAATGGGTGTAGCCGTACTCGGTCGTCGTGGCGGACACGTTGCCTGCTCCGATCGTCCACTTCCAAGTACCCGACGTGGCGGCGGGGTCGGTGGGCAACGTCACGGTCTCCATCTCTTGCCCGAAGTACTGGATGGACCCGCCCGGGATGATCAGCGGGGCCGACCCGTCGTGCTGGATGGTGGCGACCCCGTTCTTGGTGATGGTCAAGATCGCGCCGGAGCCCCCACTCGCATTGATCAGGCTGACCGTCTCGTTGGTCACCTTCCAGGTGCCCACGACACACACCGGCGAACAGAAGCTCTGGAGTGTCTCCCCCTCCACCGTGACGGTGCCGGTCCCGGTGCCGCCGGTGACCGTGACGTATTCGAGCCCGTCCGCCATGTGCCTGAACCGCGCCCCGTTCTCGGCGCTGGTCGCCGGGCACTGGCACCCCGTAGAGTCGGTGCAGTAGTTGACCCCCTGTGCCTGAGCCAGGGTGTCGTCCTTCCCTCCGCCGAGGCTGATGCGCCCGTACGAGCTTGCCGCCGCGGTGACGTGGACGACCTGCGAGTCGACGTCGAGCGGCTGAATGACCGTGGCCGCGGCTGCGGACGGGACGGTGATCGGCGCCAGGTCCTTCACCGGCTTCTGGGTGGGCACCTTTGCCGGGTACCGGGGCAGGCCGGGCCCGGTGCTGTCCCAGGGCGTGCCGGGGTAACGGCCCTGGGCGAAGCCCGCACCCCAGTTGTCGAGGAAAGCCGTCGTGGGGGCGGCCGCGTTCCACGCGCTCGTGTTGGAGTTGCCCGACGCCACAAGGGCGGCGGCCATAGGGATGATCTTCTGCCACGGGTCGGTGCCGGACTCGGCCAGGTGTACGAAGAACCCGAACCCGTCGTAGTCGCGATTCCACAAGGGCTTATCGGGGGTCTCCAGGTACGCCTCCCAGTGTCCGTCCACGATGTGCGACCCGGCGATCTCGTTGGCCACCCAGTCGGCGGCCCCTTCCACGAACCAATCGGGGAACCCGTAAGCAGCGGCGCCGAACCTCTGCAACATGTAGCAGTGCACCATCTCGTGGATCAGCGCCTCGTGGATGTCCGACGTCGACAGGGCATCCTTCCCGCTGAGGGCGATCGGTTGAACATGAACGGTGCACGAGTCGACCGGGCCCGTCGTCGGGATTGCGCCCCTGAAACAGCCCGAGGTGTACAGGGGCGCCGCCTCCGTGTCGCCCGGAAACAGAACGTTTCTGGTGTTGGCTTCGACGTAGACCGGATCGGGATAGCTCCCTCCGAGACGACCCGTGCTCGTGATTTCCTTCTCGATAGCGCCGATCTGCGACACGTAGACCGAGGAACCAACGGAGTCGGCGGTGGCGCAGTCGGCATTCGGGTTCGCCGAGGTCTTGGCCGTGCCGGCCGCCGCGGCGTTCGAACTGGCGCCGGGCCCGGGGAGGCAGAGCGCGAGCGCGGCAATCGCCATCACCGCCAGGTGTGGGCGCGCATTCCATCGCGTCGAGCTCAGCCGTCGGAAGTGGCGCTGCATGCCGCACCTCGTTTCCAGCCTGGTTCGATCCCGCGTCCTCTCCCGGAACTCTAGGACTCAGTAACCGGGGATGCTGGTCCGAGCGGGCGAAGGCGTCATCTTCCCCTGCACTGCATGAAGAAGCCTCGACGACGATCGCCTCGGTCCGCACTCGGTCTTGGAGACGATGCGTATCGGTGGCAAACCCTGCACCGGAGCACCGATCGACGGAGCCCAGGTCTGACAGCGTGAGCCGGCCGTTGTCGCTGGTAGTGGGATTGCCAGGTGCTGCATTCCCGCCGACGGGCCGGCCCACCTTCGTCAACTCCCAACTGGGGTTGCCGCACCGGACCAGCGCGGCCGGAGCAAAGGCCGCAAGGTCGAAGCCAAACCTGCCGAATATTCACCAATGGAACTTCCGGGTCGGGCGGGGGCCATGACCCTGTCTCCACGGGTCGGCGGGACGAGTCGTCGAGTCGGCGCGTGCTACGCCGCGGCCGCGGTGCTCCTCGTTGCCTATTGCATCTCCCTCCTGTTGCGCCGGCACGGCCAGACGTGGACCTGGATCGACAACTGGGGCGTCGACGGTTTCGAGGTGGCGCTTGCATGCCTCTGCCTGGGTCGCGCCGCAGTGCGCGGGCCCGGGCGCTGGGTGGCTCTCCCGCTCGGGCTGGGCCTTCTGGGCTGGGCACTCGGCGACGTGGTGTGGACCGTCGAATCGCTCGGCGGCGCCTCGCCCCCGACGCCTTCGGCGGCCGACGTCTTCTATCTGGCCCTGTATCCCCTCGCGTATCTGGCGGTGATGCTGGTGCTGCGCCGCCAACTCGGTCACGTCCGGCCGAGTTTGTGGATCGACGGCGCCGTGGCCGGCCTGTCCGCCGCCGCGATCTGCGCCGCCTTCGCCTTCGACACCATCCTTCGCGCCACCCAAGGATCGCCGACCGCCGTGGCCGTGAATCTCGCCTATCCCATCGGCGACCTGGTACTGCTGGCACTGGTGGTCGGGGCCGTGGTGATCGCACCCGGCCTACCATTCCGCCTCCTCCTCCTCGCCGCCGGGTGCGCCCTCCTGGCGCTGGGCGACACCGTCTATCTGTTCCAGTCGGCTGCCAACAGCTACGTCGTCGGCACGCCCCTCGACATCACCTGGCCTGCCGCCCTCCTCCTCATGTCCGCTTCGGCCTGGGTTCGGCTGCGCCCCGCCCGGGCCAGCGACTACGAACGCGCGCCACGGTTCCTCGTGCCCGGCCTTGCCGCCGCTGCCGGACTGGCGATCCTTGTCCTGGGCAGCATCCAGCACATCTCGACAGTGGCCATTGGGCTCGCGGCTGCGTCGCTCGTCGCCGCCGGCGTGCGGATGATGCTGTCGTTGGGGGAGATCCGCCGGCTCGTCGAGGCACGGCGGCACCAGGCCGTGACGGACGAGCTGACGGGTCTCGACAACCGCCGGCAGCTGTTGCACCGGCTTCAGCTCGCGCTGGGCACCACCGACGACGAGCCCGGCGCGCGCCCGGCCGCCCTGTTGTTCATCGACCTCGATCAGTTCAAGGAGATCAACGACTCCTTCGGGCACGCCGTGGGAGACGAGCTCCTGCAGGCCATCGGTCCTCGTTTGACGCAGGTCGTGCGGAGCGAGGACACCGTGGCCAGACTCGGAGGCGACGAGTTCGCTGTCGTCCTCGTCGGCGCTGACGCCGTCTACGCCGAGTCGGTGGCAAGCCGCATCACCACCGCACTCGAGGACCCGTTCGTCGTCAGTGGAACTGAGCTGCACGTCGGCGCGAGCATCGGTATCGCCCTGTCCCCCGAGCATGCCACCGCGCCCGCGGAGCTCATGCGCTGTGCCGATGTCGCCATGTATCGCACCAAGCGGGCTCACTGCGCGTTCGACGTCTATGAGGTTCGTCTCGACTCCGGTGCCAGTCACATTCACCTCATGGAAAGCCTGCGGACGGCTATCGAGGAGCGTTCGCTCGTTCTGTACTACCAACCACAGATCGATTTGCGCACGAGGTCCGTCGTGACGATGGAAGCCCTCGTTCGGTGGGTCCACCCGACGCTGGGTCCGGTCCCGCCCGACCATTTCATTCCTCCAGCCGAGGAGGCAGGGTTGATCCGACAGGTCACCGGCTTCGTGCTCGGCGAGGCGACCACGCAGTGCGCTGAGTGGTGGAGTCAGGGGCATTTTGTCGCCGTCGCCGTCAACATCTCGGCTCGGGACCTCCTCGACGTCGACCTCCCCGATGAGGTCGTTTGCGCTCTCGAAAAGGCCGGACTGCCCCCCTCGGCTCTCGTGCTCGAGATCACCGAGACCGCGGTCATGGCCGACTTCGATCGCGCCGCCGCCGTCATCCGCCGCCTGTCGGAGGCCGGTGTCGTCGTATCGATCGACGACTTCGGCACGGGCTAC
>DATHPK010000224.1:0-3034 GCA_035483935.1 Acidimicrobiales bacterium
GTCCTTGCCCCAATACACGTAGGAGAGGATCTCCGCGAAGAGCGCCGGGTCGGTCCGGAGGGCCTCGTCGAGGGCACGGGCTGGTCTGATGTGCTGGAGGAGGTTGGTGAAGAGGAACTCCAACCGTGCTCGGGTCTGAAGGTCCGAGCCGCTGCGCTCCAGGTAGTCGAGCAGCTCGCGGACCTCCCACGAGAGCGACGCGGCGTGATGGGCGTCGACAGACGACCCGGTCGCCGCGCTGACAAGTGCAGTCTCAACGAGGTCGACGTCGAGCGCGGGTCCCGTCGTGCCACTGCTGGGGAGCATCAGGACGAGCACGCCGAGCGCAGCCCAGGCGCGGCCGTGCTCGATCAGGTGGAGCACCACCAGTGGCCGTGCCTCGGGATCCGAACGCATCGGGATCATGCGCTCCCAGAAGGACGCGCGTACGTCGGCGTGGAGCTCGTCGACGATGTCGACCAGAGCGATGGTTGGGCGGGGGACGGCCAGGAGGAGCCCGGCCTGCTGGGGGACGGACTCGCCGTCGGGCCAGCGCTGGAGCTGTCGGATCACCCACTCCAGGCCGTCCACCTCGATGCGCGCTCCGGCATAGCCGCGGGCGACCTCGCCATCCGAGCCATCGGTCCCGAAAAGAGGGAGAAGCTCGTCGGCGAGATCGTCGCCCCGGGCTTGGGCGGCGGCCCATCCGACGGCGGCCGGGAGCACCACCGTCGCACCGAGGCAGAGCAGCTCGGCGACCCCGCCGCTGTCGAGGATGGCACGGATGGCATCCCGGCGCGCATCCCAGAGCGCCTCGTCGTACATGACGTGCTCACGGGGATCGATCCCGGGGAGGCGAGGGTGGTGACCGAACAGGTCGGCGTGCAGATCGATGAGGGATGCGGGTGCGAAGTGAGCGGCCACGGACTCGACTCGGTCGACGGCATCGCTCGGCATGGCCCACGGGGCGTCGGGGAATTGTCGGTGCTGCCCGGCGAGGTCGACGAGCGTCCGCCAGACCTCTACTCTGCCCTCTTCGCCGAGGCTGTCTGGGTCGAGGGCCTCCAACTCTCCGAGCAGCCGGTCCCGGTCGGCGACCGGAAGGCTGCCGATGTGGCCGATGAGATCGCACCAGCGACCGGAGTCCTTCCCCGCGTCCTCGATGGCGCGCGTCAGGACCTTGGTGGTCCCGTCGAACAGCTCGGCGTACGTGATCTTCTGGGTCTGCCCCTGTGCCCACGAGCGCCACCGCGGATGGTGCGATGGGGAACCGAACCCGCCGAGGTGCATGGGAAGGATGGCCCGCATCACCGACCACGCCGCGCTCGGATACCGACTGCGCAGCGAGTCGAGGACGACGAGACGGCGATCGAGTGGGAGCGAGGTCTGCGGGCTGGACAGACCGAAGAGGTCCGCGAGGCTGCCGATGGGCCGGGGATGGGTTCGACCGTCCGGTTCGGGGTCGATGTCGGCCAGGCGCGCGAGCGCGTGCGCCGCCGCGCTCATGTGGTCGCCGCACCATGCGAGGGACTCCAGCGCCCACATCAGAGAGAAGTGCAACGACGAGGTCCCGAACGTCGCGAGCTGGCTGTCGAGGAAGAGGGAGCGCAGCAGTGGCTCATCACGACGAAGGTCGGTGTCGACGGCGTCGAGGAACGTGTCCGGCGACGCTTCGGCGAGGAGTGGCAGCACGTCGGTGAGGGACTGCCATGCGCGCCCGGTCGCGTCCGCGTTGGCGTTGTCGGTGACGGCCGCGACGACACGGCGAGCGTGTAGCTTGCCGGTGAGACGGTCGCGGAGAACCTCATCGGTGGCGTACCCGCCGAGGAAGGCGGTCGTGTCGGCGATGCCCTGCCGGAGACGCGGCGACCACGTCCGCGGCTTTCCGACGACGGCCGCCATGAACCGGCGTTCCAGAGGAACGTCGAGCGCGGGATCGAGCTCGTCGAGGACACGCGGCGCCACCTCGTGGAAGCGGGTCAGGTCCGTCGGGGCGATGAGGGGGGAGACGAGGTCCCACGCATCCTCCTTGGACACGACCCGCCAGGCTGAGCCCGTTCGCAGGAGCGGCGTGTCCTCCATCGCGGACCAGACCGCAAGGTCACCCTCGACGTCGGCGTAGGTGCGCCCGGTAAGCGCCTCGATGGCCTCGCGGTCGCCCGCGACGTCCTCGGACCAGGAACCGGCCAGCACGAGCGGCACGAGACGGCGGCCCTCTGCGCCCTGGGACCACGAGGGCTTCGCGAAGGTCCGGTTGATCGCCAACGTTCGGCGCAGCGACAGAAGGTTCCGGCGAGCATGCGCGGCATAGCGGTCCGCGTCGCCGCGCTCGATCGCGACGGGCTCGGCGACGAGGATCTCCGTGGCTGCCTGCCGGTCGAGGAGTGGGACCTCGATGTCTCCGGCTCTGCGGCGCACCTCACGCCCCACCGGAACGACGACGTGATGGCCCTTGCTCACCGCGGAACTGAGGTCGGCGTCGTCGAATGTGGGAATGAGCACGAGGCCGTGCCCCGAGTCGACGAGCCGCTCCCACGCACCAGGTCCCGAGACGACCAGCGCGCGGGCACGGAGGTCGTCGATGTCGTCGACATCGTTGCTGTCGCCGACGAGGCTGGCGCAGACGACGGCGAGCGCTTCTTCCCGGGAGGCTGCCGCGACGGTGGTGGGCTGCGGTGGCTGGCCAAGCGCGTCGCGGACCTGCGAGACCGTCGCGTCGCGACCGGCGAGGAGGAACCCCCGCGGAAGGACGAGACGTGTCCGCCGGGACCACCTCTCCCACCAGGCGTCGGGAGTCGCGACGTCACGGGGCTGGCGGTCGAGCTGCTCGGAGATCCAGTAGTGGACGCTTGGCGCCCGCTCCAGCCACGTCTCCAGATCGTCGGCGTCATAGGCGCGGACGTCGGCCCACGGGCCGTCCGCGCGCCGGGCGTCGCGCCAGCTATCACGGTCACGCCAGATGCGGCTCGTCACCGCAACGTACGTAGTGGTCCTGGGGTCGACGCCCTGCGGGTCGATGATCCGGTCGTGCATGTCGGACTGTGCCTTGTGTCGC
>DATHPK010000225.1:0-2482 GCA_035483935.1 Acidimicrobiales bacterium
CTGCTGGTCGTGGCCGGGAGCAGGCTCTACGGCCGGCAGTCCCGCTACGGCGTCATTGCCGCGCGCAAGCGTCCGGCCCAGGACGCGCACGACCGTGCCGCCGACGTGGCCGCCGACGCCCGCCGGGCCACCGCCGAGGCCGCCAAGCGAGGCGAGCGCTACTGCCCGCTCGACCCCGCCAACGAGGCCGGCCACACCACCACCACCACCACCACGCATGCCGCTACCAACGGCCACCCCTCCGCGGCGCGACAATCCGCCCCGCCGTCACCGGCCTGACCCCGATGCGAGTCCGGTGAGCCTCTTCCGCGACAAGGGCGTCGTCCTGCGCAGCTACCGCCTGGGCGAGGCCGACCGCATCGTCGTGTTCCTGACCGAGCGTCACGGGAAGGTCAGGGCCGTCGCCAAGGGCATCCGCAAGACCAACTCCAAGTTCGGCGGGCGCCTCGAGCCGCTCACCAATGTCGACCTTCTCTTGTGGCAGGGGCGCAGCGACCTTGACATCGTCAACCAGGTCGAGGTGCTCGACGCCTACCGCCCCGTGAGAGAGGACCTCAAGAAGGTCCCGCACGGCATGGCCCTGCTCGAAGTCACCGACCAACTCGCGCAGGAACGCCATCCCGACCCCGCCCTCTACACGATGCTGACGGGCGCCCTCCGCGCCCTCGCCAACCCCGAGGCCGACCCCACCCTCCTCGCGCCCAGCTTCTTGCTCAAGGCACTCGTCCTCGAAGGCGCCGGCCCGGTCCTCGATGAATGCGCCGTTTGCGCCGAGCCCGACCCCGCCACCGAGCTCGTCGCGTTCGACCTCGTCGCCGGCGGCGCCCTGTGCCGCGTGCACCGCAGCGGACGCCCCATGAGCGCCACCGCGCTCGCGCTCCTGCGCCGCATCCTCGGCGGCGGCCTGGCCGCGGTCCTCGACGGCCCGCCGCCCCCCGGCGCGGACGAGGTGGCGGAGCTCGCGACCGAGGCGATGGAGGCGCACCTCGACCGCCGCATCCGCTCGGTGCGCTCGACGGCCGGCCTTTGACGCCCTTCGGCGTCTACGTCCACGTCCCGTTCTGCCGGGAGCGCTGCGACTACTGCGCGTTCGCCACCTACACCGACCGCGACCACCTGATGGAGCGCTACGCCGACGCGTGCGTCCTCGACGTTCAACGCGTCTTCTCCTCCGCCGACCTCCCCGTGCCGACCTCCGTCTTCTTCGGAGGAGGGACCCCATCCCGGCTCCGCCCCGAGACGCTGTGCCGCATCCTCGATGCCATCCCTCGCGCAGCGGGCGCAGAGGTCACCGTCGAGTGCAATCCCGAGGACGCCGACGGGGCACACCTGGCCGCGTACCGCCGAGCTGGCGTCACCCGCGTCTCGTTCGGCCTCCAGTCCACCCACGCGCACGTCCTCGCCGGCCTCGGACGCCGCCACGTCCCCGACGCAGCCGAGACCATCTCCGCCGAGGTCGCCGCCGCCGGCTTCGAAACCTGGAACCTGGACCTCATCCTCGGTGCGCCGGCCGAGACCGACGACGACTGGGCGCGCACGCTCCATCGCGTCCTCGACCTCGCCCACCCGCCGCCGCACCTCTCCGCCTACGGCCTCACGGTCGAACCGGGCACGCCCCTCGCCGGTGACCCGCTGCGCCACCCCGACGAGGACGCGCTGGCGCGCCGCTACGAGCGCGCCGAGGCGATCCTGACCGCGGCCGGCTACCACTGGGAGGAGATCTCCAACTGGTGCCGGCCGGGACACGAGTGCCGCCACAACCGCCTCTATTGGGAGCAGGGCGACTACGTCGGCATCGGCTCGGCGGCACATTCGCACCGTGCCGGCACCCGGTGGTGGAACGTGCGCACCCCCGACCGCTACGTCGCGGCGATCGAGGCGGGGCACGATCCCGAGGCCGCCCGCGAGGAGCTCACCGCCGGCCAGCGCGAGTTCGAGGCGCTCTCCCTGTCGCTGCGCACGCCCCGCGGCGTGCCGTGGGGCTGTCTCGAGCGGGCCGACGAGCTCGAGGGTCTGATCACCCGCGTCGGCGACCGCGCCGTGCTCACGGTGCGGGGCCGCCTGCTCGCGAACGAGGTCAGCGCCCGAATCGGCTCCGGTATCCTGCACCGATGACCGAGCCCGCCCAGTCCGACGACCTCATGGAGAAGGTCGTGCGGCTCTGTCGCCAGCGCGGCTTCATCTTCCCCTCGGCCGAGATCTACGGCGGCTTCCGCTCGACCTATGACTACGGCCCCCTCGGGGTCAACATGCTGCGCAACGTCAAGAACGCGTGGTGGCGCTCCATGGTGCAGCTGCGCGACGACGTCGTCGGCCTCGACGCCGCCATCCTCGGCCCGCCGGCCGTCTGGGAGGCGTCGGGGCACCTGGCCACCTTCACCGACCCCCTCGTCGACTGCAAGAACTGCCACGAGCGCTGGCGGGCCGACAAGATCGAGGGTGTCTGCCCCAACTGCGGCTCCCACGACCTGACCGAGGCCCG
>DATHPK010000226.1:0-6379 GCA_035483935.1 Acidimicrobiales bacterium
GATGATGCAGGCGGCGCGCGGGTCGGCGGCCGGGCTCACGACGGCGACGGCGACGACGGCTGCCACGGCCGCAACGGCAACGACGGCAACAACGGGCCGAGGCCGTTCAGGCGCGCGACTTGCCGGGCATCGCGATCGCCCGGTCCGCGATGATGTTCTTCTGGATCTCGGTCGAGCCGCCGCCGATCGTCGAGTAGCGCTGGAACGCGTACAAGCGGGTCCACTTCCCGCGGTCGACGGTGTCGGGCCCTCCCTTGGCCAGCAGCCCCGCCGGCCCCAGCAGGTCCACGCCGAGCTCGGCGAGCGTCTGGGCCATCGACGACCACGACAGCTTGGCGAACGGCACCTCGGGCCAGTTCTTCTCGCCCTTCATGATCTTCGACAGGGCACGGAGCGACAGCAGGCGCGCCAGCTCGATCTCGGTCCACAGGTGCGCGATGCGGTCGCGCAACGACGGGTCCTCCAGCGCGCCCGGGTTCACCGACCGCGCCGCCTCGACGACGGCCCGCAGGTCCGCGGACAGGATCGCGATCTGCGACGCGATGCCGACGCGCTCGAATCCCAGCGTCCCCATGGCCACCATCCAGCCTGCGCCCTCCTCGCCGAGGCGCGCCGAGGCCGGGATGCGGGCGTCGGTGAAGAAGATCTCGTTGAACAGCTCCTCGCCCGCCATGTCGCGGATCGGGCGCACGTCGATGCCCGGCGTCTTCAGGTTCAGGATGAACGCCGTGATCCCCTCGTGCTTCTTCCCCCGCTCGATGGCGCTGGGGTCCGTCCGCAGCAGGAACAGGCCCCACGTCGCCAGGTGCGCGGACGAAATCCAGATCTTCGAGCCGTTGACGACGTACTCGTCGGTCGCCTCGTCGTAGATCGCCGTCGTGCGCAGGTTCGCCAGGTCGTTGCCCGCCATCGGCTCGCTGAAGCCCTGGCACCAGTGCTCCTCGGCCTCGAGGATCGAGGGCAGCCACTGCGCCTTCTGCTCCTCGGTTCCCCACTGGATGATCATCGGGCCGATCTGCCAGATCCCGTTCGTGTTGAACATCCCGGGCGTGCGGTACTCCGCCATCACCTCGGAGTAGATGAGCCGCTGCATCGCGTTGATCGTGCGGCCCTGCGCGTACTCGGGTCCCCAGTGGATGGCGGCCCACCCACCCTCGTGCAGCTTGCGCTGCCACTTCTGGCGTCGCTGCTGGCTCGCCTCGCCGCTCAGTTGTACGTCGTCGCCGAGGGCCTCGGCCTCCAGGAACGGCGGAAGGTTCTCGTCCAACCAGGACCGCAGCTCGTCGCGGAACTTCTCGTCCTCGGGCGCCAGGGCGAAATCCACGGGGGGAAGGGTAGCCGACCGACCGTGTACTCTGACGCCCGTGTCAGGGAACGGCGGGGCGCGACGACGCCGCTCGTGACACGCTTTCCGTTGTTGTAGATCGCTTCGAGGGCCGCCGTTTTCGGACTGCTCCAGGGGAGGGCCGTGGACTTCACGTACGACGACGAGCAGCTGGCGCTCCAAGACGTGGCGCGCACCGCCCTCGAGCGCGAGTGCAGCCCGCAGCTGTTGCGCGAGCTCGCCGACGACCCGACCGGGATCACGCCCGCGCTGTGGTCGACGCTCGTCGACCTCGGCTGGACCGGCCTCCTCGTCCCCGCCGAGCTCGGCGGGACCGGCGCCGGACTGCTCGAAACCTGCGTCGTGCTCGAGCAGATGGGCCGCCTCCCACTGCCCGGACCGTTCTTCTCCTCCTCCGTCGCCGCCACGCTGGCCGCCCGCGCGCTCGGTGAGACCGAGCTCCTGACCGACCTGGGTGCCGGCAGCCGCCGGGGCACAGTCGCCCTCGGCGAGCAGGGCCAGGGCGATCCGCTCTCGACCGTGCGCACCCGTGCCCGGCGCAAGGCGGCGCGGTGGGTGCTGACCGGCGAGAAGCCCTTCGTCATGGACGCGCACACCGCGGACTGGGTCATCGTCGTGGCCCGCAGCGAGGAGGGCGTGCGGTCGTACCTGCTCGAGTCACCCACGGCGGCGCCCGGCGCCACCGTCGAGCTCGTGCCCTCCCTCGACCCGACCCGCAAGCTGGCGCGCCTCCTCCTCGACGAGACGCCCGCCGTCCCGCTCGGGCCCCCGGGCAACCAGGCCCACCTCTGGCAGCGGGTGCAGGACGACATCGCGATCGGCCTGGCTGCGGAGACCGTCGGTGCGGCGGACCGCGCCCTGGGCGAGGCGATCGCCTACACCTCCGAGCGCATCGTGTTCGACAAGCCGGTGGCGACCTATCAATCCATCCGGCACCGCCTCGTCGAGATGTTCCAACAGGTCGAGATGGCCCGGGCGGGCTTTCAGTTCGCCGCCTGGGCGTCTGACACCGAGGCGCCTGAGCGCGAGCAGGCGGCTGCGATGGCGTCCGGCTACGCCGCGGAGGCGGGCGTGCGCGTGACCGGCGAGGACATCCAGATGCACGGCGGCGTCGGGTTCACCTGGGCCAACGACGCGCACTTTTTGTTCAAGCGTGTCAAGCAGAACGAGGTCCTGGCGGGCGGCGCCGGCGCCCAGCTGCACCGCCTGGCGTCGATCTTCATAGAGTCGGCGTGAGTGACTGACACCCCAAAGACCCCGGCCGCCTCGTCGCGCTTCGCACTGAGCCCCATGCCCGCAGAGCTCGGCGAGCGCTACCGCGCCGAGGGCCTCTGGGACGACCGCACGCTCGGACAGCTCCTCTACGACGCGTTGAGCCAGGACCCCGGGCGCCGTTTCCGCATCTGGTCGCCGACCCATCCCTACGTCGGGACGGCGGGGGCGGTGTACGAGCAGGCCCTGCACGTCGCCGGAGGCCTGCGCGCCAAGGGCCTCGGCCCGGGCGACCTCGTTGCCTTCCAGCTGCCGAACTGGGTGGAGGCGGCGATCACGTTCTACGCCTGCACCATCGTCGGCGTCACGCTGGTGCCGATCGTGCACTTCTACGGGCCCAAGGAGGTCGGATTCATCCTTCGCCAGAGCGGGGCCCGGGCGCTCGTCACCGTGTCCTCCTACGGCAAGCGCGACTTCCTCGCGGAGTTGGCCACGATCCGCGACGGCCTCGACGACCTCGAGATGGTCTTCGTCATCGGCGACACGGGTGGCGCGCCGGACCTGCTGCCGTTCGACCAACTGCGCGACGGCGAGGCGATGGACGGTCCGGTCGACCTCGATCCGGAGACGCCCGCGGTCATCGGCTACACGTCGGGCACCACGGCCGACCCCAAGGGCGTCGTGCACACGCACCGCACGCTCGGCTGTGAGGTCCGCCAGCTGAGCGGCCACCAGGCCACGCGCGACCGGGCGTCGCTCGTGGGCGCACCCGTCGGCCACGCCATCGGCATGCTCGGTGGGCTCCTCTGCCCGTTGGTGGGCGGCAAGCCGATCTACATGATCGACGGCTGGGACCCGCCCACGGTGCTCGCCGCCATGGTCGAGGAGAACATCTCGGCCGGGAGCGGCTCCACGTACTTCTTCACCAGCTTGCTCGACTGTCCCGGCTTCGGGCCCGAGCACGCCGAGTTGATGCACTTCACCGGGTTGGGTGGTTCACCCATTCCCGATGCGGTGGCCGATCGGGCCGACGAGCTCGGCATCCTGCTCACGCGTGCCTACGGCAGCACCGAGCACCCGTCCATCACGGGTTCGGAGCACGAGGCCCCGCGCGAGAAGCGTCTCCACACCGACGGCCGGCCGATGGACGGGGTCGAGATCCGGACCGTCGACGAGGATGGCCACGACGTCGGCGTCGGCGAGCCCGGTGAGATCCTCTCCCGCGGCCCCGACCGCTTCGGCGGCTACACGGATCCCGCCCTCACCGCCGAGTTCGTCGAGGAGGGTGGCTGGTTTCACACCGGCGACGTCGGGATCATCGACGCCGAGGGCTACCTGACCATCACCGACCGGTTGAAGGACATCATCATCCGCGGCGGAGAGAACGTGAGCGCCGCCGAGGTTGAGCAGCTGCTGGCCCACATGAAGGGCGTCGCCGAGGTCGCGGTGGTCGCCGCGCCCGACGAGCGCCTCGGCGAGCACGGCTGCGCCTTCTTCCGGATGCAGCAGGGAGTCGACGCACCCGACCTCGAGGCGGTGCGGGCGCATCTTTCCGACGCCGGCCTGGCCCGGCAGAAGTGGCCCGAGGAGCTCAGGGTCGTCGACGAGCTCCCGCGGACGCCCTCGGGGAAGATCCAGAAGTTCGTCCTGCGCCAGCAGCTGCGGGCCGGCGGCTAAACCGCCCGGCCGGCGGGCGTCCTCAGCCCGGTGGCACCTGCCAGCCGATCAGATCACTGCTGCGGGCGATGCCGATCCGAGCGTGACCCCAGCCACCGTCGGCGGTCAATTCCGTGCTGCCGGCGTAGGTCAGGTAGTTCTCCCCGCCCGGGCCGACGCAGAGGAAGGCGGAGTTGGCGTGTTCGTAGGACAGGCTCGAGATCCCGGTGCCCGAGTTGAACGCCTCGTTCGGTACGATGAGCTGCGTCCCGCCGCTCCAACGCAGCCAGGTCGCCGGAGCCGACGGGTCGCCGGCCCCGATGGTGAAGACGAACGGCTGGTCCAACGTGTTCGACGTGGCGATGAGGTGCCACACCCCGCCCATCGTGAGGAACTCGTAGTTCTCCACCGTGTCGCCGTAGACCACGATGTCCGGCTGACCGACGATGCGGAACCGCCCCGTCAGGGAGGGAGCCCAGGCGATCTCGAAGTGTTGTGAGGTCGTCCCGGCCTTGAAGCCCAGGATGACGCCGTTCCCGGTGAAGGCGAGCGCACCGTCGATCATGCGACCGGCCAGGCCGTGTGCGAGGGGGTACGGGCGTGACCACGTCGTGAGCGCTGGCGACGAGCTGATCCGGTACTCGAGTGCGCCTGACGTGGTCTGATAGGTGACGACGAACTTCCCCTCCGGGTCCCGCACGATGTCGGGCGACGCGGCGTTCCTCGCAATGACCCGCGGCGCCGACCAGTGCAGCAGATCCCGACTCGTGGCCACGGCGACGTCGAAGTGCACGTGGGGTGCGGCCCGCGTCGCCGTCATGTCGCTGAAGAGTATGTGCCAGGAACCGCCCGACCACTGCAGGGCTTGATCCTTCACGCCATTGGCGGGGTACGACAGGATTGGGTTGCGCAGAGCAGTCCAATCGATGGTGGGCGGAGGCTTTCCCACGATGCAGTCGTGCTCGTGCCCCGGTGCCACGGCCTCGTTCCGGACACTGGCCGCACCGGCTGCACCGGCTGCACCCGTCCCGATGCCGGTCACTTCCAACACCCCGACCATCAAAACGGTGCCCACCACCTGGAGCAGCCGTCGCACCCCGTCAACGTACTGCCGGCGCCGTTTCTGCCGCTTGTTGTCGCTGCGGGCTGTTGTCGCTGCCGCTTGTTTCGGTGCCCCCACATGAAACGGGGCGCGCCAAAGCGGCGCGCCTCGTTCAATTTCACGCTTGATTGGAAATGGCCAGCGGCCCGTGCGGAATATCCGCCCTACTCCCGCTGCGGCGGGGGATCGTGGTTCCGAAGGCGGTTGTGAAACCCGCACAACAGGCGACCGTTGTCCTGGGTGGTCAGACCTCCATGAGACCAAGGCAACGAGTGGTCGGCCTGGCACCGCGCGCCGGGCACGTCGCAGAAAACGTGCACGCACTCGCGATCGCGCAGCTCGATTGCCCGCCGGGTCGCGCCGGTGAAGAGCCGATTGGTCGACGAGACCTCGACGCGTCCCGAGGGTTCCATCACGGCGCGCTCCAGATCGGCGAACGACAGCCAGGGCACCAGTTCC
Source organism: Acidimicrobiales bacterium (assembly GCA_035483935.1). Lineage (GTDB taxonomy): Bacteria > Actinomycetota > Acidimicrobiia > Acidimicrobiales > RAAP-2 > Bog-473. The sequence continues at coordinate 5,775 of DATHPK010000226.1, forward strand.
CCGGGCGACACGACGATGCCCTCGGCGAGCTCGCACACGCGGCCCGCCAGCGTGGGCCAGTCGACCAGGACGCTGAAGAGGGGGGCGGGTGGACGACGGGCGCCGTCGGACTGGACGAGGGACGAGCGGGCGGCCATTTCCACCAACGCATCGGCGCGACGTTGCACCGGCGTACGCCACAGGTCATCGACCTTCGGGTTGCCACCCGTCTCTGTCCGTGCCCGGTCCCAATCCGCCTTGAAGAACTCCTCCTCGATCCGCGACAGCTCGGTGTTGACGATCGACCCGGAGATCGGGTCCAAGGTCACAGAGCCGACGTACATCCCGTTGTGCGTGGGCGCGAGATGGACGTCGCGCCGCTCCCGCCTCTCCTCGGCCGCCTCTTCGGACCCGTCGGGGTCGGCCAGCTGCTCCCAGTAGGCGACGGCCTTGACGAACTGGTCGAAGCGCAGTCGCTTGGCCTTGCTGACGAGAATTCTCTCGTCGCGGGCCAGTGCCTCGTCCGTCCAGGGTCCGTTCACCGCGACAAGAGCGTCCACGTGGCCCGCATTGATCTCGCCCTCGGAGAACGCCTCGGCGACGACCGGAAGCTGACGAAGGTGCCG
>DATHPK010000227.1:0-6818 GCA_035483935.1 Acidimicrobiales bacterium
CGAGAGCGACCCGGCCAGCAACACCACCATGACCACGGTCAGGCCCAGGGCGGCCTCGTAGGAGATCATCTGCGCCGAGGCGCGCACCGAGCCGAGCAGCGGGTACTTCGACCCCGACGACCACCCCGCCAGCATCACGCCGTAGACCGAGATCGACGACATGGCCAGCAGGAACAAGATGCCCACGGGCGGGTCTGCCACCTGGAGCTCGAAGGTGTGGCTGGCCACCGTGACCACGCCCCCGACCGGCACGATGGCGAAGGAGAGGAAGGCGGGGAGGATCGACAGATACGGGGCCAGCTTGAAGATGGTCCGATCGGCGCGCTCGGGGAGGAGGTCCTCTTTGAAGAAGAGCTTGATCCCGTCGGCCAGGGTCTGCAGCAGCCCCCACGGGCCGGCGCGGTTGGGCCCGCTGCGGGCCTGCATGTCCGAGATCACCTTGCGCTCGAACCAGATCATCAGCGCCGTCGCCACCAGCAGCGCCACGAATGCGACGAGGCACTTGATGATGACAATGACCCAGACCTCCCAATTGAGGCCGAAGTAGAAGAGAGGGTCGCCGTTGCCGCTCTCCGCACTGTGCGTCAGCAGCTGCGGGTTGGTGGCGACGGCGTGCGCCGCGGTCGCGAGGCCGGACGTGATCACACCGACTCCATACGGACGTCGGTCACCAGCTGGCGGCTGTCGATGAGCGTGGCGGCCGCATTTCCGGGGCTCTCGGCGCTCGGCACGTTGAAGTCGATCGCGACACAGCCTCGCGGCACGCCGTCGTCCGCCCGGGCCGGCAGAACGAGCTCGCCGCGGGCCGAGCGGATCTTGACCCGGTCCCCCGCCTTCGTACCGAGCCGGTCGAGGTCGTAGGGGTTGGCGCGCGCCTCGAGCGCGGGGACGAGCGGGGTGAGCGAGGGAGAGCCGGTCATGGCGCTGCCTGCGTCGTAGAGGCGGCGGCACGCGACGAGACGCAGCGTGTAGTTGTCGGCCTTCGGGATCCGGAGCGACTCGACCCCGCCGCCTGCGCCCGCCGTGAGGAGAGGCGGGGGCGTGCCGAGGTCCCTCGTGTGCGCCAGCGCATGGGCGCGCACCCCGGTGCCGACCCGCGGCGGGGCACCCTGGCGCTCGACCGACTCGACGCCCGGCAGCGCCACCGGATCGATCGGCTCCACGTCGGCGCTGCGGCCGGCCCCGACGTCCAGCGGCACCAAGAGGCCGTCGTGCGCGGCGTCCGACTGCAGGAGATCTTCGGTCAGGCCCGCGTAGGCGGGCGCGGCCAGAGCAAGTTCCTCGGTCAGATCGACACGGCTCGAGACGGCGAGGTCGCCACCCAGCGCGCTCGCCACCTCGGCGGCGATCATCCAGTCGGACCAGGCAAAGCCCGGGGCGGTGACCTTCGGGCCGACCCGGCTCACCCGCCCTTCGAGGTTCGTCGTCGTGCCCGGTCGCTCGTGCGCCACCGAGCACGGGAGCACGACGTCGGCGTAGGCGTCGACCGACTGCGACGGGTGGCCGGTCACCGCGACGACGAAGTGCCCCGACGACAGCGCCTTCTTTGCCACTGCGTGATCGGGGAAGTCGCTGAGCGGGTCCGCGCCCAGGAGGACGAGGGCCGTGACGGGCGCGCCGTCGGCACCGGCGCCCGGATGGCTGGCCGTCTCGCCGGCCATCGACGCCAGGATCTCGGCGGTCGAACGGCCCGTGGCGGTGGGGACCGAACCCCACGCCGCGGTGAAGCGGCGGCGGCCCTCTTCGAGGCTCACGCGTCCAGGCAAGAGGCCGGGCGACAGGCCCATGTCGAGCGCGCCGAACACGTTGCCGCGTCGGAGTGCCGGCAGGAACGTCGCCTTGGGCAACGCTGCGGCCAGCAGGCGCAACGCCTCGGCCGTCACCTCCCCCGACTCTGCGTAGGAGCCGCGGCCTGCGATCACCACGACGCCCTCGCCGTCTGGGTGCGCGGCGATGAGCCCGCGCGCTTTGTCGAGTGCGGCGCGATCGAGTGCGGCGCCCTCGTGATGCGTGCCGAGTGCGGTGACCGCGGCGTCGTCGCCGGCGAGTGCCTTGACCACGAAGGGCGCGTCGCCGGGTCGCGCCGTCAGCATCGCGGCGGCATGGGGGCTGAGCGCAGTCGGGGTCGGCCCGACCTCGACGAGCTGCGTGTCGTGCTTGACCACGGCCTCGCGCAGCCGGAGGAAGAGCACCGGGAGCTCCTCACGGAGGTCGCCGCACAGCGTCAACAGCAGCGGCGCCGAGGCGGCTTGATCGATCGTCGCGCGCGGCAATCCGAGCACCAGGTCGGCCGGCAGGCCGTCACCCAACTGCGCGTCGACCGAGTCGGTGCCGATGACGCCCTTGGCCAACTTCGCCCAGGCGTACGCCGCCTCGTTGGTGAGGCGCGCGCCGCCGATGACACCGACCGCCGCCGCACCGCCGGACTCCTTGGCGGCGTTGATGCCCTCGGTCACTGCGGCGATCGCCTCGCTCCAGCTGACCGGCACGAGCTCGCCGGACTTGCGCACCAACGGCTCGACGAGCCGGCCGTGCTCGAAGCGGCCTGTCTCTCGCGCTTCGCCCAGGAACTGCCCGCGGCTCACGCCGAGGCTGACCACTTGCGACGCCGTGGCGGGCGCGACGTCGACCGCCTCGTCGGCCAGCTCGCTCGGCCGCGGGCCGGCGTCGACCTCGTCGCCGTTGACCGACTCGTACGTGAAGCGTCCCTTGTCGCACAGCCATCCGTGGTTGACCGGTTCGGTGTCGATACCGAGCAGCCGTGTCAGGCGGTTCTGCGACGACTGCACCGCGACCCGGCAGCCGACGGCGCAGGTGGTGCAGGTGGACTCGACCTGGTCGAGGTCCCAGGGACGAGCGGTGAAGCGGTACGGCGTCGCGGTGAGCGCGCCGACCGGGCAGATCTGCACGGTGTTGCCGCTGAAATAGGACTCGAAGGGCTCGGTCGGGAAGGTCGCGACCTCCACCCGGTCACCCCGGCCGGCGAAGTCGATCTGGGCCTCGCCTGCGACCTCCTCGGCGAAGCGCGTGCAACGGGCGCACTGGATGCAACGCTCCCGGTCGAGCAGCACCAGGTCGGAGATGGCGATCGGCTTCTCGAAGTGCCGCTTCTCCTCGACGAAGCGGCTTTCGCCCGGCCCGTAGGCGAGGGTCTGGTCCTGGAGCGGGCACTCGCCGCCCTTGTCGCAGACGGGGCAGTCGAGCGGGTGGTTGGCCAGCAGGAACTCCAGCACCCCGTCCTGTGCCTTCTTCACCCGGTCGTTCGTCGTGTCGACGACCATGCCGTCGGATACCTCGACGAAACACGCCGGCGTCAGCGTGGCGCCGCGGGGGCCCTCGACGTCGACCAGGCACATGCGGCACATGCCGACCGGGTCCATGCGGGGGTGGTAACAGAAGCGAGGGATGTAGGTGCCGGCCCGCTCGGCCGCCGCGATGATCAGCTCCCCCTTGGTCGCGGTCACGGCCCGACCGTCGAGGGTGATGGTGATCTCGTCGTTCTGCTCCGTCTTCGGCGTCGACTTCGCCACGTCAGTCAAAGGGGCACCCCCCTTCCTTGACGTGCACGAGGAATTCGTCGCGGAACATGCGGATGCCCGACGCGATCGACGACGGGATCGACGGGCCGAGGACGCAGATGGTCGTCTGCTGCGGCGGCCAGGCCACGCCGGGCGAGATGTTGTCGCAGAGGTCCATGAGGAGGTCAAGATCTTCCTCGCGGCCGTCGCCGCTCTCAATTCGGTACATGATGCGCTCGAGCCACCCTGATCCTTCGCGACACGGCGTGCACTGGCCGCAGGACTCGCGCGAGAAGAACTTCGTGATGCGCCACGCCGCGCGCACCATGCAGGTGGACGAGTCCATGACGACGACCGAGCCCGAGCCCAGCATGGAGCCGGCGTCACCTACCTCGTCCTGGCCGAGTGGGAGCTCGACCTGGTCCGGACCGAACCACGGCGCCGAGACGCCGCCGGGGATGAAGGCCTTGAGCGTGTTGGAGCCGCGGATGCCGCCCCCGAGGAGGGGCGAAAAGATGAGGTCGCGGAAGGTGGTCTTCACCATTTCGAGCTCGTAGTTGCCCGGCTTGCGGACCTGGCCGGCCAGGGCGAAGAGCCGGGTGCCCGTCGAACGGCCGGCGCCGAGGGCCGCAAAGGCCGCGCCGCCGTTGTTCACGATCCACGGGATGTTGGCCATCGTCTCGACGTTGTTGACCACGGTGGGCTCGCCGTAGAGCCCGATGGCGGCCGGGAAGTACGGCGGCTTGATACGTGGGAAGCCGCGCTTGCCCTCGAGCGACTCGAGGAGCGCCGTCTCTTCGCCGCAGATGTAGGCGCCCGCACCCGGATGCACCACGACATCCACCGAGAAGCCCGAGTCGAAGATGTTCGCGCCGACGGCGCCATGGGCGTAGGCGTCGTTGACGGCCTGCTGCATCCGCTCGAGCCCGAGGGCGAACTCACCGCGGAGGTAGATGAAGGCCTGGCTGACCTGGAGCGCGTAGGCGGAGATGACCACCCCCTCGAGGATCTGGTGCGGGTCACCCTCGATCAACATGTGGTCCTTGAAGGTTGCCGGCTCCGACTCGTCGCCGTTGATCACGAGATAGGTGACCGGGTTCTTGCGCAGCATCGACCACTTGCGGCCGGCCGGGAAGCCGGCACCACCGCGTCCGAGCAGGCTGGCTGCGTCGACCTCGGCGGCCACGGCCTCGGGGGTCATGGTCAGCGCCTTGCGCAGCCCGCTGTAACCGCCGGTCGCCAGGTAGCGCTCCAGCGTGTGCGAGTCATCGTGCTCGAGCCGCGCGGTGACGATCTTGGGAGCGTCCGTGATCGCCATCAGGCCTTGCTCTCCCCGGCTCCGGCCGTCGCGGTGGCGCGCGCCGCCTTGGCCTCGGCCTCTCGGCTGCGTTCGGCGGCGATGGCCGCCCGGTCGGCCTGCAGCCCGACGGTGCGCCGCACCCGCACGAGGGTTCCGTGCGGCGGCACGGTCTCATCCAGCCGGCCGGCGCGCAGGTCGTCGACCAGCGCGTCGAACGTCTCGGGCGACTGGGCGCCGACGTAGCGGTGGTTCACCTGCACACACACCGTCTTGTCGCAGTCGGCCAGGCACTCCGCCTCGTGCAACGTGAAGACGCCGTCGGGTGTCGTGCCACCGGCCCGCACACCCAGTGTGGACTCGGCGTGCTCGAGCAGCTCCAGCGCGCCGCCGAGCAGACAGGCGATGTTCGTGCAGACCGCGACCACGTACTTGCCCACCGGCTCGGTGTGCAACATGTCGTAGAAGGTGGCGGTGCCCTTCACCTCGGCCGCGGTGACGCCGCAGAGCTCGCCGATCTCGGAAATGGCCTCCGGTCGGAGCCAGCCGTCCTGTTCCTGCGCCAGGTGGCACATCGGGATGAGTGCGGACCGCGGCTCGGGGTAGAGCGCGATCAGCTCCTCCGCGCGCTGGCGGATGTCCGCCTTGAGATGGCTCACCGGTCCACCTCCCCCATCACGGGGTCGACCGAGGAGATCACGGCGACGGCGTCCGCCATCAGGCCGCCCCGCAGGAGGAGCGGCAGCGCCTGCAGGTTCACGAAGCTCGGCCCGCGGATGTGCATGCGGTATGGCTTCGAGGTCCCGTCAGAGACGAGGTAGCAGCCCAGCTCACCGCGGGGCGACTCGATCGCGACATAAACCTCGCCCTCGGGGATCCGGAAACCCTCCGTGAAGATCTTGAAGTGGTGAATCAGCGCTTCCATGCTCTCGTCGATACGCGCCCTCGGGGGCGGCGTGACCTTGCGGTCCTGCACCCGGTAGTCGCCGGGCGGCATCATCTCGACGATCTGGCGAATCATGCGGATCGACTCGCGGATTTCGTTGAGGCGTACGGAGTAGCGGTCGAAGTTGTCGCCGTAGCTGCCGACGATGACGTCGAAGTCGAGCTTGTCGTAGGCCAGGTACGGCATCGTGCGGCGCAGGTCCCAGGGCACGCCGGTGGAGCGCAGGATCGGACCGGTCACCGACAGCGCGAGCGCCTCTTCCGCCGAGATGTTGCCGACGGCCTCGGTGCGCTCACGGAAGATCGGCTGGCCCGTAAGAAGCTCGTCGTATTCGTAGGTCCGGGCGAGGATCGTCTCGCAGATGATCTCGACGTCCTCCTGCCACCCGTCGGCAAGGTCGGCGGCCACTCCGCCCGGACGGATGAAGTTGTGGTTCATCCGCAGCCCGGTCGTCTTCTCGAAGAACGTGAGCACCATCTCGCGCTCACGGAAGCCGTAGATCATCATCGACGTCGACCCCAGGTCCATGCCGTTGGTCGCCATCCACATCAGGTGCGAAGACACTCGGTTCAGTTCGCACATCAACATGCGGATCCAGGTGGCGCGCGGCGGCAGCTCCACGCCGAGTAACGCCTCGGTGGCCAAGGAGAACACCAACTCGTTGTGCAGCGGCGAGAGGTAGTCCATGCGCGTCGTATTCGTGGCGCCCTGCACGTACGTGAGCTCTTCCGCCGTCTTCTCCATGCCCGTGTGCAGGTAGCCGATGACCGGCTTCGTGCGCAGCACCGTCTCGCCGTCGAGCTCGAGCATGAGCCGGAGCACCCCGTGCGTCGACGGGTGCTGCGGGCCCATGTTGATGATCATCGTCTGGTCGTCGCGACGCTCGATGTCGATGTCGCCCGGGTCGATGTAGCCGCCCTCGGGCAGCCGCAGGACCGCGCCGACCTCGCTGCGCAGCTCGCCCGCCGGCGTCGTGCCGCGGGGGAGCAGCTCTTGGGCCCCCTCAGAGGTCTCGGCCTGGAAGTAGCGGTGTTCCTCGGCCTCGCGGTGGGCGCGC
>DATHPK010000228.1:0-3849 GCA_035483935.1 Acidimicrobiales bacterium
GCCCCGCCGTGCCCCGCACGCGCTGCGTCACCACCTCGCCACCAGCGCGCCGGAGCTCTACCGGTTTCACCCGGGCCGACACGTGACAGACACCGCGCCCGGTTCGGTGCTCGACACCGCCGGTTCTCGCTGGGAGGGCGACGTCGTGATCGTGGCGACGGGTGCCGCGTACGACCGCCTTCCGGCGGCCATGCCGCTCGTGTCCCGGCTCCGGCGCGTCCGGCTGCAGATGTTCGAGACGGAGCCGTACCCCGGTTCACTGGCCACCGCCCTCGCGGATGCAGACTCGCTGCGGTACTACCCGGCCTACGAGCACGCGCCGCGGCACGAGCTCGGGGAACAGGACGAGATCGCGGCGCAGCATCACCTGCAGTTGCTGTTGGTGCAGCGGCCCGACGGGGGGCTCACGATCGGCGACACGCACGCGTACGACGAGCCGTTCGATTTCGCACTCTCCGAGGCGCCGACGACGGAGCTCCTCGCGCGGGCGGGCCGCATTCTCGGCGGTGAGCTCCCTCCCATCCGGCGGCGCTGGGAAGGCGTCTACGCAGAGTGCCGGAACGGAGCCGTCTGCCTGCGCGAGCAGATCGACGACCGGGTATGGCTCGTGACCGGGCCGGGAGGGAGGGGGATGACCTGTTCGCCCGCGATCGCGCGCGACACCCTGGACGCAGTGGGGGCCGGCGCGTGATCGGCCGCTTCGCGCTCGCCTGCCTGGACATGGCCGGCACAACGGTGCGGGACGACGGCGCGGTGGAGACCGCGTTCGACGAAGCGCTGGCGGCAGTCGGAGTCACCAGCGGAACGCCCCGCTACGCCGATGCGCACCGGTTCGTGCGCGAGACGATGGGCTGGTCGAAGGCGGACGTCTTCGCCACGCTCCTCGAGCCCGCGGACGCGGAGCGCGCGACCGTGGAGTTCGCAAGGTCCTACGAGGCCATCGTCGCCGGCGGGGTCGAGCCGATTCCCGGCGCGCTCGATACCATGCGCGAGCTCCGCTCCCGAGGCGTCCGGATCTGCCTGACGACCGGCTTCGCGCCCTCGACCCGCGACGCGCTCTTGGATGCATTGGGGTGGTGGGTGGACATCGATCTCGCCCTCTCGCCGGTGGACGTGGGGAAGGGCCGTCCGGCGCCCGATCTGGTTCTCGGCGCGATGGCCCGGCTCGGGATCGAGGATCCCGGCGCTGTCGTTGCAGTGGGGGACACGGTCAGCGATCTTGAGGCGGGCACCGCCGCGGGTGCCGGCGCAGTGGTGGGCGTCCTGACCGGTGCGCACGACGAGGCCGCATTGCGTGCCGCGCCCCATACCGCGATCGTGGCGGACATCACCGCCCTGGTCGGCCTCCTGGAGCGGGCGTAGCGCTCTCACCAGGCACTGTCGACAAAAACTAGAACCTGTTCTATAATTGTCAACCGACAGGGCGGTAATCCGACCCACATGAGGACGTGACCATGGACGATGTGCAGCACATGCGCCGTGCGATGGCGCTCGCGGCCACGGTCCGAGGGAGCACCGCACCCAACCCCTGGGTGGGCTGCGTGATCTTCCCCACCGCCCATGCCAGCGACGTCGCGACCTTCTACGAGGGAGCGACGGCGCCACCGGGCGGCCTGCACGCCGAGGCGACGGCCCTGGCGCTCGCCGGGGAGGCGGCCCGCGGCGCCACGTTGTACGCGACGCTCGAGCCCTGTGTCCACCACGGAAGGACGCCACCGTGCACCGACGCCATCATCGGGGCGGGGGTGGCCCGGGTCGTCATCGGCGTGCAGGACCCCGACACGCGGGTCGCCGGGCGCGGTGTGGCGGCCCTGCGCGAGGCCGGGATCGAAGTGACGGAGGGCGTCGCCGGCGACGAGGTGGCCGAGCAGCTGGCGCCGTACATCAAGCATCGTCGCACGGGCCAGCCCTGGGTCATTTTGAAGATGGCGGCCAGCCTGGACGGCCGGACGGCCGCCCCCGACGGCTCCAGCCGTTGGATCACAGGCGAGGCCGCTCGCCGCGACGTGCACCACCTGCGCGGGATGTCCGACGCCGTGCTCGTCGGTGCCGGCACCGTGCGTACCGACGACCCCGAACTCACGGTCCGCCTCGAGGACGACCGGGACGCCGGCGAGGAACAGCCGCTGCGCGTGGTGCTCGGCCGGGCGCCCGAGAGCGCCAAGGTTCGGCCGGCGCTCGAGCTCGAGGGTGATCTGGACGGGGTCCTGGACGAGCTCGGCAGGCGCGGCGTCCTGCAGCTCCTCGTCGAGGGCGGGGCCACCGTGGCCCACGACTTTCACGCCGCTGGGCTCGTGGACCGCTACGTCCTGTACCTGGCGCCGGCCTTCTTTGGCGGCGACGACGGCCGTCCGATTTTTCACGGACCCGGGGCTGGCACAATTGCTGACGTGTGGAGAGGCAGATTGGTCTCGGTCGAGCAGCTCGGAGAGGACCTACGCGTGGAGGTTGCGGCCTGATGGGATTCTCGACCGTCGAAGATGCCATCGACGCAATCGGCAGGCTCGGCATGGTGGTCGTCGTCGACGACCAGGACCGGGAGAACGAGGGGGACCTGGTGATGGCGGCCGAGGCCGCGACGCCCGAGAAGATCGCCTTCTTCCTGGCCCACACCTCGGGCGTCATCTGCGCACCGCTGCTCCCCGAGCGGGCCGACCTGCTCGACCTGCCCCTCATGGTCTCGGCCAACACGGAGGCGCAGCGCACGGCGTTCACCGTGAGCGTCGACTACCGCCACGGCACGACGACCGGGATCTCCGCGGCGGACCGCGCGTCCACCATCGCGGCGCTCATCCATCCCAGCACCCGGCCCAACGACCTCAATCGGCCCGGCCACATCTTCCCGTTGCGTTATCGCCCCGGTGGCGTGCTCAAGCGGGCCGGCCACACGGAGGCGACCGTCGACCTCAGCCGTGCCGCCGGCCTGTCACCTGCGGGCGTGCTGTGCGAGGTCGTGAGCGAGGACAAGTCGGAGATGGCGCGGCTACCCGACCTCGAGCGCTTCGCCAAGAAGCACGATCTCCCGCTGATCTCCATCGCCGACCTCATCCGCTATCGCCGCCAGAACGAGAAGTTGGTACGCCTCGTGTCCGAGGCCCGCATCCCGGCCCAGGGCCGTGAGTTCCGCGCCCTCGTCTACGAATCGGTGCTCGACAGCGAACAGCACCTGGCACTCGTCATGGGCGACGTGGCCGGGACCGAGGACGTACTCGTCCGCGTCCACTCCGAATGCCTGACGGGCGACGTGTTCGGCTCGCTGCGCTGCGACTGCGGTCCCCAACTGCACGCCGCGATGGACATGATCGAACGGGAGGGCCGAGGCGTCCTCATCTATCTGCGCGGCCACGAGGGCCGTGGCATCGGCCTCGGTCACAAGATCCGGGCCTATCAACTCCAGGAGGAGGGCCACGACACCGTCGACGCCAACCTGCAGCAGGGCCTTCCCGTGGACAGCCGCGAGTACGGCATCGGCGCCCAGATGCTGGTGGACCTCGGCGTCACCACCATGCGCCTCATGACGAACAACCCCGTCAAGTACGGGGGACTCGAGGGCTTCGGCCTCGACATCACCGAGCGTGTCCCGTTGCAGACCTCCGCCAACCCGGAGAACATCGCCTATCTGCGCACGAAGCGCGAGCGGATGGGCCATCTGCTGCACGGCCTCGACGACGTCCTGTGACGTGACGTCCTCTTGTGCCACAGTGAGGGCGTGAACCCGAACGCACCCCGCCGCCCGAGGCACTCGGTCGGCACTGGCGGCCAGTGATGGCAGAGTCCGACCTGGTCGCGCTCCCCGACGGCGCGCTCGACGACGTTGCCGCGAGCGTCGGGACCAGTGTGCAGGGCTCG
>DATHPK010000229.1:0-8778 GCA_035483935.1 Acidimicrobiales bacterium
GTTCCTTCAGTGCTCATGGAGCCACACCTTTCCCCCTTCCGCCCGACGGGGACAAATCCTTCGTCGAGGTCGGAGCCGCTGAGCGAATGTCTACGGCACAGGCAGCAACGAGCCGATCTTCACCGCCCTCAGCCGAAGGCTCAACGAACCGTCCGGCTGTGACCGACCGCCTGCAGCGGTGACTGACTGCTCGCATGGAGCGAGCTCGATGCGGCGAACAGGGGACCGCTCCACACGGCCACCGTGGCGGCGATGGCAAAGAGAATCCCTGCGGCTGCAGTCCTCCCCTTGTGGATGCGCATGGGGCCACTCTTCATCACGAATGTGAGGAAACCAACAGAGCGGCGTAAGAGTCTGCTGTGAAGATCGGCCGTCGCCCTGATGCCGCCGCCGGGCTCTGCTCGTGTCAAGGACGCCGGAATGTCGCCGGGACCACGACGTCGCTTACCATGAAAACATGATTTTCGAACCATCGGCGACGGCCCTGGATCCGGCTCCGGCCGACCCGGTCGCCGTCCAGCCGGCGCGGCGGCCGGACTCGGTGCGCCGGACCTCGACCATGCTGATGGTCTGGCCGGATGGGTTCGGTTCCGAGCTCAACCTCAAGGGGAGGGCGCGCGACCTCCTCACCCCCGCCAACGGCGAACCCTCGATCATCGACGCCTCCGACCTGCATGCCGTCACCGGTCGCGCCCGCGACGTCGTGCGCATCGAGAGCGACCCCGCCAACGCCGACCTGCAACGGTTGGTCGGCTGTCGGGCCGGGGGCAACCTGCGCTCGGCCATCGCACAGGAGCTGTCCGGCGAGTACGAGGCCGGGACGCCGCTGCTCCTGCTGCTCGACGACATCGCCGGCGCCACCCTCATCTCGGGGTTCACCTATTTCCGCTGGGCCGACGTGGTCCCGGGCATGCGCGACCGCCTGGGCAGCGGTACGAAGAGCGACATGCGCGGCATCTGCTCGGGCTTTCGAGAGGGCTCGAGCGCCCTGTACCCCAACGGGGCTCTCCGAGGTGTGAGCTCCAATACCCCTCTCGCTCCTTCTCTGGCCGACCCGGCCGACCCGCTGGGCTGGCACGAGCTGGAAGATCCACCCGAGATCGCCATGCGACGGGCGCGCCGGATCGACGTATGGGAGGACGGCGACCACCTCGAGTTCGACACCATGTTCCGGGACAGCTGCTGGGTGCCCGGAGGTGACGAGGTTGTGTTGCACGAGTACGAGGTCGTCGGCACAGCCGATCGGGCCAGTGGCACGGTGCTCTCCGTTCAGGCGATCCCTCGGGTCCTGCCCTACCCCGAGTGTCCGCTGGCCGCACCCAACGCTCCGCGACTCGTCGGAACGACGCTCCACGACCTGCGAATCGAGGTGCTCTCTCAGCTGCGGTCGGTCGACTGTTGCACCCATCTCAACGACGGGCTCCGCGCGCTGGCCGAAATTCCCGTGTTAGCAGACGCCCTACGCGGATGACTCAGGCCAAGTCGGTCCCGGTCGCCACCCGGACGGGCCGTCCCCGGCGCTTCGAGTCCGAGGACGAGCTCCGTCTGCTCCTCGACGCGGCGATGGTCGTGATGGGCCGCAACGGTTACGTCGGCGCGTCCGTTGCCGACATCCTCAGCGAGGCGAACCTCTCGACGCGCTCGTTCTACCGCCACTTCGAGTCGAAGGATCAGCTCCTCTGTGCGCTGTACCGGCGGGAGGCCGAGAACGCGGCTGCGCGGCTCAATGCCAAGGTCGACGCAGCGCCCTCGCCCCGCGCCGCGCTCGACGCCTGGATCGACGAGATCCTGAGCTTGGGGCAGCACCGGGCCAAGGCGGCCCGAGTGCGCGTCCTGGGATCGCCCGGTGCGATGCGGGCCGACGGCTATGCCGAGGAAACGCGCCACGCCTCCAAGTTGCTGATGGCCCCCCTCGAGACGCTGCTGGCCGCTGGAGCCGCCGAGGGATCGTTCCCACTGGCCGATCCGCCCGCCGATGCCAACATGATTCGCTCGGTCGTCTGGGCGGCCGCAGGCCTGACGCCGTCGAGCCACGAGGCGTCGTCGCGGGCCGATGTGACGGGCCAGGTGCGCTCGTTCTGCGCCCGTGCCCTCGGCGCGCCGTCGAACGCCTAAGGCTTGCTCGCCGCCTGGTTCGTCTGATCGACGGACGGGGAACCGAACGCCTGCTCAAGCACCCACTCCGTGGCGCGGGCGTACCCCGATGCCGCCAATGTCGCTCCCTGGTCGAAGTCGAACGGTGAGGGCGCCTCGGGAAACGGCGACGGCACGAAATAGACCGCACCATTGCGCTGGGCGGCGGTCGCCTCGGCGCTCTGGAGCCTGGCGATCTGCAGTTTCGACGTCATGAGCGACACGGTGCTCATTGCGGCGGCCACCGCTCCGCGTGGTGGCTTTCGCCTGGGTGCCGTGGTCGTCAGGAACGCATAGACCTCGTCGGCACCGAGGTCGAGCGCCTCGCTGGCCGGACACCCCGCGGACAGGGAACCATCGACCAACCAGCGACCCTCGCGATAGACGGGCGGGAAGATCCCCGGGATGGCGGCGGTGGCCAGGAGTGCGGACGCCACGTCGCCTTCGTGCATCACCACGATGTCGCCGGTCAACGCGTCGGTGGCGACGGCGGCGAACGGCACCTTCGCCTCTTCGATCCGATCGATGCCCAACCACTCGTGGATGATCATCTTGAGCCTCTTGGTCGTGACCAGGTGGTCGCGCAGGCCTACGAATCCCGCGACGGCCCGGAACAGTTCGAAGCGAAAGACGTTCTTTCGGGTCAGGTCGCTCCAGGCGGTCTCGAGTTCCTTGCAGCCATCGATGCCCGGATGCGTCGCGTAGAACGCGGCGTTGAGTGCACCGATGGACGACCCCGTCAGCAGGTCAGGCTCGATGCCGGCTTCGACCAGCGCCCGCATGCCCCCGGCCTGCATGGCGCCCAAGTTGCCACCCCCCGAAAGGGCGAACGCCACTCTCATCCTGCATCACCTCGTCACTGTGTCCCGGATGAGGTTAGCGACATGCCCTCCGATGCGCGCCGCTCGCGGTCAGCGCGACGCCCGCCGTGCGCCGGCATCTTCGTTGAGCGACCACAGCGCCGGTTCGCCGTCGTCAACCTGCACGGCGCCCTCGATCTCGAGCGCCCGCAGGTGGGACACGGTCTCTCCCACGGCGGCGCGGCGCATGAAGCCCGCGATGTCGTCCCACGAACGAGACCAGCGCATGTGCGACGCGATGTCCCACGCCGTGTGCGGCCCCTCGGAGAGGATCGCGATCACTTCGGTGAAACGGTCCCGGTGGTGTTGGCGCAGTTCTTCCAAGCGGGTGCGGAGATCCTCGAATCGGTACTCGTGCGCGGGCAGTACCTCATTGACCTCGTAGGGCTCGAGCTTGTCGAGCGAGTTCAGGTAGTCGCCCAGGGGATTGGCGCCGGCCTGGGGATGGAACGGGATGTTCGGGGTGATGCGCGGCAAGACGTGGTCGCCGGAAAGCATCAGCTCGTTGCGCGCCTCATAGAAACAGAGGTGACCCGGGGAGTGACCCGGGGTCCAGATCGCCGTGAGGTCCCAACCCGGCACCTCCGGCTGCGCACCATCCTCGAGGAGCACGTCGGGAACGACGGGATCCACCAACGGCCGCACCGGCATGGCGGCGTTTCGCAGTGGTTCGAGCTCTTCGGGGGGCGCGCCCATACGCCGCAACGCCGCCGCCACCCGGTCCAACAGGTCGTCGGGCTCGTCGTAGCGATCGTGGATCAGTTCGGCGTCGGCGGGATGGAGCGAGATCCATGCGCCCGATGCTTCGCGGATGCGGCCGGCGAGACCGTAGTGATCGGGGTGGATGTGGGTGACCATGACGCCCTGCACGTCCGCCACGTCGCAGCCGACCTCGGTGAGTCCGCTCGACAACGCCGCGAACGCATCGTCCGTGTTCCATCCCGCGTCCACGAGGTACGGCCCGCGGTCGGTCTCGAAGACGTAGACCAGGACGTAACGAAGGGAGTTGTTCGGCAGCGGTACCGGGATGCTCCAGAGGCCCGACCGGACCTTCTCGACACCGGGAAACGGGTCGTTCGCCGCTGCTGCGCCGCGGGCGCGCTGGGCGTGCGACGGAGCCGGCGTGTGCGTGTGTCCCGAACCGGAGGTCGAAGCCATCGACATGAGCGTAGAGCCTCCGAAGGAGACGTCCCCCCCGAGGTCGGACGCCGAATGACCCCAGCGCCTTCCCGCTAGGGCTCGATTCGATCGACCAGTCCCCATTCCTTCGCCGTGATCACATCAATCGGCTCGGCGGAGAACGCCAGCGAGGCGGTGCGAAGCCGGCCGATCCGGCGGGTCAGACTCACCGTCCCGCCCGCTCCGGGGACGAGGCCGAGCCCGATCTCGGGCAAAGCGAGCGTCGTCTCCGGAGAACCCACCACCGTGCTCGTGAACGCCGCGAGCTCGACACCCGATCCCATGCAGGGGCCGTGCAGGTAGGTGACGGTCGGCTTGCCGAGCTGTGCGAGCGCGCGGCCCACGCTCCGTTGCAGCCGTACCAGATGCGCCGTCGCCGGGTCCGGCCGCGTGCCGAACTCGTCGAGATCGCCGCCGGCACAGAACGACCTGCCCTCACCCCGCCACTCGACGCATGTGATCCCGGTATCTGCTGTCGCCAGCACCAGGGCATCGACCAGTTCGTCCCGCATCCGGGCGTCGAGCGCGTTCAGCCGCTCCGGTCGGATGAGCGTGATGACCAGGGTGCTGCCGCCACGCTCGACCCGCACCCGTGGCCCGTCGTCGCGCAGGGTCCGGGGCGGGTTGGCCGTGCGCCAAGCCGCGAACTCCGGGCCGGACTGGAGCACCGAGTAGGCGGCCGACTCGGCCACAAGGCCGTCCGCAACCGAACGCCGTGGCGCGGCGCGCAACAGCAGCGCGAGCGTCGTACCAGCGATCGGTTGGGCGGCAAGGTTCTCCTCCACCCGACCGAGCATGGGGCCGTCCTCGGCGACTGCGACGTCGCACAGTTCGAGCCACGCAGGGTCTACGTCTCCCTGTGTCACCCCCACGACGACGAACGGCAAGCTGACCAGGCGATCGACGGCCCCTGGGGGCGGCGGCTCGAGCCGCCCGTCGAGCGGGACCCGTACGGGGGCGCTGCGCTCGGGCGAAACGTCGCTTTGCAGCTCGGCCAGGAGCGCATCGGCGCTCAGGTGTTCGAGAATCGCGAGACGTTACCCTGCCGCAGATGGACGACCCACGGGCCCGGCTTTGGGCGGCGAGCGGCGTGATGGCGCTCACCGGGCTGCCCGAGGCCCCGCTCGGCCCGCCCGAGCATCTGGTCGAGGGTGTCGAAGAGCTCGCCCGGCCGTTCGAGGGCCTGGACGCGCTGGCCCTGCTCGGTGAGCGCGCCGCACACATGGGTCTCTGGCGCCGGGGAACGACCAGCTGTGGCGGCAGTTGCCGATTGCTGGCCTCGAGAGACGGCCTCGTCGCGGTGTCGCTGGCCCGAGACGAGGACTTCGAGGCGATCCCTGCCTGGCTCGAGCTCGACTACACGCCGCGCAGCACCCCCGCCGCCTGGTCGGCGGTCGCTGACGCCGTCGCGAACCGGGACCTCGACGAGCTCGTCGCGCGGGGCGCGCTGCTCGGTCTGCCGGTGGCGCGGGCCGGGGAAGCAAAGGGGCGGACAGACGTGACCCGTCTCCCGCTCGGACCTGCGCCGGCGCGAGAGCCGGGCGGTCTGATCGTGATCGATCTGTCCGCCCTGTGGGCGGGACCCCTGTGCGGAGACCTCTTGGCGGGTACGGGCGCCACGGTGATCAAGGTCGAGTCGCCGTCCCGTCCCGACGGCGCGCGCCGCGGGCCGGCGGGTTTCTTCGACCTCCTCAACGGGCGCAAACGATCCGTCGCGCTGGATTTTCGGCAAACCGGAGGCCGGGACACGCTGCGCGCGCTGATCCGGGCGGCTGACGTCGTCATCGAGGCCAGCCGGCCGCGTGCACTCGAGCAACTCGACGTGCGAGCCGCCGACGAGGTGCGCGCCGGTGGACCGCAGGTCTGGATCTCCATCACCGGCTACGGCCGGGACGATGAGACCGCCCGCGTGGCGTTCGGCGACGACGCTGCCGTCGGAGGTGGCCTCGTGGTCTGGCACGACGGCACCGCGATGTTCTGCGCTGATGCCGTTGCCGACCCGATCACCGGGCTCGCCGCGGCAAACGCATGCCTCGACGCCCTCGCATCCGGCGGACGCTGGCTGCTCGACGTGTCGATGGCCGCGGTGTGCGCCACGCTCGCCGGGCCTACGCTGCCCGTGTCGCCCGACGTCACACCGGCTCCGCCGCGGGCTCGTCCCGTGACAAGAGCGGCTGCCAGCCTGGGCTCCGACACGGCATCGGTTCTGGCCGAGCTCGGCATTCGAACATGAGGCAGGCAAGAGCGTCTGCTTGAATCGAGTCGAGAAAGTGCGACGTCGCCCGGCGCGACGAGGCTCCAGCGGCTGAAAGGTGCGCATGCGATGAGTGACCCCCACCACAGCGCTGTCCTCTTCATCGAGTGTCAGCGCGGCGTGATCGGCGACCTCACGGTGCTCCCCGCCCTCGCCGAGGAAGCGCAACCGGCGCGCGCGGCCATGGGACGTCTGGCCACGGGGGCCCGGGCGGCCGGCGCGCGGGTGGTGCACCTGACCTACATGCCGCTCGCAGCGGGGCAATCGGCGAACCGCCGGGCACCCCTGATGCGCAGGACCCGCTCGAACAGCGATTGGGATCCGTCGCACCCCGCCATGGAGGTGATCCACGAGATCGGTGTCGAGCCCGACGATCTCGTCTTGCCGCGGCACCAAGGTTTCTCGCCGGTGCACAGCACCGAGGTGCTCACCATCCTGCGCAACCTCGGGATCGACGAGGTCGTCGTGGCGGGGGTCTCGACCAATCTGGCCATCCCCCTCGCCGTGGCCGGAGCAACCGACGAGAACTTCGCCGTCACCGTACCCACCGACGCGTCGGTGGGTACGCCCCGCGAGCACCACGAGTCCATGCTGAAGCACAGCCTCGCCTTCATCGCCCGCCTGGCCACGGTCGACGAGATCCTGGCGGATTGGTCGCCCTGAGGCGTCAGCCCCCGGGCCAGGCGATGGCCTTGGTCTCGAGGTACTGCTCGAACCCCTCGATGCCGCACTGGCGGCCGATACCGCTCGCCTTGTAGCCGCCATACGGCGAGTCCGCTCCGTACCAGAGGCCGCCGTTCACACCGATCGACCCGGTGCGGATTCGCCGGGCGATGCCGGTGGCACGCTCCTCGGACGTCGAGTAGACGCCGCCCGAGAGCCCATAGGCACTTTCGTTGGCGATGCGCACGGCATCGTCGTCGTCCTCGTAGGGAATCACGCAGAGCACCGGGCCGAAGATCTCCTCCTGCGCGATCGTCATCGAGTTGTCGACGTCGACGAAGAGCGTGGGCTCCACGAAGTACCCCTTGGGGAGGTGGGAAGGGCGTCCGCCGCCGAAGACGAGCTTGGCTCCCTCTTCCTGCCCCTTGGCGATGTAGCCCAGGATCCGGTCGCGCTGGCGGGCGCTGATCACCGGGCCCATCAAGACGCCGTCGTCCGTCCCCGGGTCGCCGTAGGGCACGCCCGCCATGGCGGCGGTGACCAACTCGACCCCCTCTTCGTAGCGGGAGCGCGGGAGCAGCATGCGGGTTTGCATCGCGCAGCCTTGTCCGGCGTGGACACAGACCATGGCGCCGCCCGGCACGATCGAGGCGAAGTCGGCGTCGTCACAGACGATCATCGCCGACTTGCCACCCAACTCGAGGAAGACCCGCTTCAACGTCGCCGCGCCCTTCTCCATGATCCGCTTGCCGGTCGCGGTCGAGCCTGTGAACGAGATCAGGTCGACCTCGGGCGAGAGCGTGAGCTCCTCGCCGACGAGATGGTCGGAGGACGTGACGACGTTGACGACGCCGGCAGGGATGTCGGTCTTCTCCGCCACCAGGCGACCCAGCCGCGTGGCGTTCCACGGGGTGTCGGGCGCCGGCTTGATGATCACCGTGTTGCCGGTCGCCAGGATCGGACCCAACTTGTTGAGCGTGACCTCGACCGGATAGTTCCAGGGGATGATGGCGCCGACCACACCCATCGGCTCCTTGTAGACGGCGCGGCGGCTGGCCATTCCCATCATGTCGGAGTCCGGTAGCGAGCGTTCCCAAGGGAACTCGTCGATCATTTTGGCCGGCCACGTCAGCGCGTCGGTGAGGGGCCAGTCGACCTGCGCTGCGAAGGTCATCATGCGCGGCGAACCCACCTCGGCGATGATCTCCTCGCGGATCTCCTCACGCTCGGAGTCGAGCGCTTCGTGCAACTGCTCGAGGCAGCGCTGGCGCAGCGAATGGTTCGTCGACCAGTCGGTCTCGTCAAAGGCCCTACGGGCGGCGCCGATCGCGGCCCGCATGTCCTCGGCGGACGCGTCGGCCACCGGGCCGAGCACCTCTTCGGTGGCGGGGTTGATGTTGTCGAACGTCTTGCCCGAGGCGGCCTCCACGAGGTCGCCCCCGATGAGCATGCGGACCTCACCTGTACCGGACATGTGCCACCCCCTGGTGATCGACGGCTGTGACGAGGAGAGTACGAACGGGTCTTGCCGCGGGTCAAGACGGACCGAACGGTGGGTGTTGCAGGCCGCCGGAATGGGTCGCGCGGTCGCATCTCCGAGAAATTTCGGATTTCTCCGTCGAGCGTGTCGATTCGGCGGCGGCCCGTTCGACGCTTCTGTCAGAGTGAGGCGAACGGCGCCCCACCGAG
>DATHPK010000230.1:0-12728 GCA_035483935.1 Acidimicrobiales bacterium
GGTCTGGGTTCCCTGAACAGGGGCACGCCGTTGGCGATGGCCTCGACACCGGTGAGCGCGCTGCAGCCAGCCGAGAACGCCTTGAGGACCAGGAGGACCGTGACGGCCTTGAGGCCGGTGGTCGGCAGCTGGCTCTGTCCGACCTGCGCCTCGTGGAGACCGAGGGGGTGGAAGAGGCCGACGGCGATGACGGCGAGGAGCCCCACGATGAACACCATCGTTGGGAGCAGGAAGGCGCGGGCGGTCTCGCCGAGGCCCCGGAGGTTCAGGATCGTGATGAAGAAGAGGATGCCGAGGCACAGGGGGATGGTCGCTCCGTCGAGACTGGGGTAGGCGCTCTGGAGCGACGCCACGCCGGCGGCGATGGAGACGGCGACGGTGAGCGTGTAGTCGACGACGAGCGCGGCGGCGGCCACGAGGCTGACGTTCGTGCCGAGGTTCGCCCGTGATACGGCGTAGGCCCCGCCGCCGCCCGGATAGGCGTCGATCACCTGACGGTAGGAGCAGACGAGAATGGCGAGGAGCCCGACGATCGCGATCGTGATGGGCAGGACGAGGTGGAGCGCGCCCGCGCCGGCGACGGCGAGCACGAGGATGATCGCCTCGGGGCCGTAGGCGACGCTCGTGAGGGCGTCGAGGGAGAGCGCGGACAGCCCCTCGATGGGGGTGATGCGGTCCTTTCCGGAGCCTCGCGCCGATCGGGGTGGGCCGACGAGGAGGTGCCAACCGGAATAGACCCGGCCGTGTTGGGGCTCGGGCGGCTCCGGCATCGGCACGAACTCTACGAGAGGGGGTGCTCGTTCCCGGTGGACCTGTTCGTGGTTGTCGGCCGTTGTTAGCGTGATCCGCCGATGGAACTGTGGGAGCTGGTGGCGCGGGAGCGGTGCCGGGACACGCTGGCCCAGTATTCGCACGCCGGCGACCGGTACCAGCTCGACGAATTCGCCGGGGCGTTCTGCGAGGACGGCGTGCTCGAGATCCGGGGGCAGGCACCGTTGGTCGGGCGCGCCGCCATCGTGGAGCGCTTCGGGGGTGCAACGGCGGCCCAGCAGGCGCAGGGGGTGGCGGCGACGGCCCGCGCTAGTGGCGCAGTGCGACGGGTCGTGCGGCACACGGTGACCAACGTGCGGTTCGAGGCGCTGTCGGAGCGCGAGGCGACGGTGGCGAGCTATTTCACCGTCTTCACCGAGATCGGGCTCGATCACATGGGCCGCTACCGCGACCGCCTGGTGCCCGTGGACGATCGTTGGCTCATCGTGCACCGGTTCGTGTCGACGGACTGGCGCGCGCCGGACTCGGTGTTCGGGGGTGGCGCCAGCGGCTCCGGAGGCTGACGGTCCGGTCCTGAACGGCATCAGGACGAACGGTTGAGTACGTTTACCGACCCATGACCGGAGGACACGCCCCCCGAGCCGTCCGCGTTCGTGGGCTCTTGTTGGCCGTTGCTGCTGTTGCTGCTGTTGCCTTGTTGGCGGGCGCACCCGCGGCCGCGACCGCGGCCACGGCCGGCGCGACGACGACGGCAACCTCAGGCACGCACGAGCTCGATGGCGACACCGTCCCGGTGGTCCGCCACCTGGGTCCCACCAGCTTCACGAACCCCGGGCCGTTCGGTGTCGGCGAGACGACCCTGACGCTGCCGACGGACGGTGCGCCCGTCGAGGTGTGGTACCCGGCGACGAAGGCGGCCGTCGCCGGCGGGACCGAGGCGACGTACGACGTCAGCGCATGGTTGCCGTCGTCACTGCAGAAGCTGATCCCGGCGGGCTTCTCGGTCACCTATCCGAGCGGCGGCGTGCGCGACGTCGCCGTCGCGCCCGGCCGTTATCCGCTGGTCGTCTTCAGCCACGGCTATGCCGGCTTCCGCGACCAGTCGACGTTCCTCACCTCGTTCCTCGCCTCGTGGGGCTTCGTGGTGGCGGCGCCGGACCACTACAGCCGTGACCTGACCGAGGTCCTGGGCGGTCCCACCGGCGCGACGGCCAAGACGACCGACGTTCAGGACCTCGAGGCGACCATCGCCCTCATGGATCACCAGAACGCCACGACGGCGAGCCCGTTCGACGGCCATATCGACACCAAGAAGGTCGGTGCGGTCGGCCACTCGGCTGGCGGTGTCGCCGTGGAGGCGTTGGCGGCCGCGGACCCCAAGGTCGCGACGTTCATCGGTCTCGCCGGGGCCACGGTCGGGTTGCCCGGCGACGCCAAGAAGGGGCCGGACAGCATCGTGCCGCACCAGCCGGGGTTGCTCATGTCCGGCACCGCCGACACCGTCGTGCCGACCTCCGGGATGATCACGGCCTACGGCAAGATGCACGCCCCCAAGCGGCTGATCCTGATCAAGGGCGCCGGCCATCTCGTGTTCGCCGACATCTGCGAGGTCGGTTCGGGCCAGGGCGGCCTCCTCGCGATTGCCAACGCCCTCAAGGTGCCGATCCCCGCCTCGCTCAAGCCGCTCGCAACCGACGGCTGTGACCCGCCGGACCTGCCGCCGACGCAGGGGTGGCCGGTCACGCGCCAGGCGACCATCGCTCAGCTCCGGCACGTCTTCGGCTTCGATGCCTCTTCCGTTGGCCTCACCGGCCTCGTCGGCGCCTACCCGAACGTGGTCGCGGCGGACGAGTCCAAATCCTGACGTACCGCCGGCTCAGTTGATCAGCGGGTCCCGCGGCAGACCCAGGATGCGCTCGCCGATCTGGTTGCGCTTGATCTCCGAGGTCCCACCGGCGATCGACATCCCTCGATGCATCAGCACCGACCACGAGGTGAGCATCCCCTCGCCCTCGGCGTAGGCCGTCTCCGGCCCACCCAGTGCGACGCGGATGGCGGCACCCTCGTGGCCCAGCTCCGAAAGCACGAGCTTGGCGACGTTGCCTTCGGGCCCCGGGCCGCCACCGACGACGGCGCGGTGCGCGCTCCGCATGTTGAGCACGGCCAGGGCGTCGGTCGTCGACACGTACCGGCCGATGCGCCCCGCCCCGCCGCTCAGCCGCTCGGGATGCGCGTCGAGCCCGGCGATCAGCGACTCGGCCTGCATGCCGCCGCCCCCACCGCCTCCGCCCTGGCCGCCGCCGATGGAGACGCTCTCGTTGCCGAGCGTCGCGCGCGCCACGGTCCAGCCCCCGTTGACCGGCCCGATGACGTCGTCGTCGGGCACGAACACGTCGTTGAAGAAGACCTCGTTGAACTCCGACTGACCCGTCGTCATCTTCAACGGCCGCACCTCGACGCCGTCCGCGTGCATGTCGATGACCATCGTCGTGATGCCCTTGTGCTTGGGGGCGTCGGGGTCCGTGCGGATGGTGGCGAGGCCGAACGACGCATAGTGGGCGCCGCTCGTCCACACCTTCTGGCCGTTCACCAGCCAGCCACCGTCGACGCGGGTACCCCGTGTCTTCACGCCGGCCGCGTCGCTCCCGGCGTCGGGCTCGCTGAAGAGTTGGCACCAGATGACCTCCTGGCGCAACGCCGGCAGGACCCAGCGGGACACCTGGTCCTCGGTCGCGTGCTGGATCAGCGTCAGGATCACCCACCCCGTGATGGAGTACTGCGGCTTCGACACGCCGGCCGCCCGGAACTCCTGCTCGATGACGAGCTGCTCCACCGCCCCCGCGTCCCGCCCCCACGGCTTGGGCCAGTGCGGCATCACGTAGCCCGACTCGATCAGCGCTTCACGCCGCGCCGCCTCGTCCAGGTCCTTCACCCGCGCCGCGAACGCCCGCACCTCGTCGCGCATCGGCTCGGCCTCGGGCGGCAGGTCGATGGTGCGCACCCGCCGCACCCCCTCCCGCACGAGATCCGTCACCTCCCGCGCCGCCTCCTCGGCGTCGACAACGGCCTCGAGCGCCGTTGCCCGGCGCATGTAGAGGTGCGCATCGTGCTCCCACGTGATCGCGATGCCGCCGTGCACCTGCGTGTTGAGATTGGCGCACTCGTCCCCGGCTGCGATCGCCAGCGCAGCGGCCACCGCAGCGGCGTACGACAGCTGTGCGCCGCCCTCGTCCGCCGCCCGCGCTGCGTCCCAGACGGCGGCGGTCGCCAGTTCGGCCGCCACTGCCATGTTGGCGCAGTGATGCTTGACCGCCTGGAACGTGGCGATGGGCCGGCCGAACTGCACCCGCGCCTTGGCGTACTCCGCGGCCTGCTCGGTGCATTCGGTGGCGACGCCTACGGCCTCGGCCGCGACGAGCACTCGTCCCAGATCGATGAGCACCCGTCGCCCGCCCGGAATGACCTCGGCATCCGCGCCGTCAAGCGTCACCCGCGCGCACCGCCGCGTCGGGTCGAGGTTTTTCGGCACCTCGACCTTCACCCCACCGGCCGACGCGTCGATCACGATGGCATCGTCGTCCGCAGGCAGGACGAGCACGTTGGCGAGGCCACCGCCCAGCACCGCCTTCGCCGTCCCGGCGGCCTTGCCTCCCGACACGGTGATGTCGGCGGATAGCGCGACGCCACCGCACACAGAGCCGTCGGCCAGTCCCGGGAGCCACTTCCGTTTCAGATCGTCCGATCCGGCGGCGTCGATCACCGCGCTCGCAACAGCGGTCGGCACGAAGGGCCCAGGCGCCACGGCGCGGCCCAGCTCCTCGACGACGATCACGAGCTCGGGCAGTCCGTACCCGGACCCGCCCACGGACTCGGGTAGGTGCAGCCCGAGCCAGCCCAACGCCGCCAGGTCGCCCCAAAAGGGTGGGAGTCCCTCCTTCTCGGCTTCGAGGAGGGCCCTGGCCGCCCCGCGGGAGTCGTGCTTGGCGAGGAAGTCCGAGGCCGTTTGGCCCAGGGCGCGGTGGTCGTCGGTGATTGCGATTGCCATTTGCAAACAGTACGCCCGCTCCTGTTCGGGGGGCCAAGTCGCTACCCCGACGCTGCCCCGAGGTTCTTGCGTGGCGGTATACGCGGCGAGCAGGATGATCCGCGCGGGGCGGCATATGCGGCGCACCCGGTTAGCCGCGCATGGCTGTGTACGCGACGAAACGAAGCATCCGCGTGGCTGTATACGCGTCGTTCCGATCGCATATACACCCGCGCGCGAGCGCCATTTCTGCGCATATACACCGCCAAAGAGAAAACGCCGACCGTTCGGGGGCCCCGACTCAGCGCCCAGCCGGGTGCTCCCGGTGCGCCTGCTGCAGTGCTTCGAGATCCCGCGGCTCCCGGCCCTCCTGGGCAGCCGACTCGGCCTCCAGCCGCAGGACACCCTCGACGAGCTCGGACATCGCCCCCGGCAGCAACAGATGTTCCTGATACAGCGTCGCCCCCAGCGCGCCGTCGGGCCCGCGTAGCGATCCTTCGTAGCAACCCCGTGCACTGCGGGCCTTCACCGGCTTCAGGTCGACGAGGACCCAGTCGTCGGCGCGGATGTGCTCCTGGAACCACATGGAGTGGTCGATGGATGGTCCGCCGCGCCCGACCAGTTCGGCCGGCTTCTGGCCGAACCCGGTGCCGATGTCAGAGAGGTAGGTGAGCCCCGCTCGATGCACCAAAGGGTCGTCCGGCAAACGCGCCAGCGAGCGCACCCACGCGCAGTCTGTGAAGACGCCCTTGAGGAAGTCCGTCTGGGTCACCTCGCGCACCTCGAGAAGCGGATTCCAGCCACCCCGCGGCGTATCGGCGGGTGCCGGCACTTCACGTCGCACCGCGCCGTCGAACGTGCCGTCGCTGTCCTCCTCGGACTCAGCGTGAAAGGACGTGACCATGGAGAAGATGACCTCGCCCTCCTGTACCGCGTTGACGTGGCGGGCTGAGAACGACCGCCCGTCGCGATCGCGGTCCACCTCCAGGATCACGGGCAGGTCGCTTCGCCCGGCCCGTAGGAAGTAACCGTGGAGCGAGTGGGGGAGGCGGCCGTGATCGACCGTCGCTGCGGCCGCGATCAAGCATTGCGCCGCCACCTGCCCGCCGTACAGGGTCCGCCGGGGCCCGAAGTTGGCGTTCCGGCCTCGGAACAGGTCACGGTCGACCCGCTCGAGGTCCAGCAACGACGCCAGGTCGTTTGCCAGCTCGAGCTCGTTCACCGGCTCACTCACTCGATCCGCTCGACGCCCGCATGTCCCGCAACGCCCGCACCCATCCGGCCCAAGTCTCGATACGGGCCCAGAACTCCTCCCGCGTCCCCGCAAAGTTGTGCATATGCGCCATCCGGGGGCACACGAAGAAGTCGACGCTGGGCGACGACGCATACGCCCGCACTTCGCCCCGGGGGTCCGACAGCACGTCCCGCTCGCCCAGCGCCACCAGCACCGGCGCCGTGATCGCCGCCGCCTCCGCCAGCACTGCGCCTGGCGCCACGCACCACAGCACGAGCGGGCTCGGGATGGTCACCGACCCCCACGGCGGCATCTCGCCCTTCCGCGCCGGGTAGTCCTCCATGTCCCGCGCCACCACCGCCGGGTCGATGTCGTCGAAGTGGAAACCCCACGCCATGGCATCGGTGCTCACGTTCACCCCGGCGGAGGCCGCTAACGCCGGTGCGTTCGTCATGACCGCCTCTGCCACCGCCGCATTGCGCGGCATCCACGGCAGCACGAGATCCGGCGTCCCCGGCGCGGTCGGCGGCAGCGTGGCGAGCACCCCATACCCGAGCACGCCCACGCCGTCGTAACTGTGGAAGCGGCCCTGTTGCACGACGGTCAGGCACCCGCCCATCGATTGGCCGATCCCGATCTTCACCGGGTGCTCGACCTTGCCGAGCCCGTCGATCAGCGTGCCCGCGGCCAACTTCCGCAGCACCTCGACCTCAGCGGCCTCACTGGCCGCCGCCACCGGACCGAATCCCAGCGCATCGGACCCGTGCAAGGAGCTCTCGCCAACACCGAGGTGGTCAACGGACACGAAGATCCAGCCGCGCTCGGCATGCCAGTCCGCCTGCGCCCCCCGCCCCGGTCCGGGTCCGGGCAGGTCGGTCGTGTAGTAGCCGCGCGAGTAGCCGGCTCCGGGCTTGGCGAAGCAGACGATGGGCTCCTCAACGCCTGCTCCCATCGACACGTCGTCAGCCGGGATTGTCACCGTCAGTGCGACGTGGGCCGGCTCGCCGAGACCGACCGCCTCGGTGACGTCGACCTGCAGGTCGATGGAGCGCACCCCCATCGTCTTTCCTATTTCGGAGCGAAACGTTGTCCGCCGTCGAGGCGGATGCACAGGCCATTCAGCATCGGGTTTTCCACGATCGCCACCGCGAGCTTGGCGTACTCCTCGGGCCGCCCCATCCGCTTCGGGAAGGCGGCGTCCTTGGTGAGGACACCGGCGAACTCGTCGGGGATGCCCTCGGTGAGCCCGGTGCTGAAGAGGCTGGGGGCGATGGCGACCGAGCGGATGCCGAGACTCCCGAGGTCGCGCGCCATCGTGAGCATCATGCCGGCGATGCCGGCCTTGGCGGCCGTGTAGGCAACCTGGCCGATCTGGCCCTCGAACGCCGCGATGGACGCAGTGTCGATGATGACGCCGCGCTCCTCGTCCTCGGGCTCGTTGGACGACATGTGCCACGCCTGCAGCCGGTTCAAGTTGAACGTGCCGATGAGGTTCAGCTCGATCGTCTTGCGGAAGTCGGCCAGCGGGTGGGGCCCATCCTTGGACAGTGTCCGCTTCCCGATGCCGCCGCCCGCCGTGTTCACGGCGATGTGCAAGCCGCCGAGGGCGCTCACCGCATCGCCCAGGGCGGACTCGACCTGGTTCTCGTCGAGCACGTCGACCTCGTGGAAGGTGCCCTCGAGCTCCTTTGCCACCTCCGCACCCGCCGAGGTAGGCAGGTCGAGGATGGCGATGCTGGCGCCCTTCTGGTGCAGCAGCTGCGCTGTGGCCTTGGCCATGCCCGAGGCGCCGCCGCAGATGACGGCCTTCTTCCGGCGGATGTCCATCGTGTTGTCCTTTTCTCTGTCCTTTATGTCGTGTGTGATGCTGTCTGGCCTGCGCCCAGGCCGCAAACCCGGGTTCGGACCAAGAGAGGATGCATGGAACGGGAGACCATCGAATTCGACGTTGCCGACCACGTGGCCACCGTCACGTTGAATCGGCCCGACCACCTGAACTCCTTCAACGAGGCGATGGCGCTCGATCTGAAGTGGGCCTGGGAGACCATCCGCGACACCGACGACATCCATTGCGCCGTGCTCCAGGGCAGTGGGGATCGCGCCTTCTGCACGGGCATGGACGTCACCGAGGGCGGCGCCGGCGGTGCCTGGTTCACCTTCGACAACCCGTGGAACAGCTTCGACCCGGGGATCGCTATCGCACCAAAGTTCCGTCACCGCTTGTGGAAGCCGGTCATCACCGCGGTGCACGGCCTGTGCGCCGGTGGTGCGCAGTACTTCCTGAACGAGTCCGACATCATCATCTGTTCGGACGACGCCGTGTTCTTCGACCCGCACGCCAACGTCGGGATCGTCAGCGCGCTCGAGCCCATCGGGATGCTCCATCGCGGCGTGCCGCTCGGCGACGTGCTGCGCTGGGCGTTGATGGGGACGGAAGAACGGATCACGGCGGCGACCGCGCTCCGCATCGGTCTGGTGACCGAGGTGGTCTCCCGCGCCGAGCTCCGGGACCGGGCCCGCGAGATCGCGGTCTCGATCGCCGGGCGTGACACCAAGGCGGTCCAGGGGACTGTGCGCGCCATCTGGGAGTCGCTGGAAATGCCGCGCAACATCGCGATCAACAACGGGCTCTCCTACACCCAGATCGGGAATCCGCCGCCGGACGAGGTGACGAGGGCGTCGCGCAGCAAGAAGGAGACGCAGTACCGCTAACGCGGCTTTTGGCGGCAAGGGATCGCAAGCAAACGGGAGGACCAGATGGGCAGCACGGCCACCGCGGCGTTCGAGAAGGTGCCCGGCACACCGCTCGACCTGATGCGGGATTACGACATCGAGGTACTCGGCTACGAGGAAGCCGAGTACCTCGTGACCGGCACGGCCCGCTCCTACGAGCTCCGGGGCGAGCGGGGCGAAGACGGGCGCTGGGACGTGACGGAGTCCGCGGAGGCTCCGTTCAAGACGCGGATCATCGTCCGCAAGCCGAGCGATCCGAGCCGCTTCAGCGGTGTCGTCATCGTGGAGTGGCACAACGTTTCCGCCGGGATCGATGCGGCGCCCGATTGGGGCTTCTTCCATCGCGCCGCAACCGCGGCCGGCCACGTGTTTGTCGGGGTCTCGGCGCAGAAGGCCGGCATCGACGGCGGAGGTATTACGGATGGCCTCCACCTCAAGCTGTTGGACCCCGGCCGGTACGAAATGCTTGAGCACCCGGGAGATGCCTGGAGCTTCGACATCTTCACGCAAGTGGGGAGGCTGCTTCGCCTTCCTGCCGGCGAAGGCCCGCTCGGGGGTCTCACCGCGCAGCGACTCATCGCGGCGGGCGAGTCCCAATCGGCCGCCTGCCTCGTGACTTACATCAATGCCATCGATCCACACGCAGGTGTATTCGACGGGTACTTCGTACACGGGCGTCCGGCTGCCGGCCTCACCCTCGACGGGGTCTTCATCCTGTCTGCTCGCCCCGCCAACGGTGTCCCGGCAATCCCGGAGGCCGTCCTGTCGAAGGGCGAACGGATCCGTGACGACGTCCGGGTGCCAGTCCTCGTGTTGCAGAGCGAGACCGATGTGATCATCCTCGGCGGACAGAAGGCGCGGCAGCCCGACAACGATCGCGTGCGCCTCTGGGAGATGGCAGGTGCGGCGCACGCCGACACCTACACGGTCAGCGCGGGCCGCCACGACAACGGCACGCTCAGCGGTGAAAGATTTGCCGAACTCCTGCGGCCGACGACCAACCTCCTGATCGGTCAGACCGAGACACCGGTCAACTCCGGACCGCAACAGCACTATGTAGCCCAAGCCGCCCTCGACCACCTCGTGCGATGGGTCCTCGAGGGCGTGGCGCCGCCCACCACCGCGCGCCTCGAAGTCGACGACACCGAGTCGGACTTTCACAAGGATGCGAACGGGAACGTCCTTGGCGGTATCCGCACACCCTGGGTCGACGTGCCCGTCGCGACGTTGTCCGGTCTCGGGCAGAGCGGCGACTCCTTCGCCTTCCTCTTCGGCCGGACCACGCCGTTCGACGAAGCGACCCTGGTCGGTCTCTATCCGGGGGGTAAGGCCGAATACCTCGAGCGGTTCGAGGGCAGCCTCGACGCGACGATCGAGGCCGGCTTCGTTCGGCGCGACGACCGGGACGAGATACTGGCGATCGCCGCCGCGTCGTACCCTCTCTTGCTCGCCTAGCCAACGGACGCCGATGCTCGCGTGCTCGGGACTCCGCAAGCGATACGGCGAGCGGCTCGCGGTCGACGGCGTCTCCTTTTCGATCGCGGCGGGGGAGTGCTACGGCCTTCTCGGCCCCAACGGCGCCGGCAAGACGACCACGATCTCGATGCTCTGCGGCCTCGTGCCCCCGGACGAGGGTGACATCACGATCGACGGCCATGCGGGCGGCACCCTCGAAGCAAGGGCGGCCGTCGGCTACGTCCCCCAGGACCTCGCCCTGTACCCGGATCTCTCCGCGGCGGAGAACCTCACCTTCTTCGGCGAGCTCTACGGGCTGACGGGCAAGGACCTCCACGGCCGCATTGCGGAGACCCTCGAGTTGGTCGGGCTGGCGGACCGCGGCAAAGACCGCATCGGGACCTATTCGGGGGGCATGAAGCGGCGGGCCAACATGGCCGCGGGCCTCTTGCACCGGCCCCAGCTCCTCGTCCTCGACGAGCCGACGGTCGGGGTCGATCCGCAGAGCCGCAACGCCATCCTCGAGACGGTCGGGCGTCTCGGCATCGCCGTCCTCTACACGACCCACTACATGGAGGAGGCGGCAAAGCTCTGCGACCGGGTGGGCATCATCGACGACGGGCGGCTCATCGCCGAGGGGACCAACGACGCGCTGATCGCCCGACACGGGGGACGCGACCGTGTACAACTGAGCTGCGAAGCGGACGCCGATGTCGGCGAACTGGCGGCCGCCTGCCGGGAGCTCGACACGGTCTACGAGGTCGCCGAGTTCGAGGACCGGCTCGAGCTCACCACCGATCACGGTCCCGCCGTCCTACCCGCCGTCGTCGCAACGGCGGCACGGCACCGAGTCGAGCTCACGGGCGTCGAAGTGCACTCTCCGAACCTCGAGGACGTCTTCCTTCGCCTGACCGGCAAGGACCTGCGCGACTGATCCCCCCGTTGTCAGGAGATACCTGACGGGTGTAAGGTGGGACCTGACGCCAAGAACGGGGTCACGGAGGAGAACGACCACGCCAACCACCACTTCAGCCACGGGCACCGAACCGGTGATCGCTTGCTGCTCCTTCTGCTTCAAGCTCAACACCCAGGTGGAGCGTCTCGTGGCGGGCCCGGCGGTCTATGTCTGCAACGAGTGCGTAGGGCTGTGCCGCGACGTCATCGATGCCACCCCGGAAGGTCCGGCGACGGGGGCCTTGCTGATGCCTTGGGAACATGCCGGGACGAGGGAGGCGGCACTCGCCCATCTGCCCAATGTGGCCCGGGCACAGAGGCAGGTGGACGAGAGCCTCTTGGGCTGGGTACGGCGTGCCCGACAGCTCGGCGCGACCTGGGCGCAGATCGGCGACGCCCTCGGCATCACGCGCCAGTCGGCATGGGAGCGCTTCGCCGCCGAGGAGTAACCCTTCAGCGGGCGAGGCGTTGCGGGCACGGCGCGTCCACTTCGGCCTGGAATACTCGGCGTCGTGCGGTTGACGAACGACCAATGCTGGGCCAACCTCGCCGCTGCCGACCACGGCGTCTTGTGCACCAACGGCGCACGGGGGTCCATCGATGCGGTGCCCGTCTGCTTCGTGGTCGTCGGCAAGGCGATCGCCTCGCCCATCGACACCGTCAAGGCCAAGGACACGACCGAGCTGGGTCGGCTCAAGAACCTCGAGGCTGACGCGACCGCCACGTTGCTGTGCGAGCAATGGGTGCGCCACGACTGGTCGCGCCTGTGGTGGGTGAAAGCGCAACTGGCCCGACGGTCAGGTCACGATCTCTCGGCGACGCTGCGCGAGGAATGCGAAGAGGAGCTCCGGCACAAGTACTTCCAGTACCGGGGGACCGAGTTTGCGGACCTCCTCGTCTTCAACGTGAAGTCGGTGAGCGGCTGGGCGGCGTCCGAGGATCCCGACGCGTACCGCCGCGCCATGGGCGGCAACGGAACGGGAACCGACTACTGAAGAACTGAACGACCGCGCCGCTGAACTACTGATCCGACGCCGACAGCTCGTCGCGCAGCACGCGTCGCAGGAGCTTGCCCGTCGGCGAGTACGGCAACTCCGAGCGGAATTCGATGAGCGTCGGTGTCTTCGTCGAGCGCAACCGTTCCTGGACCCACGCCTGCAGCGTCGCCTCGGACACGCTGTCCGCATCCGCCGCCGACCCCGCATGGAGCACGACCACCGCGGCCACGGTCTCGCCCCACTCGGCGTCGGGGACGCCGAGCACGGCGACGTCGGCCACTGCCGGATGGGCGTGCAGGACCGTCTCGATCTCCCCCGGCGAGATGTTCTCGCCCCCCCGCACGATCACGTCGTCCAGACGCCCGTCTACGTACAAGAACCCCTCGGTATCGAACCAGCCGGCGTCGCGGGTGCGGAACCACCCGTCGGCATCGAGGACGGAGCGGCCGACGTACTCGCCCGACACCTGTTCACCCCGCACCCAGATCTCGCCCTTCTCGCCAGACGCCACGACCGCGTCGTCCTCGCCACGGATCTCGACCTCCAGCATCGGCAGTGG
>DATHPK010000231.1:0-5107 GCA_035483935.1 Acidimicrobiales bacterium
CAGGGAAAGTTCATCGGGCAGCGCTGCCCGAAGTGCAAGAAGGTCTATGTGCCATCGAGGGGGTCGTGCCCGACCGACGGTGTGGCGACCGCCGAGATCATCGAGCTGCCGAACACCGGGACGATGACGACGTACTGCGTGGTGAACGTGCCGTTCGCCGGGCAGTCGATCGAGATCCCGTACATCTGCGGGCAGATCTTGTTGGACGGGGCGAACCTCTCGTTCATGGGCCTGATCCAGGAGATCCCGATCGACGAGATCCGCATGGGCATGCGGGTCGAGGCGGTGTGGGAACCGCCCGAGAAGTGGGGGCCGACGCTGGCGTCGGTGAAGTACTTCCGGCCGAACGGTGAGCCCGACGCCGACTACGACACGTACAAGGAGTACCTGTGAGCCCGGCGGGTGCGTTCCCCGACCTGACGTCGGGGCGGCGGCCCGTGGGCGTCGTTTCGTTCGCGCAGTACGACAACGTCAGGCGGGAGGGCGACCGCAACGAGGTCGAGATGCTGCTGCCGGTGGTCGGCGAGGTGTTCGGCAACATCGGTATCACCAAGGACGACGTCGGCTTCATCTGCTCGGGGTCGACGGACTACCTCATCGGCGGGCCGTTCTCGTTCGTGGCGGCGTTGGACGCGGTGGGGGTCTGGCCGCCTCGAGCGGAGTCGCACGTCGAGATGGACGGGGCGTGGGCGTTGTACGAGGCCTGGGTCCTGCTGCAGGAGGGCGAGATCGACGCCGCGCTGGTGTACGCGTTCGGGCGCTCTTCGATGGGCGACCTGAGCGAGATCATGGCCGTGCAGCTGGACCCCTACTATCTCGCGCCGTTGTGGCCGGACCCGACGTCGCTGGCCGCGCTGCAGGCGCAGGCGATGATCGACCGCGGGATGGCGAGCGAGGCCGACTTCGCGGCGGTGGCGAGCCGCTCCCGGAAGGCGGCGTTGTCGAACCCGAAGGCGCAGGTGGCCTACGACCGCTCCGTGGACGAGTTGTTGGCGGAGGACTACGAGGTTGCGCCGTTGCGGCGGCACGCGCTGCCCCCGTTGACCGACGGGTGCGCCGCGGTCGTGCTGGCGGCGGGCGACAAGGCCTACGAGTGGTGCGAGCGGCCGGCGTTCATCACGGGGATCGACCACCGCATAGAGACACACTCGGTCGGGGCGCGGGACCTGACGGTGTCGCCGTCGACCAGGGTGGCCGGGGAGAAGGCCGGCGTCGGGAAGAAGGGCGTGGACGTGGCCGAGCTGCACGCGCCGTTCGCGCATCAAGAGCTGATCCTGACTGCGGCGCTCGGGCTGGACGGGGGGGCCGGGGACGGGGCCGGGGCCGCCGTGTCGGTGAACCCGTCGGGCGGCGCGCTGGCGGCCAACCCGATGATGTCCGCCGGCTTGATCCGCATCGGCGAGGCGGCGCAACGGATCTGGTCGGGCGAGGCGGACCGGGCCGTGGCGCATGCGACGTCGGGGCCGTGCCTGCAACAGAATCTCGTCGCCGTGCTGGAGGGTGTGTGATGGCGGAGCGCTGCGCAGTCATCGGCGTGGGCCAGACGGTCTGCAAGTCGAAGCGGGAGGACGTGTCGATCGCGGGGCTGGTCCGTGAGGCCGCGGTGATGGCGTTGGAAGACGCCGGCTTGGGGTTCGCCGACATCGACGCCGTCGTGGTCGGCAAGGCGCCCGACATGTTCGAGGGCGTGATGATGCCCGAGCTCTATCTGGCGCCGGCGCTCGGTGCGGTGGGCAAGCCGATGTTCCGGGTGCACACCGCCGGTTCGGTGGGGGGTTCGACCTCGCTGGTGGCGGCGCACCTGGTGGCGTCGGGGATACACGAGCGGGTGCTGACCGTCGCGTTCGAGAAGCAGAGCGACTCCGACGCCATGTGGGCGCTGTCGGTGCCCCAGCCGTTCTCGGCGCCGCTGCTGGCGGGTGCGGGCGGGTACTTCGCACCGATCATCCGTTCGTACATGCGGCGGTCGGGCGCGCCGAGCGACATCGGGATGATGGTGGCGGTCAAGGACCGGCTGCACGCGCTGAAGAACCCGTACGCGCACCTGCACCTGCCCGACATCTCGATGAAGATGGTCGAGGAGTCGATCATGCTGTGGGACCCCCTGCACTATTTGGAGTCGTGCCCGTCGTCGGACGGCGCGGCCGCCATGGTCATCGGGTCGGAGAAGGCCGCCGCGTCGGCGCAGGCGGAAACCGGGCGGCCGGCCGCCTGGATCCACGGCATGGCGATGCGCTCGGAGCCCACGATGTTCGCGGGGAGGGACCAGGTGAACCCGCAGGCCTCACGGGACTGTGCGGCGGACCTGTACAAGCAGGCCGGGATCACGAACCCGCGCCAGGACTTCGACATGGCCGAGGTCTACGTGCCGTTCTCGTGGTACGAGCCGATGTGGCTCGAGAGCCTCGGCTTCTGCGACCTCGGCGACGGCTGGAAGCTGACGCAGGAGGGGGCGACGTCGATGATCGAGGGCGGCGACATCCCGTGGAACTGTTCGGGCGGCGTGCTGTCCTCGAACCCGATCGGCGCGTCGGGGATGCTGCGGTTCCTCGAGACGGCGCTGCAGGTGCGCGGGTTGGCCGGTGAGCATCAAGTGGACGGGGTGCGGCGGGCGCTCGGGCAGGCCTACGGCGGCGGGTCGCAGTTCTTCGCCATGTGGGTGGTGGCGTCCGAGAAGCCCTGACGGGCGATGCCGACGGCCGGGCGGTGCCGCCGGACCGGTGTGAGGCGGCCGGGCGGTGGCGGGAGCGGCCGATATGCTCGGCGGAGCCAATCCAATCCCCCTGACCAGGAGGTCTTTGTGAAGGTCGTCGTGGACTTCGACGAGTGTGCCAGCAACGCCGTGTGCATGGGCATCTTGCCCGAGGTCTTCGAGGTGCGCGACGACGGGTACCTCTACGTGCTGAACGAGAACCCGCCCGAGGAATTCCGTGACCGGCTGCGCGAGGCGGTCAACGGGTGCCCGACCGGAGCGATCTCGATAGAGGAAGACTGACGGGCTCGGGTCTCTTGTTGTCGCCCGGGTTGGCGCTGGCGCCGGGGCGGCGTCGTCTCCCACCTCTGTCCTTTCTCTCCTTTCGATGACCGACGCCGCTGCCGTCGCTGCCCTGGCGGAGCCGCGGGTGCGCATGGCGCCGTCGCCCACGGGCTACTTCCACGTGGGGAGCGCACGAGCCGCACTGTTCAACTGGTTCTTCGCGCGGCAGCACGGCGGGACGCTGGTGTTGCGGATCGAGGACACGGACGAGGCGCGCAGCCGGGGGGAGTGGACGGAGGGGATCATCTCGGCGATGACGTGGCTCGGCATGGCGCCCGACGCGGGCCCGTACCTCCAGTCCGCGGAGGCACCGGCGCACCAGGCCGCGATCGAGGCGCTGTGGTCGTCCGGGGCGTTGTACACGTGCGCGTGCACCAGGGAGGAGATCGACGCGCGGGTGAAGGAGCGGGCGGCGGCTGGGGACCCGACGCCCGGCTACGACGGTTTTTGCCGCGATCTGGGACTATCCCGGGGCGAGGGGCGCGCGTTGCGCTTCCGCACGCCCGATACGGGGACCCTGCGGGTGGACGACCTGGTGCGCGGTGTCGTCGAGTTCCCCCTGTCGGCGCTCGAGGACTTCATCTGTGTGCGCGGCGACGGGACCCCGCTGTTCGCGCTGGCCAACGCGGTGGACGACCGCACCATGGCGATGACGCACGTGATCCGGGGCGAGGACCTGTTGCCGTCGACGCCGCGCCAGGTGCTGCTGTGGGAGGCGTTGAACCGCGCCGAGGGGCGCGCGCTGGCGTTGCCGGCCTATGCGCACCTGCCGCTGCTGGTGAACGAGCAGGGCAAAAAACTGAGCAAGCGCCGGGACCCGGTGGCGGTCGAGCTGTATCGAGAGCAGGGGTACCTGCCGGTTGCCTTCCGGAACTACCTGGCGCTGTTGGGGTGGAGCCCCGGGGACGAGGAGATCCTGCCGGTGGAGACGCTGATCGAGCGCTTCCGGCTCGAGGACGTGCAGAAGTCGCCGGCCTTCTTCGACGTGAAGAAGCTCAGCCACTTCAACGGGGTCTACATCCGGGAGATGTCGGTGCCCGAGTTCATCGAGGCGGCGCGGCCCTGGGTCGACCCGGTGGCCGGGGAGTGGGCGCCGGGCTCGTGGATCGACCCCGACACGGGCGCACCCGTGGTGCCGGGGCTGCCCTGGCCGGCCTCGCGTTATGACCCGGTGCGGTTCGCCGAGGTCGCATCGGTCGCCCAGGAGCGGGTCGCGGTCTTGAGCGAGGTGCCGGCGCTGGTCGACTTCCTGTTCCTGGAGGACGCGCCGATCGACGAGGCCAGCTGGCAGAAGGCGATCGCCGGCGACCCGGTGGCGGCCGAGATCCTGGCGGCGGCGCTGGCGGCCTACGGCGAGTGCGCGTGGGACAAGGACGCGCTGCACGCGGTCACGCTGGAGATCGCGGTCGCGGCCGGCCGGAAGCTCGGCAAGGCGCAGGCGCCGATCCGGGTGGCGGTCATGGGCCGCACGACGGGGCTGCCGCTGTTCGACTCCCTCGCCGTGCTCGGGCGCGAGGAGACGTGCCGGCGCGTGGCGGCGGCGTTGGCGCGACTCGCGTCCGCCGCCTGATGCTGCTCTGGCCGGTCCGGTGGGCGATCCGCATCGCCCTGCTGCTGGCGGCGGCGATCTTCCTGTACTTCGCCGTGACGCTGGTGCAGGTCTGGCTGACGTCGCGCCAGTACGATCCGCGGCCGGCGGGGGCGATCCTGGTGATGGGCGCCGCGCAGTACAACTGCAACCCGTCGCCCGACCTGCAGGCCCGGCTCGACCAGGCCCTGACGCTGTACCACCAGGGTTACGCGCACCTGGTGATGGTGACGGGGAACAAGAAGCCGGGCGACCGTTGCACCGAGGCCGAGTCGGGTGCGATGTACCTCGAGAAGCACGGGGTGCCGGCCGCCGACATCCTCGAGGCGGGCGGGGACACCACCTACGGGAACATCTCGCAGGCGGCGCCGGTCCTGGCCAAGCACGACGTCAAGGTCGTCCTCGTGACCACGGACCCGTTCCACGAGGACCGTTCGATGGCGATCGCATCGGCGTTGTCGCTGTCGCCCTCGCCGACGCCC
>DATHPK010000232.1:0-1753 GCA_035483935.1 Acidimicrobiales bacterium
GGTGTCCGAGGGGGGACTTGAACCCCCACGCCCTTAACGGGCACTAGCACCTCAAGCTAGCGCGTCTGCCATTCCGCCACCCGGACAGGGTGAGCCGTTCTCATCGGCTGAGTCAAGATAGCAAACTTCGTGCGACTATGCGAAGCGGATCCCCGCTCCGCCGAGCGGACGGGCAACCCCGAGCAGCCTGCAGTGCAGTCGACGCCGGGCGGTGCGAGGATGGGGGCGTGACTGAGAACTTCGCTGCCCAGGCCCACGATGAGGTCGTCGACATCTGCCGAGACCTGATCAGGATCGACACGACCAACCCGGGGGACCACTCCGGGCCGGGCGAAAGGCGGGCCGCCGAGTACGTGGCGGGCCTGCTGAGCGAGGTCGGGCTGCAGCCCACCGTCCTCGAGTCGCACCCGAAGCGGACCAGCCTCGTCGCCCGCGTCGAGGGAAATGACCGGAGCCGCCCCGCCCTCCTCATTCATGGTCACCTCGACGTAGTGCCGGCCAACGCCGAGGATTGGCGCCGTGGCCCGTTCGCGGGCGAGATCGCCGACGGCTGCGTGTGGGGCCGCGGCGCGGTCGACATGAAGGACATGGACGCTATGGTCCTGGCGGTCGTCAGGAAGCGGATGCGCGAGGGGCGCAGGCCGGACCGCGACGTCGTGCTCGCCTTCACCGCCGACGAGGAGGCGGGCGGCAACTGGGGTGCGAAATTCCTCATCGAGGAGCATCCGGACCTGTTCGAGGGCGTGTCCGAGGCGATCGGCGAGGTCGGCGGGTTCAGCGTCTCGGTCGGCGACGAACGGATCTACGCGGTGCAGACGGCCGAGAAGGGCCTCTCCTGGATGCGGCTGACCGCGACCGGCACCGCCGGCCACGGAAGCATGATCCACAACGACAACGCGATCACCGCGCTGGCCGCGGCGGTCGCCCGCGTCGGCCAGCACCAGTGGCCCACCCAGCTGCCCGAGGCGACCGAGGCCTTCCTCACCCGGGCAAGCCAGGCGCTGAAGGTCGACTTCGACCCGAAGGACCCCGCCAGCATCATCAAAAAGCTCGGCGGGATGAGCAAGATGATCGGCGCGACCACCCAGCACACGGCCAACCCGACCGGCCTGCACGCGGGATACAAGGTGAATGTGATCCCGCAGACAGCGACCGCCGATCTCGACGGCTGCTTCCTGCCCGGCCGCGAGGACGAGTTCTTCGCGCAAATCGACGAACTGCTCGGAAAAGAGGTCACCCGCGAGTTCATCCACCACGACATCGCGCTCGAGACCACGGCCGACGGCCACCTCTGGGACGCGATGGCCGCCGCGCTGACCGCCGAGGACCCGGACGGGATCCCGGTTCCCTACTGCCTCTCGGCCGGGACCGACGCGAAGTGGTTCAGCAAGCTCGGCATCCGCTGCTTCGGGTTCAGCCCGCTGCAGCTTCCGCCGGAGCTGGACTTCGCCGGCATGTTCCACGGCATCGACGAGCGCGTCCCGGTCGACGGTCTCACGTTCGGCGTCCGGGTCCTGGACCGGCTCCTCGACAACGCCTAGCTCAGAACGTCCGAACGGCGCGTATGATTCGACGGCGGAGGGTAGCCTTCCTGCTGCCGTCGGCAAACAGTCGGAGCCTGGCGAGTTCCCAGGCACCGTACTCAGCGTGGTCCGTGAGGATCCGCCGCGCGGCGTCGCGCGTCGTGCCGCGTGGCAGGTACAACACGAGGTAGTCATACTCGGCCATTACTTCTTATTGTGCGCACGCCGTG
>DATHPK010000233.1:0-33462 GCA_035483935.1 Acidimicrobiales bacterium
GTGGGCGCGCTCGGTGGTCTCGAGCCCGAACTCCTCAGTGTCGGTCTGATCGGTTCCCTCGTCGTTGCCGGCAGCCGGCTGGTCGTGCTCGTCGCTCATCGCGGTCCCGGGGCTTCCTTGAACTGGACGGGCACCCGTCCGACGCCGTAGTCCTTGCGCAGCGGGTGACCCTCCCAGTCCTCAGGCATGAGGATCCGGGTCAGGTCCGGGTGGTCGGCGAAGACGATGCCCATCATGTCGTAGGCCTCGCGCTCCATCGCCTCCGTCCCCGGGTACACCTCGAAGAGGCTGTCGAGCACCGGGTCGGACTCGGGCACCTGGACGCGCACGCGCACGCGCTGGCGCAGGGAGAGCGACACCAGGTTCACGACCACCTCGAAACGCTCGGCGGTGACGCCGTCGGGCAGCGACCGCCCGGGGTGGGTCAGATAGTCGACGGCACAGAGATCGGCACAGAGTTCGAAGCCCGCGTCGCGGAATGCGGCGACCATGCGCTTATAGGTGTCGCGTCCGGGAAAGGCCAGCTGGTCGACCAGCTGGTCGGGCAGGCGGGGCACCTCGGGCAGCACGCTCGAAGGTGTCGCCGCCGGGGCGGCGGTCGAAGTGGCGTCGCTCACCGCGGCGTTGCCACCCGCACGGCGTCGGGAACGGAGGGCACCCAGCCGCCCGTGGCCTGCTCGCCGGCGGGGACGGAGGACCCGGGACGCCGCGTGATCTCGCCGGTCCGGATCTTCTCGTGCAGCGTCAGGATGGCGTGCAGCAACGTCTCGGGCGACGGCGGGCAGCCCGGTGCGTAGACGTCGACCGGCACGATCTGGTCGACCCCCTGCACGATGGCGTAGTTGTTGAACATCCCGCCCGAGGAGGCGCACACGCCCATGGAGATCACCCACTTGGGCTCCATCATCTGGTCGTAGACCTGGCGCAGGACAGGGGCCATCTTCTGGGACACCCGGCCGGCCACGACCATGAGGTCGGCTTGGCGGGGCGAGGCGCGGAACACCTCCATGCCGAGACGGCTGATGTCGTAGTCGGCGGCCCCGACGGACATCATCTCGATGGCGCAGCAGGCGAGGCCGAACGTCGCCGGCCACACGCTGTTGCGGCGGGCCCACTTGACGAGGTCCTCGAGCTTCCCGGTCAGGAAGTTGTGCTGAAGGTCTTCGATCCCCATCAGGCCGCCTCCTCGGGCACCGGGCGGCTGCCGCTGATGCGCGTGATCGTGGACTCCGAAGTGCGGCTCGGCATACCCGACTGCAGCGTCTTGGGCGGGCCCCACGTGAGCGCGCCGTTGGAGATGAGGTATACGAACGAGACGAAGACCACCGCGGCGAAGACGATGACCTCGATGAGCCCGAACGTCTCGATCTGGTGGAAGACGATGGCCCACGGGTAGAGGAAGACGATCTCGATGTCGAAGATGATGAAGATCATCGACACGAGGTAGAACCGCACGGGGAAGCGCTGGGGCGGTTCGACGTTGGGCACGATCCCGCACTCGTAGGGCGCGAGCTTCGCTGCCGTCGGCTTCTTCTTGGGCGCGAGCAGTGCGGACGAGACCAGCGAGAAGACGGTAAAGGCGAAGCCGAGAACCGCCAAAATCAGGATCGGGAGGTACTGGTCCACTGTGGCCCGTTTTTACCATGCGACCCCTTTCGCGGGCACATCCGCGACGCTGGTCAGAGGCCCTGGCAGCGGGCCTACGATGCCCTCGTGACGGCACCCGATACGACCCCGCCGGCCGGCGCTCCCAAGAAGGCGGCCCGAACGGGCAGGGCCCCGGCGAAGACGGCGAAGACGCAGGCCGCAGGGTCGAAGAAGTCGGCGGGGTCCAAGAACGCGTCCCCGAAGCCCACCGCCTCCAAGGCGGCACCCTCGAAATCGACCACCAAGAAGGTGCCGGCCAAGCGCACGACGGCCAAGAGCGCAACCGCCGGCGCGGCAACGGCAGCTTCCACCCGGCGGGCACCCGCGACGCCGCGAACGGGCGATGGCCGGGTCCACGACGTGGTCGTCGTCGGCGCGGGGCCGGCGGGCTCTTCCTGCGCCTACTGGCTCGCCGACGCGGGCTGGGACGTCGTGATCGTGGAGAAGAAGAACTTTCCGCGCGAGAAGACCTGCGGGGACGGGCTGACACCGCGCGCGGTGCGGCAACTGGCCGATATGGGCCTCGAGGATGCCCTGGCGGGTTCCCATCGCTACTCGGGCCTGCGTGCGTTCGGCTTCGGCCATTCCATCGACATGCGGTGGCCCCAGCACCCGCACTTCCCCGACTACGGCTACACGATCACGCGCCATGACCTCGACGGGCTGGTCGCGACGCGGGCCGCCCAGGCCGGCGCCACGCTGCTCCAAGGTGCCGAAGTCGTGGGCGTGGTGGCCGACGAGGAGGTCCCCGCGTCGCCGGTGCCGGCGCTGAGCGGGGTCACGGTCAAGGAAAAGGGCGCCGCAAGCACCCGGGAGATCAGGGCGCGCTATGTCGTCGTCGCCGACGGGTCGAACTCCCGGATCGGCCGGATGTTGGGCACGTCGCGCCGGCGCGACATGCCGCTCGGCATGGCGCTACGCGGCTACTACCGCTCCGACCGCCACGACGACCCCCTCATCGAGTCGCACCTGGACATCCGCGACTCGGAGGGAAACATGGTCCCGGGCTACGGCTGGATCTTCCCGATGGGCGACGGCCGGGTCAACGTCGGCGTCGGCCTGCTGTCGACGGAGCAGCGCTGGAAGGGCGTCAACACGAGCACCCTCATGGACACCTTCGTCGAGTTTGCCCCCAAGTCGTGGGGCCTCAGCCCCGAGACCAGCCTCGGGCCGCCGACGGGCGGCAAGCTCCCGATGGGACTCTCCGTCGGTCCGAGGGTGGGCCACAACGTGCTGATCGCCGGCGACGCCAGCGGCGCGATCAACCCGTTCAACGGCGAGGGCATCGCCTACGGCTACGAGACCGGGCGCCTGGCCGCGGCTGCGCTCGGGCACGCGCTGACGGGCGCCGGGCCGCGCGCCCTGGCCGAGTACGACCGCGAGCTCACCGCCGCCTACGGCGCGTACTACAAGGTGGCGCGCGCGTTCGTCCACCTGATCGCGCACCCCGACGCCATGCGGCTCGCGGTGAGCCTCGGCATGCGATCGGATTTCCTCATGAACCAACTGCTGCGGATCATGGCCAATCTGATGCGGCCCGATGCGACGGGCCCGGCCGAGATCGGCTATCGCGCACTCGAGCTGATCTCGCGCTTGCTGCCGGACTCGGACGTCTTGGAGAGCCCCGCAGCCTGACCGCGGCACACGGCTCAGGTTCACGCCGCCGGCCCGGCCTCGAGGCCGTCGATCCATTGCTGGATCCAGTCCAGCAGTTCCTGGTGCCCCGACTCCACGCCGGAGAGCCCCTCGACGATGAGCCCCAGCTGGAAGCTGGTCACCGCGGCGACGATGACCTTGAGCGGGAACACGTCCTCGTCCAGTCCGTAGTCACGCAGCGCCTGGCCGAAGTGCCGTTCGAAGATGCGGCTGAACCGCGCATGCACCTCCGTCAGCCGCACCCGGAGCACCGGCATGTTCCAACCCATGGCGAGGAGTTCCAGCAGGATCTTGGGGAACCGGGACGTCGGCTCGTCGACCCAGAAGCGAGCGCCGAGCCGCCACTTGTCGGCGAAGCTGAGACTGGG
Source organism: Acidimicrobiales bacterium (assembly GCA_035483935.1). Taxonomy (GTDB): domain Bacteria; phylum Actinomycetota; class Acidimicrobiia; order Acidimicrobiales; family RAAP-2; genus Bog-473. The sequence continues at coordinate 3,672 of DATHPK010000233.1, forward strand.
ATCGTCGTAGAGGGCTTCGAGTGCTTCGGCCAGCTGGTCGACGAAGCGCTCGAGGGTCTGGGTCAGCAGCTCCTCCATCGAACCGAAGTAGTAGTGCACGAGGCCGGGATTGACTCCCGCTGACTCCGCCACCGCCCGCGTGGTGACGCCGGCGTATCCCACCTCGTAGAGAACGTTCTCCGCTGCGTCGAGCAGCGCGATGGTGGCCTGCTGGCGGGCATCGGAGACCGGTCGCGCTTCCCACGCACGAGCCATCAGCCCGCTGCGGCCATGACCGGCCGGGCCCTCACGGCCCGGCCGCGGCGCAGGCAGCCCCGCCGCTTCCGCCTCCCTGCCTCATCAATCCCCCTTGACGCGTTGCCATCTCGGGTTAAGACTACTCCTTAGGCATTCGCCTTATGCGGTCGCCCAAGATCGCGTTTCTGTCGGGTTGGGACCAGGAGGCCTGAGAAAGGAGCTGGTCATGGACGAAGACAAGATGATGGCGTTCGTCGGGCAAGCCGTCGGCGACGTCGGAGCGATGCTCGGCGGGGCCATGGTGGTCATCGGCGACAAGCTCGGCCTCTACCGTGCGATGCGCGGCGCAGGCCCGATGACGTCGGCCGAGTTGGCCTCGGCCACGGGCACCTCCGAGCGCTACGTGCGCGAATGGCTGAGCGCGCAGGCGGCGCGGGGGTATCTGACCTACGAGGGCGACGGGCGCTTCAGCCTCCCGGAGGAGCACGCGATCCCCCTCACCGACGAGACGAGTCCGGCGTGCGTGATCGGCGCCTTCGAAATCGCCTTGGGCTCCGTCTACGCAACGGACACGATCGCCGAGCGCTTCCGCTCGGGTGAGGGCTTTTCGTGGGGTGCCCACGACGACCATGTCCTCGGAGGCTGTGAGCGGTTCTTCCGTCCCGGCTATCTCAACTTCCTGTCGTCGAGCTGGATTCCCGCGCTCGACGGCGTCGAGTCCAAGCTCGCCTCGGGTGCGCGGGTGGCCGACGTCGGCTGCGGGCACGGAGCCTCGACCCTCTTGCTTGGGGAGGCCTATCCCAACGCGACGGTGGTGGGATTCGACGCGCACGACGGCTCCATCGACAGTGCGCGCAAGCGGGCTGCGAACGCCGGGCTTGCGGATCGGGTCACGTTCGACGTGGCGACAGCGAAGGACTTCAAAGGCACCTACGACCTGATCTGCTTCTTCGACTGCCTGCACGACATGGGCGATCCGGCTGGCGCATGCGCTCACGTCAGGGAACAGCTGGCGCCCGACGGCACCCTCATGATCATCGAGCCCATGGCGGGTGACGACGTCACTGCCAACATGAACCCGGTCGGCGCCGCCTACTACGCGTTCTCGACCCTCCTCTGCACGCCGTGCTCACTGTCGCAGGAGGTCGGACTCGCACTCGGTGCGCAGGCCGGCGAGGAGCGCTTGCGCGACGTCATCGAGGGTGCCGGGTTCGGTACCGTGCGGCGCGTCGCGGAGACACCCTTCAACATGGTGCTCGAAGCGAAGGTCTGAGCGAGCCGAGTCCTACGAGCCGAGAGGATCGGTGCCGCCGGCGGCTTCTCGCCAGGGGGTGACGTCGAGCCCGGGATACTTCGCGGCCATCGCGTCCACGGTCGCCTCGTTCCAGAACGCGTGCCCGGGCCGGGGGACGCCGAAGAGGGCCAATTCCCCGGGTGTCTTCCCGGCGGCGAACGAGCGAAAGGTGCTGTCGAGGCCCAGTCGCGGGAAGGCGTCGTACCCGAACCAATCGGCCGCGGCCGGCCTGAAGGCGACCACGAGCACGAAGCGCGACGCGTCGGCGCGCGCGAAGTCCGTGCCGCGGTGCCACACGTCGGACCGGTACGCCAACAGCGATCCCCGGCGTCCGGTTGCGACGACCTCGTGCTCGTAGAGGTCGTCGTAGGGCCCGGTTGAACGGCTTCTCGGTACGAGCCGGGGCGGGGCGCAGTCCTCGTCGACGTCGGAGAGATAGAGGAACGACTCGAGGTGCCAGAAGCCGGGCTCCATGCGCGCCGGGAGCAGCGAGTGGTTGCCGTCCTGATGGAGTGGCTGTGCGTAATTGATCGCACCCGCCCACTTGCCCCACACGGCAGCCTGATAGATCCGTAGATCGTCGTCGTCGAGGGCCAGACGGGCGAACTCGACGAGCCGAGGGTGCACGAAGAGGTCGTTCAACGCAGGGCACCCCGGCTGTGGGAATCCGCGCATCCCGTCGAACTGCGTCGTACGGAACCGACGGCCTTCTGGTGTCCCGTCACCGAAGCCTGAGGCCTGGTTGTAGTCGGCGAAGGTGTCGGCCGTGAACAGGCCCTCCAGGTCACCGGCCACGGCGTCGACGTCGGCCTGCGGCACAAGCCCGTCGACGAGCGCCCAGCCTTCGGTCTGCCACTGGTGCGCCGCGCTCAGCAGGTCATCTGCCACTCGGCCAAAGGTAGACGTGTCGCGGGAGGAGAGGGTGAGGTCGTCAGCCGGTCGGACGGGACGCAAGGACCACGCGCAGCGACGCGGCCGCCGCGCGGAGTTCTTCCGCCGGCACCTCGGGCGTGGCGTCCCGGTCGAAGGCTTCGACCTCGAGCGGTCCGCCGGCGTTGGCGTCGTCGGCCGGGCGCGGCACGAGATGGACGTGAAGGTGCGGCACGCCGTTGCCGAGGCTGAGCCAGTTCATCTTGACGGGCTGCGTGCGCTCGGCGACGCCTCGAGCGACCCGGGCCACTTCCCCCCAGAACCCCGCCGCCTCCTCGTCGGACAGCTCCGTCGGCTCGGCCACGTGCCGGCCCTTCCAAATGACGTAGGCGTAGCCGGGCCGCACCGGGTAGCGACCCAGATAGGCGTCCGACCAGCGGCCCTCGAACACGCGCACGCCATGAGGCGTCTCGTCCGCACCCGGTTCGCACATCGGGCACCCCTCGCCGCGTGCGAGCGCCGCGAAGTTCGGCGCCCACGGCGTCACGATGCCGCGACCTCGGCCGCCGCCGCGGCCGCCGCCTCCACCACTCGCCCGAGTACCGCTTCGTCATGGGCGAGGCCGGGAAACAGGACTTCGTAGGGGCCGGGCGCCAGTGCGACGCCGCGCCGCAGCATCGCGTGGAAGAACTGCGGGTACACCCCGTTCCCCGCCACCGCGCGGGACGTCACGTAGTCGGTCGGCAGGACCAGCGGGCCGTCCGACGCCGGCGCCAGGTACAGCCCGACGAGCGGCCCTACGGCCGGCGCCGCGACGGAGAGTCCGCCGCCGGCGATCGCCGCCTCGAGCTCCTTGGCGAACACCGCCACGCGTGCTCCGAGCGCTTCGTAGTCCTCCGGCCCCACCTCGCCCAGCACGGCGAGGCCGGCCGCAGTGGCGAGCGGGTTCCCCGACAGCGTCCCCGCCTGGTAGACCGGCCCGCCCGGTGCCAGCCCGCTCAGCAGGTCCCGGGAGCCGCCGAAGGCACCCACCGGCAGGCCTCCGCCGATGACCTTGCCGAAGCACCACAGGTCGGGGCGCACGCCGCTCCACCCCGTCGCCCCGTCCGGGCCGAGCCGGAAGCCGCTGATGACCTCGTCGAAGATCAGCAGCGCCCCGACCGCGTCGCACGCGGCGCGCAGCCCTTCGAGGAAGCCGGGCCCCGGCGCCACCAGGTTCATGTTCGCCGCCACCGGCTCGACGATCACGCAGGCCACGCGCTCGTCGAGCACGGGCACCACGTTGTACGGCACCACCTCGGTGTCGGCGACCGCACCGGCCGATACGCCCGCCGAGCCGGGCAATCCGAGCATCGCCACGCCGCTCCCCCCACCCGCCAGCAGGCCGTCGGAGTGCCCGTGGTAGCAGCCGTCGAACTTCGCCACCCGGTCGCGCCCCGTGACGCCGCGCGCCAGTCGCACCGCGCTCATGGCCGCTTCCGTGCCCGAGGACACCAGGCGCACCTGCTCGCAACCCGGCATGCGCGCGCAAATTGCCTCCGCCAGGAGCACCTCGCCCGGTGTCGGCGCGCCGAAGGTGGTGCCGCGTGCGGCCGCCGTCGCCACCGCCGACGTCACGGCCGGGTGTGCGTGGCCGAGCAGCACCGCGCCGTAGGACTGGACCAGGTCGATGTAGCGCGTCCCCTCGGCGTCGGTCACGTACGGCCCGTCGCCCGCCACCACCGTGTACGGCGTGCCGCCCACCGAGGCGAACGAACGCACCGGCGAGTCGACGCCGCCGGGGATGACGCGTCCCGCCCGCTCGAACCACTCCGCGTTCGAGGCCGGCGGCGCCGGCTCAGGCACCGAGTGCCTCGGCCACCTCTGCGGCGAAATACGTGAGGACGAAGTCCGCGCCGGCGCGTTTGACCACGGTGAGCTGCTCGAGCGCGACGGCCGGCCCGTCGATCCACCCCGCGGCCGCGGCCGCCTTGACCATGGCGAACTCCCCGCTCACGTGGTACGCCGCCAACGGCACGTCCACCACACCCCGCGCCGCCGCCAGGATGTCGAGCGAGGTCATGGCCGGCTTGACCATCACCATGTCGGCGCCCTCGGCGACGTCGGCGGCGATCTCGGCCATGGCCTCACGTCGGTTGCGCGGGTCCTGCTGGTAGGCGCGGCGGTCACCGCCCCCGGCGATCGTCACGTCGACCGCGTCACGGAACGGCCCGTACAGTGCCGACGCGTACTTGGCCGCGTAGGCGAGGATCGCCACCCCTTCGTGCCCGCCTCCGTCGAGCGCGGCACGGATGGCGGCGACCTGACCGTCCATCATCCCGCTCGGCGCAACGACGTCGGCGCCCGCTTCGGCCTGGGCGAGAGCGACCCGTTGGTACAGCTCGAGCGTCGGGTCGTTCAGGACCTCGCCGTCCGGCCCGAGGACGCCGCAGTGGCCGTGGTCGGTGTATTCGTCAAGGCACAGGTCGGCCATCACGACCAGCTCGTCGCCCACCGCGTCGCGTAGCGCGCGCAGCGCGACCTGCACGACGCCGTCGGCGTCCCAGGCGCCGCTCCCCTGGGCGTCCTTGCGGGCGGGGACGCCGAAGAGGATCAGCCCGGGGATTCCGAGCGACGCCAGGCGCTTGGCTTCGACGACGAGCGAGTCGATCGTGTGCTGCACCTCACCCGGCATCGAGGGAATCGGGGTCGGCGCGTCGATGCCCTCCCGCACGAACAGCGGTGCCACGAGGTCGTCCACCCCCAGACGCGCCTCGGCGACGAGGCGGCGGAGCGCGGGCGTGCGGCGCAGCCGGCGCAGCCGCCGGGCGGGGAACGCAGCGCTGAGCTCTGTCGCGTCGGCCTCGGCCATGCGCACAATGCTACGAGGCGTCCGCGGCACCCGGCTCCGGGGCTGCGGCCGGCCCGGCGTGCCCGAAGTGATCCGACAGCTCGGCCACGATGCCGTCGGCCGACGCGCCCCAGGCCTCGTGCACGCCCGTCATGCCCGCGCCCCGGGCCGCCGCCGCGGTGGTCGGCCCGATGCAGACGACGTGCGCGGGCACCGGGACGGCGCTTCGGTCCGGGTTGCGCAGGGCCACCAACGCGTGCACCGACGAGGTCGCGGTCAGCACCAGGGCGTCGGCCCCTGCCACCCGCGCCAGGACCTCGGGTTCGGGCGCCGCGGCCGCCACCGTGCGGTACGCCTCGACCCGCTGCACATCCCACCCCACGTGGCCGAGCCCGCTGTCGATCGTGTCGGGCGCGATGTCGGCAGCGGGGAACAGGACGCGCCCTCCACCTTCGGGCGCGGGCGGGAACACCTCGACCAATCCGCGCGCGCTGTGCTCGGCCGGGACGAGGTCGGGCTCGATGCCCTCGGCGCGCAGCGCGTCGGCCGTGGCACCTCCCACCGCCGCCACGGACGCCGAGCCGAACGCGCGCGCGTCGCGCAGCTGGGCCACAAAGCGGTCCACCGCGTTGACCGAGGTGAACACGACCCATCGGAAGTCGCGCACCGCCGCGGCCGCGGCTCGCAACGCGGCGCCCCCGTCCGCCGCGTCGACCTGTCGCGTCAGCGGCAGCTCCACCGTCACCGCACCGGCCCGCTCGAGCGCGTCCACCAGGCCCCGAGCGCGCGGGCTGCTGCGCGTGACCACGACGGTGCGGCCCGACAACGCCCCGCTCGTCACGGACGGCGAGTCGTGCGCCAGCGACACCACCGGGCCCACCACGATCACCGCGGGCGAGTCCAGGTCGACCGAGGCCAGGCCGGCGAGCGTCGTGTGCGCGACGCGCTGGGCCGCGGTGGTCGCCCGGGCGATCACCGCGGCCGGCGTGTCCGGCGACCGCCCTCCCGCGACGAGCGCCTCGGCGATGGCGGCGCGTGTCGACATGCCCATGAGGATCACGAGGGTCCCGCCCGCGCGTGCCAGCGCCTCCCAGTCGGGTCCTCCGGACCCCCCGCCACCGTCGGAGCCTCCGATCCGGCCCGTCACCACCGTGACCGAGGACGCGACGCCGCGGTGGGTGACCGGGATGCCGGCGACCGCAGGCGCCGCGAAGGCGGACGTGACGCCGGGTACCACCTCGAAGGGGATGCCGGCCGCCGCCAGCACCTCCACCTCCTCGCCACCTCGTCCGAAGAGGAAAGGATCGCCGCCCTTGAGCCGGACGACCACGCCCGGGCGCCGTCCGTGCGCGACCAGGAGCCGGAGGATGTCCTCCTGGCGCTCGTCCTGCCCGCGCCGCCCTTCCGCGCCGTCGCCGGCGGCCGGACCGGAGTCGGGACGCTTCCCGACGTCGATCAGCTGCGCGTCCCCGCGTGCCAGGTCGAGCAGCGCCGGGCTGACGAGGCGGTCATAGAGCACGACGTCGGCCCGCGCCAGGAGCTTGGCCCCCCGCCGGGTGAGCAGCCCGGGGTCGCCCGGGCCGGCCCCCACCAGGTACACCGTCATCAGCCCCCGCCCGATCCGACCGACCAGGCGTCGAACCCCTCGATCGCCGCGCCGCCCCCGTCGAGCAGCGCCCGCGCCACGCCGATTCCCACGGCCTCGGGGTCGTCACCCTCCCGGCTCAGCCGGATCATCGTGTGCCCGTCCCCGCTGGCCACGAGCCCCGCGACCCGCAGCGCGCGCACGCCGGCGACACCACTACCGCGCCCGTCGGCCTCCTCGGCCAGCGCGCCCACGGGCACGGTGCAGCTCCCTCCGAGCGTCGCCAGCACGGCGCGCTCCGCTCGCACCGCCCGGTGCGTCGCGAAGTCGTCGATGGCACCCAGCAGGGCGCGCGTGCTTTCGTCGTCCGCCCGGCACTGCACGGCGATCGCGCCCTGCCCCGCCTGCGGCAGCACGTCCACCGGATCCAGCACGTCGGTCACCTGGTCCTTCCAGCCGAGCCGCTCCATCGCGGCCAGGGCGACGACGACCGCGGTGACCCCGCCCGTGCCGGCCGCCGCCACCCGCCGCGCCATGTTGCCCCGCAGGTCTCGGAAGACGAGGTCGGGGCGCAGGTAGGCCAGCTGGGCCCGGCGCCGCGCCGAGCCCGTTGCGATCAGTGCGCCCGCCGGCAGCTCGGTCAGACGGCAGCCGACCAACGCGTCGCGCGGGTCGGCCCGCGGCGGCACCGCCCCGAAGACGAACGACGGTGCCATCACCGAGGGCATGTCCTTCGCCGAGTGCACGGCCGCGTCGGCACGGCCGTCCGCGACCGCCGCCTCGACCTCGGTCACGAACGCACCCTGTCCGCCGATCTGGTCGAGCGACGCCGACGCGTCCCGGTCGCCGCGGGTCCGCACCACCACCGGCGTGACCTCGAGGCCGGGGTGGGCCGTCCGCAGCAACGCAGCCACCGTCTCCGTCTGGTGCAGCGCCAAAGGCGAGCCCCGGGTGGCCAGGCGCACGGCGCGTGCCTACAGGTCGAAGAGGATGCGCAACGCCTCGACCAGGCGCTCGCCCCGGGGAGTCCCGGCGGTCTCCTTGAGCAGCATGGTCGGCTCGTGGAGCATCTTGGCGAGCGCGGCCCGGGTGGCCTGGTCCACGTGGTCCCACTCGGCTTCGCTGAGGTCGGCCAACTGGGCCCGGTGCCGTTCGAGCTCGGCGACGCGCATGGACTCCAGCCGCGCCCGCAGCGACGAGATGATCGGGGCCGCGCCGCGCTGGCGGCTGGCCGTCCGGAAGCGCTCGACCTCCGTGTCGACGATGGCGCGCGCCTCCACCGCCTCGTCCTGGCGGTCCCCGAGCGCCTGGGCGACCAGCGCGCTGAGCGTGTCCATGTCGAGGAGCGTCACGCCGTCGAGTCCCGCCACGGTCGGGTCGACGTTTCGCGGCACCCCCAGGTCGATCACCCGGAGCGGCCCGCTCACGCCGGCGAAGGCCTCGAGCTCGAGCACGTGGGACTCCGCCGCCACCGCCGCCAACACCACGTCCGCGTCCGCCAGTTCCGAAGCGACACCGTCGAGCGACGTCGCTCGCACCTCGAACGGCGCGTCGGAGACCTCGCGTACCAGTTCGTGCGCGCGCGTCGGCGACCGGTTGACGACGACGACGCGCTTCGGCGCGTCGCTGGGGGGCAGCTCGGACAGCGCCCGGAAGACGCCGCGGCCCATGTCGCCGGCGCCCACCACGACGACGCGTGTGCCGCGCAACCCGGCACCGTCCGCACCGCGGGCGACCGTCACGGCGGCGTAGGCGAACGACGTCGTCCCCTTGCTGATGCCCGTCTCGGTGCGCACGCGCTTGCCGGTCTGGAGGGCGTGGCGGAACAGCGCCGACAGGACCGGTCCGCAGGTGCCTTCCTCCTGGGCCCGCTCGAACGCGCGGCGGACCTGGCCCGCAACCTCCGACTCCCCGGTCACCACGGACTCGAGTCCGGACGCCACGGCGAAGAGGTGGGCGGTGACGTCGTCGTCGAAGCGGAGCACCGCGTGGAGGGAGAGTTCCTCGACCGGGACCTCCGACTGCTCGGAGAGGACGTCGTAGATCTCCGCGACGGCGTCGTGGAAGCGGTCAACCACGGCGTAGACCTCGGTGCGCAGGCAGGTGGAGAGCACGACCGCCTCCTGCACGTTGCGCTTGTGGCTGAGCGCGCTCAGCGCCTTGTGCAGGTCCGATTCCGCGATCGCCGTGGCCTCGAGCAGAGGCAGGGGGGCCTGCGTGTGCTGCAGCCCTATGACGACGACGGACACTCGGGATCCTCCTGGGTCGGGACACAATTCTGCCGGTCCGGCGGCCCGGCGTGCCAGTCCGTGTCCCGGGTGTCCCTTCCGGGTGCGTTCAGGCCAGGTCCTGGGGCGGCGACATCCCCACGGCGCGGATGAGGGGAACCGGCTCGTCGCCGTTGCCGGCCCGGCCGGCCGCGTCCTGGCGTGCCCGGTAGAAGCCGAGCACCTGCAGCTCGATCGAGAGGTCGACGTACCGGACGTGCACGTGCGGGGGGACGTGGAGCACCCGCGGGGCGAAGTTCAGGAGTGAGGTCACCCCCGACCGCACCAGCAGGTCCGCCACGCCCTGGGCGGACCAGCCCGGCGTCGTGATGACCCCGATGTCTGGGCACTCGGCTCCCCGCAGCGTGGCGAGCTCGTCCATGTGCCGCACCTTGATGCCGCGGATCTCCTCGCCCACGACGGTGGGATCCACGTCGTAGAGCGAGGTGACCTGGCAACCCCGCGAGGCGAAGCCGGCGGAGTTGGTGAGGGCCCGGCCGAGGTTTCCGATGCCGACGATGGCCACCGACCAGTTCTCGTCGATGCCGAGCGCGCGGTCGATCTGGGCGATCAGGAAGTCGGCGTCGTAGCCCGAGCCGCGGGTCCCGAACGAGCCCAACAGCGAGAGGTCCTTGCGCACCTTCGCCGCGTTGACCCGGGCCAGCTCCGCCAGCCGCTCCGACGAGACGGTGCGCGTCCCGGCGCGGACGAGCTCGGTCAGGATCCGTTGGTACACGGGCAGCCGCAACACGGTCGCCTCGGGGATCCGCTTCACCGCCGGCGGGTCGGATGCGGCCGGTCTCGGCGCCGTCTGGTCGTCGCTCACTGCAATCGGATGGTACCGAGGGGGGTCGCGAGAACACCAAACCGAGCCTGTCGATCGGCGGTTGCACCACCCGCTGAACCGCCCTGTTCACCAGGCGAGGATCAACAGCTCGCCCGCCACGACGTTGAGCCAGTGCGACGCCGAGGCCTCGCCCGCGACCACGGCGAGATGCCCGTTGGAGTCGACCAGGAGGCCGAACTCGCCTTGCTGCAGCTCGCCGAAGGCCTCCACGCAGCGCAGCCGCACCCCGCCGGGGACGAGCGAACGGGGCAGGCCGTCGAGGTCGCCGCGGCCCGCGTCCGTCGGGGCCGTCAGCTCGATGGTGCCCGTGGCGGGGATCCCGGCCACCCGGGCGTCGGCCACCGTCGCCGCCAGCTGCAGATTGCCGAAGTGGTCGACCCACGTCACCTCGGCGCGCAGACTGGCCCGACCGTCATGGAGGCGTCCCAGCTCGACCACGCCGCCGAGCAGGCGGACGAGCGATGACGGGTCGACGGGCTCGCCGAGAGCAGCGAGGGGGGTTCCCCGGCACAGGCTCGCCGCCGCCGGCGCGAACACGTCGCGGCCGTCGAAGGTCGCGCCGCGGTCGGGCGGCACCCGGTCGCGGTGCAGTTCGACGGTGGCGCCGATCGGTGCCTCGCCCGCCGCCTCCGCCCCCGCCACCAACAGCCCGTTGTCCGGGCCGACGAAGCACATCCTCCCGCCCGCGGGCAACGCCACTTCGATCCCGATCCCGCGACGCTCCGTGCCGACGCCCGGGTCGACGACACCGAGCACGACCCCCGGGCCGAGATGCGGCACGGCGCGCACGAGGGTGTGGCTGCCGGACCGCACGTCGAAGGGCGGGATGTGGTGGGTGAGGTCTATGACCGTCGTCCCCGGCGCCAAGCCTGCGATCACCGCGTGCACGACGCCGACGAACTCGTCCGCGGTCCCGAAGTCCGAGAGGAAGAACACCGGCACCGACGGGGCCGACGGGCCCGTAGGCCGGCTCGGCTGGGACGGGCTCGGTGCGGGCATCGCCAGTCGGGCCGAAGGCTCAGCGCTGCAGGCTGCGGGAGCGTTCCGTGGCGGCGGCCACCGCCTCCATGAAGGCCGAGCGCACGGCGCGGGCCTCGAGCGTGCGGACGCCCGCCGCGGTCGTGCCCGCCGGCGATGTGACGTCGGCCCGCAACGACGCCGGGTCGCGGCCGGTCTCGGCCAGCAGTGCCGCGGAGCCGCGCATCGTCTCGACGACCAGCAATCGGCTCACCTCGCGCGTGAGGCCCATCTGCACGCCCGCGTCGATGAGCGACTCGGCCACCAGGAAGAAATAGGCCGGCCCCGAACCGGACAGCCCCGTGACCGCGTCGAGCTGGCGCTCGGGCAGACGGACGACCGTGCCGAGCGAATCCAGCAACGATTCGGCCCAGGCGAGGTCCGCCGCCTTGGCGAACGAGCCGCCCGACATGGCGGCCACGCCGGCGCCGATGAGCGCCGCGGTGTTCGGCATGGCGCGGACGACCGCCGGCTCGCCGCCGAGCGCGCTTTCCAGACGCTGGCAGGGCACGCCGGCCACGATGGAGAGCACGCGCCGCACTCCAGTGGCGCCGAGGGCGCGACAGGCACCCTCGGCCTGGTCGGGCTTGACCGCGAGCACGGCGCCCCGCAGGATCTCGCCGCCCTCGCCCAACAGCCCCGGCTCGGGCGCGGACACGGTGCGCACGCCCGGATACGACGCCTCGAGCTCCTTGCGCCGGTCGTCGAGCGGCTCCACCACCGTGACGGCGGCGGTGGAGTAGGCGCCGCGGTCGAGCAGGCCCCCGAGCAGGGCGCCACCCATCTTCCCGCCGCCGACGATCAGCAGGCTCGACACCCGCGCGACGTTACCGAGCGCGGCACCCGCCTGCGGTAAAACAGCTCATCCGGACGACCCCGGGCCACCGGCTAACCCCGGCGGGGCCGCCGCCGGTAGGTCGAGGGATGGGCCATGGTCATGGCGGTCGGGAAATGGTCGTCGGTGTAGACGACCGACGCCCCGGCGATCCGGTCGAGCTCGTCGTCGTCGATCAGGCGCGCCGGCACCCGGCCCACGAGATACACCGCGTCCTCGGGCCCGAGCGCGAAGGCCATCCCGAGCAGCGCCGTGTTGCGGCGCATGAGGTAGGCGTAGACCTCTTCCTTGTTCGCCTCGGGCGCAGGCATGAACTGCGCCTCGTGCCACAGCGTCCGCTGCTTCAAGGTGAACCAGACGGTGATGTAGTCCTTCTCGTCACCCTTGAAGCGGAGATACCACTGGAACGATGCGGTGCGGTCGGTCACCTCCTGGCGTTCGGCCGCCACCAGCGGCGTGTCCGCTGCCAGCTCCCGCTTCGTCCACGCATCGATGCAGGCGACCGCCGCCGCCATTTCTTCGTCCTCGGGCAGGTCGACGAGCGGCATTCAGCCGCATTCGACGAGGCGGCCGGCGGCCAGCTCGTCGTGCAGCTCCACCAGCGTCGTGGCGGCGGCGCGCCAGGTGTAGAGCCGGGCCCGCAGCACCGAGGCGGTCGACAGGCGCTCCGGCCCGAGCGGCTGGTCGAAGACCCGGCGCACGGCGGCGGCGTAGGCGCGCGGGTCAGGCTCGTCGACGAGGAACCCGGTGTGCCCGTCGTCGACCAGGGTCGTCAGACCGCCCACCGCTGACGCCACCACCGGCGTCCCGCACGCGGCAGCCTCCAACGCGACCAACCCGAAGGACTCGGAGCGGCTCGGGACGAGGCAGACGTCGGCGGCGCGGTAGTACGACGACAGCAATTCGTGCGGCTGCGGCTCGATGAAGTGCACGAACTCGCGCACCCCTCTGGCATCCGCCACGTCGTAGAGCCCCTGGAGCGACTTCTCCCCGTGCGGCCCGCTCGGACCGCCGACCACGACGAGGCGGTACGGCTCACCGCCGACAGCCCGCAGCTCCGCCAGCGCCTCGATGGCAACGTCGGCGCGCTTGAGTGGCTGGATGCGCCCGACGAACAGCAGCAGCCGACCGTCGAGCGGCAGCCCGAGCGCGCGCCGCGCCTGGGGACGGTGCCCCGGGCCGAAGAACGCGTGGTCGACACCGGGCGGCACGATGCGGATGCGGCCGGGCTCGCCGCCATAGAGCGATGCGATCTGGTCGGCCTCGACGCTGCACGACGCCAGCACGGCGTCGGAGCACTCGATGATGGACGCCTCGGCCTCGGCGCGCCGGTGTGGCATGTCGGCCTCGACCTCTTCGGGCATCGACTCGGCCTTCACCCGGTCCAAGGTGTGGAACGTGCAGACGAGCGGCAGGTTCAGTTCGTGCTTGATCACGTGGCCCGACAACCCCGACAGCCAGTAGTTCGCGTGGACCGAGGTGTAGGGCAGCCCACCGCCGTCGGTACCGCCGGGCCCGGTGACGGCGGCCATGCGCCCGAGCACGTTGGCCGTGAATTCCTCGACCACGGCGGGCAGCGCCTCCTTGGGGATGTGCTCCGCCGGCCCGGCCTCGACGTGGTGGACCCGGAGGCCCGGCTCGAGCTCCACGACGGCCGGCAGGTCCGGCGACCAGGCCCGGGTGAACACGTCGCACGCGACACCGCTGCGGGCCAGCGCCGCGGTGAGCTCGCGGACGTAGACGTTCATGCCGCCACCGTCGCCCGTGCCCGGCTGGGCCAAGGGGGAGGTGTGCAGGGAGAGGACCGCGAGCCGGCGCATGCCGGCCAGATCCTACCGGCGGCCGGCGAAAAGCGTCCCCACACCTGGGACGACGCTGGGCGCCGCCGGACGTAGCAACCGGAAGCTCAGGAAGTTGCGGTCAGGTTGCGCGGGGCGGCGGAGCTCGCCGCCGGCGGCGTTTCGGCGGCCGGTTCGGGCGCGGGATCGGCGGCCTGCGCCTGGTTGTGCTCTTCCTCGTACTCGCGACGGAACGAGAGATAGATGCGCACGAGGGCCTGCTTCTGCTCCTCGCTGATGGTCTGGTCGGCGAGGATCGCGCGGGTCAGGTCGGGCGATCCGGAGGGTGCCTCGAGGATGCCCGCCTGCACGTAGAGCGTCTCGGCGGAGATGCGCAACGCCTTGGCGATCTGCTGGAGGATCTCGGCGGAGGGCCGGCGCAGCCCACGCTCGATCTGGCTCAGATAGGGGTTGGATATCCCCGCCAGCTCCGACAGCCGGCGCAGCGAGAGGCGGGCCGAGCCGCGCTGCTCACGGATGAACGACCCCAGATCGTGCCAACGGTCCTTGGGGTCGGTGCTCACTCTTGCAAGCGTACCGCCGCTTCGGCGCTTCCGGGGGTTGCCGCAATGACCGGTCCTGCCGGAACCGGGTGTCGTCACCGAAGTCAAACAACTGCTCGACCTGCGTGCATGGCGGTTGGCGGCCGGTTGTGAACCGTTGAGCTTCGGGTATGGTCCAGCACGCAGCACTCCGACGATCACCCCCAAACGACAGGAGACCGCGATGGCCGAGTACACGCTTCCCGATCTGCCTTACGACTACGGCGCGCTCGAGCCGCACGTGTCCGCCCAGATCATGGAGCTCCACCATGACAAGCACCACGCCGCCTACGTGACCGGCGCCAACCAGACGCTCGAGAAGCTGGCGGCGGCGCGGGACAAGGATGACTTCGGCGCCATTGTCGGGTTGGAGAAGACGTTGGCGTTCCACATCTCGGGGCACGTGCTGCACTCGATCTTCTGGAAGAACCAGAGCCCCGACGGCGGCGACAAGCCCGATGGCGCGCTGGGCTCGGCGATCGACGAGAACTTCGGCTCCTTCGACAAGTTCAAGGCGCATTTCACCCAGGCGACCATGACGATCCAGGGCTCGGGCTGGGGTGTGCTCGCGTACGAGCCGTTGGCGGGCCGGCTGATCATCGAGCAGGTCTACGACCACCAGTCCAGCATCGGGCAGAGCTCGGTCCCGCTGCTGGTGTTCGACGCGTGGGAGCACGCCTTCTACCTGCAGTACAAGAACGTCAAGGCGGACTTCTTCGCCGCGCTCTGGAACGTCGTGAACTGGTCCGACGTAGCCGGCCGCCTGGACGCGGCCAAGGGGCTCAAGGTCGAGGGCTGACCCGGCGCCGGCGCTCAAAGCCGGCGTGTTCAGCGCCTCTGTGTACGGCACTCCCCTTATGAGTCTGTAGAGCCGGGGCCGGTGCGGCGCTACCCGATGGCCAGGTGCTGCTCGCAGAAGCGTCGGGTCGGGTCGCGCTCGAGATCGGCGTCGAGCACGGGTGACCCGCACGTGACGCAGGCCCCGTAGCCGCCGGCGCTCAGCCGATCTAGCGCTTCGTCGACGCCGTCGAGGACGGCGGCGGACCGGGCTAGGTCCGACTCGTAGCGCTCCTCCACGCAGGCAGGGTAGCGCCCGGCCCGTGAGCGGGTCCGGTTTAGACCCCGGACGGTGCGGGCAGAGGTAGCGCAATCGCTATGCGAAGTCGGAGGCAACCCGGACCGGGGCCGGGTGGAGGGCCAACCACAGGCCGGACGTCGGGGGACGCCACCGCCGCAACGCCAGGCGCCCTCGGCACGGGGCGGGTCGGCACGAACGTCGCCCGGAGGTTTCCGCCCACCTGCGCTTCGGTCGGGTTGGCCCGGCGCTTTCTGCGCGAGCAGTTCGACGGGGAGACCTGCAAGGCCGACGTCGAGGTCCTGGCGCTCATGGTCTCGGAGTTGGCCACCAACGCGGTACAGCATGCGGAAACGGAGTTCGAGGTGGGCATCTGGGTGACGCCGGACGCTGCGGGCCGGTCCGTGCTGGTCTGCGTCACCGACGCGGGCCCCGGCCGCCCGGCTCGTCAGGACCCACCGGCGCAAGCTCAGCGCGGGCGGGGCCTGCGCATCGTGGAGTCGCTCGCCAACGGCTGGGGCGTCGAGGTGCGGAACGGTGGCACCGGCAAGACGGTGTGGTTCACGGGGGAAGTCGGGGATCGTAGAGCGGAGGACGGGCCGGCCCCTCCCGCCTGGGACGCAGGGAGGGGCCGGGCCGGGGAGGTGGTGTCCGCTCCGTAATGTGACGGCGTGCAATCGGAAGCACCGCTCGCCGCCCTGGTCGGGGCGCACGCCCTCGTGCCGTGCGTCGACGGCAGCGAGCGTCCCTACCGCGACCTTGACTGCGCGGCCTCGACGCCGGCGCTCGAGACGGTGGCGGCCCGGGTGGCCGAATTCCTGCCGTGGTACTCGAGCGTGCATCGAGGCGCGGGCTACAAGTCCCGGCGCGCCACGGCCGCCTACGAGGAGGCCCGCGAGAGCGCCCATCGCTTCGCCCGGCGGCCGAACGGCCGCGACGACGTCGTGGTGCTCGTCCGCAACACCACCGAGGCGATCAACCATCTCGCGTACCGGCTCGGCCTCGGGCCCTCCGACGTGGTCGTCACGACGGTCGTCGAGCATCACGCCAACCTGCTGCCCTGGGCCCGCGTGGCGACCCGCCGCTGGGTCGAGTGCGGCACCGAGGGCACGTTCGGCGTCGACGACGTCGTCCGGGTGCTCGAGGACGGCCCGCCGCCGGCGCTGCTCGCGCTGACCGGCGCGTCCAACGTCACCGGGTGGCTGCCGCCGGTGGAGGAGATCTGCGCCGCCGCGCACGCGCGCGGCGTGCGGGTGTTGGTCGACGCGGCACAGCTGGCTCCGCACCGCCCCCTCCCCTCCGCGCCGGACTTCATCGCCTTCAGCGGTCACAAGCTGTATGCACCCTTCGGTGCGGGTGCGCTCATCGGGCCGCGCGAGACGTTCGAGTCCGGCGACCCCTTCCTGGCCGGCGGGGGCGCGGTCGACCTGGTCGACCTCGACGAGGTCATCTGGACCGAGCCACCCGAGCGCGAAGAGGCCGGATCGCCGAATGTGGTCGGCGCGGTCGCCTTCGGGACCGCCATGGACGAGCTGGAGCGAATCGGCTGGGACGCCGTGCGGGCGCACGAGGCGGAGCTCTGCGCCCAGCTCTACGAAGGCCTCCGCTCGATCCCCGGCGTCCGCGTCCTCGGCCCGGGCTCCTGGGACGAGGCCGGGGTCGACGGCGTCGACCACCTCGCGGTGGCGGCTTTCACGGTCGACGGCATGCATCACGCCCTGGTGGCGGCCCGGCTCAGCGCCGAATTCGGCGTGGGCGTGCGGCACGGCTGCTTCTGCGCGCACCCGTATCTGATCCGCCTGCTCGACGTCGGGAGCGCCGGCCTGGCCGAGGCGCGGGCCGCCGTGCACCGCGGCGACCGCAGCGGCATCCCTGGCGCGATCCGTGCCAGCTGCGGGCTGGGCACGTCCGGCGAGGACGTCGACGCGCTGCTCGATGCGCTGCGCGCGCTTGCGTCCGGGACACCCGCTCCCGTCTCCTACGTGCAGGACCGGGTGACCGGCGACTACTGGCCCGAGGGCGACGCGCCCGGCTGGACGACGGCCGACCGCCCCGCGGGAGCGGCGTGCGCCCGGGGGTGATACGGCCGACGGCGCGCCCGCGCCGCGGGCATCACCGGCGAGTCGCCATCGGTGTCCTGCTGTCGCTGTCCTTCGCACCCGTGCTCGCCGCCTGCAACAAGCCGGTCGGCAGCACCTCGGTCCGCGACGTGGCCTGGGTCACCACCGACGCCTCGGTGACGCTGCCCGGCATGGACGTGACACCGGTCGACCTGGCGAAGGACCGCCGGGAGGTGAAAGTCCCCGTCGGCAGCCTGCCCTCGGCGCTCGCCTACACGGCGGGTGACCGCGGGCTGCTGGTGGTGACGCAGGGCGACGACACCCTCCACGAGATCGACCCGGCGACCCACGACGTCATCCACTCGGTGACGGTCGGCCTGGAGCCCGACGCCGTGGCCGTCGCGCCCGGCGGGACGCACGGCCGGGGCATGGCATTGGTGGCCAACTTCGGCTCGGACACCGTGACCCCGGTGGACCTCGGCACGTGGCGCGCCGGTCCTCCGGTCCCCGTCGGCTCCGAGCCGGTGGCGATCGCGGTCGCCCCGCCGCTCCCCGGGTCGGGCACCGTGCTGGCGTTCGTTGCGAACTTCGGCGGCAACACGGTGACGCCGATCAACGTCGGCACCATGGGTACAGGGGCGCCCATCCCGGTCGGGCCGGGCCCGCAGACGATGGCGGTGGCGTCGGGGGCGCTGCTTGTGGGGAACTTCGGCAACGCAACCCTGACGGAGATCGGCGCGTCCACGCTGCGGCCCGGCGCACCAGTCCCCCTGCCGTTCGCTCCTACCGCGATGACGGCCGGGGCGGGCGGGATGGGCCCTGCCGCCTACGTGTGCGGCGGGATGGGCGTGGTGGCGGTCACGCTCACCGCGCTCGGCCCGGCGGTCGGGCCCCAGATGGCGCTGTCCGACGCGGCACAGGGCATCGCGCTCAGCGCCGACGGATTGACAGCCTGGGTGACCCAGCAGGCCGGCGGGCTGGTCCCGGTGACCCTGGCCACCGGCAAGACCGGCCCGGCCATCCGCCTGGGCGGGCACCCCTCGGCGATCGTGATCGGCGCGGGCTGAGCGGCGTCCGGCTCACACGCTGTATACGGCGCGGGCACGGAATCGCACCGGCCGCTCGGTCAGCTCCTCGAGGTAGTGCGCGGCCCAGCCGGCCACGCGGGCGACGGCGAAGATGGTGCGGCCGCTGTCGGGCGGCATCCCCGTGCCCCAACTCAGCGCGGCCAGGGCGAGGTCGCAATTGGGGAGCGGCACGTCGTGCGCGGCCGCCAGTGCAATGACCTCGTGCAGGACGCTGCGCTGGTCGTCGCGCAGCAACGGCTCGGCCAACGCGAGCAGCGCGGCGAACCGCGGGTCGCCGCTCTTGTAGACGGTGTGGCCGAACCCGGGCAGCCGGCGCTGCTCGCGCAGGACGTCATTGAGGGCCCGCGCCGCACCGTCGCGTTCAGCGACGACGAGCAACTCGTAGGCGAGCTGGCTGGCGCCACCGTGCAGCGGCCCGGCCAGCGTGGCCAGCCCGGCCATCAGCGCGTCGTAGGGATCGGCGCGCACCGAAGCGGCCACCCGCACGGCCATGGTGGACGTGGCCAGTTCGTGGTCGGCCAGCAGCACGAGGGCCGCATTGACCGCCTCGGCAGGGACGGCGCCGTGTGACGCGGTCAGGCGCGCCGCGAGGCGTGCGGCGACGGGGGCGTCGCGGTCGCTGCTGTCGGTTGGCCCTGGTCCGACCGCGTCGACCAGCGCGGCCGCGGAGCGCCGGGCCGCCCGCGCCACGGCCGGGGGCCGCAGGTCGGAACGGAGGCGGTCGCTCGCCCCGCACATCACGAGCGCCCAACGCATGCGGTCGAAGGTGTGGGTGAGCGGGCAACGCCCGAGCTCGGGCGCGCGCCAGTCACCGCCGCCGGCGGGCTCGGTCTGCCAGAGGAGCTCGGCCACCTCCTCGAAGCTGGCACGCGCCGCCAGGTCCGTCGCTCGCTGCCCGCGGTAGAGCGGGCCGAGCTCCTGGTGCAGCTGGGTCACGGCCGTCGTGATCGTGGCGAGCCGCGTCGACGTCTGCCGGCCACCCCGACTCCGCGCGGCAAGGGCCTCGACGTCGGCCAGGTCGAAGAGGCTGCCCCGGGCGCTGGGGTCGCGGTGCGACTCGAGGAGGCCGCGACTGACGTAGGCGTAGAGGGTCGGCACCTTGACCCCGAGGCGGCGGGCCGCCTCTTCGGTCGTAAGCATGCGTTCCACGCAGGTGGATTTTATATTGACTTGATCAACGTTTACAATCCCTGCTCACAGGGGGCATAGTGGCCCGCATGGACACCATCGTGCGAGACCTCATGACGGCGCCGGCCGTGACCTGCCCGGCGGGCGTGACCCTGGCCGAGGCGGCCGGCGTGATGCAACACGCGGACACCGGCTCGGTCGTCGTGACCGACGACGGCAAGGTCGTGGGCATCCTGACCGAACGTGACCTGCTGCGAGCGGCCGTGGGCGCAGGCGATCCCCGGCGCGAGACGGTCGCGCTGTGGATGACGGCGCGGCCGGACGTCCTCGGGCCCGACGAGCGGGTGGACGCGGCGTGGGCGAGCCTGACCTCGCATCACTACCGCCACCTCCCCGTGGTGGAGGATGACGTTTGCGTCGGCGTGGTGTCGCTGCGCGACCTGATGGGCGTCGCGCGCATCCGGCCCGCCGGCGAGACGAGCGGCGACGTGCCGGCCGGGCTCGAGGGGGTCGTCGTCGCCGAGACCAGCATCGGCGACGTCCGCGGACAGGAGGGCTTCTTCCACTACCGCCAATACTCGGCGGTCGACCTAGCCGAGACGCGCTCCCTCGAGGACGTCTGGTACCTCCTCTTCCGTGGAGAGTTACCCGATGCCGCGGCGTCGGCGGCGTTCAGCGCGGAGGTGCGGCAGCGACGCGTGCTGCCCCCCGGGCTCAGCACGCTGCTCCCCGCCCTGGCGCGCCGGGGGGCACCGCTCGACGTGCTCCGCACGGCGGTCTCGCTGCTGGGGGCGGAGCTGGGTTGGCGGCCGACGCACGACATCGGGGCCGACGAGCTGGCCGACCAGGCGCTCGGACTGTGCGCCGTCGTGCCGACCATCCTGGCCGCCGCGCATCGCCTCCGGTGCGACGAACAGCCGATAGAGCCGCGAGCGGACCTCGGCCATGCCGCCAACTATCTCTACATGCTGACCGGGGCGGTGCCCGCACCCGAGCACGCGCGGGCGATCGAGCAGTACATGATCCTGACGATCGACCACGGGTTCAACGCGTCCACCTTCACGGCGCGCGTGGTCACGTCGACAGGCGCAGACCTCGGTGCGGCCATCGTGGCCGCAATCGGCGCGCTGTCCGGGCCGCTCCACGGCGGCGCGCCGAGCCGCGCGCTCGACCTCCTCGATGCCATCGGCACACCCGAACGCGCCGACCCGTACATCCGCCACGCCGTGGAACACGGGGAACGCATCATGGGCTTCGGCCACCGGGTGTACAAGACCGAGGACCCGCGTTCGCTCCTGTTGCGCGGGGTGAGCGAGGGGCTCGGAGGGCCCCTGGTCGAGCTCTCCGAATCGGTGGAACGCACCGTCGTGGAGGTGCTGGCCGAGCTCAAGCCGGGCCGCCACCTCTACGCGAACGTCGAGTTCTATGCCGGGGTCGTGATGCACACCTGCGACATCCCGCGCGAGATGTTCACCCCGACGTTCGCCACCGGACGGACGATCGGGTGGTGCGCGCACGTGCTGGAGCAGGCGGCGCACAACCGCCTGATCCGCCCGGCCGCCCGCTACGTCGGCCCTCCGCCGCCCCAGCCGGTGCCCGCCGCCGGTTGAGCGAGCGCGTTCCCAGGCCGGGAGCCGGAATACCCGACTAACCTGGTCGGGGTTATGCGTTCGCTGTTCTCCTTCCCCAATCCGGTCAACGAGGTGTCGGCCCGCCTCGTGGCGGCCGGCGTGGTCCTGATGTCGGTCCTGACCATCGCGTTCGACCAGAAATGGGTGACGGTCGTGATCGCCTACGGCTTCGTTGCCCGCGTCCTCACCGGACCGACGCTCAGCCCGCTCGGTCAGCTCGTGACGCGGGTGATTACGCCGCGGATCGGCCTGGCGGCGAGGCCGGTGGCCGGCCCGCCCAAGCGTTTCGCCCAAGGCGTGGGGGCGGCCTTCTCGCTGTCCGCCCTGATCCTGACCGGGTTGGGCTACTGGACTGCGGCGGAGGCGATGCTCGGTCTGCTGGTGGTGGCGGCGACCCTGGAGGCGGCGTTCGGCATCTGCCTGGGCTGCATGACCTTCGGATTGCTCATGCGGGCGGGAGTGGTGCCCGACGAGGTGTGCGAACGCTGCAACGACATCTGGGCCGGGACGAGCAGCGCGGCCGTCTGAGCGCTCCGCTCAGCTGTCGTAGACGAGCACCCCGCGGATGTTCTTGCCGTCGCGCATGTCCTGATAGCCCTGGTTGATGTCGCCCAGCTTGTAGGTGCTGGTGATCATGGAGTCCAGATCGAGCTGCCCCTCGCGGTACAGCTTCAGCAATTTCGGGATGTCCGAATGGATGTTGGCCGAGCCGAAGATGCTCCCGACGACCTGCTTCTCCATGATCGTCAGCTGCATCAGGTTCATGGTCACGTCCATCTCCGTCATGGGGTGGATGTTCGTGACGACCACGCGACCCCGCTTGGCGGTGAGACCCAGAATCGACTCCATCATCGACCCCCGGCCGACGCCCATGGCGCAAATGACCTTGTCGCACATGCGGCCCCAGGTCTCCCGCTGGATGAGCTCGAACGCCTCCTCCACCGAGGCGGCGGTGTGGGTGGCGCCGAAGCCGGGGGCGAGCTTGCGCTTGAGCTCGACGGGGTCGATGGCGAAGATCATCTCGGCGCCGGCCAGCCGCGCGCCCTGCACGGCCGAGGTGCCGATGCCACCGATGCCGACCACCGCGACGTAGTCGCCGGGGCGCACGTCGGCGGCGTACACCGCGGAGCCCCAGCCGGTGGTAACGCCGCAGCCCACGAGACAGGCCTTGTCGAGCGGGATGTCCTCGAGGATCTTTACGCAGGACGCCTGGTTGACGACGCCGTACTTGGCAAAGGTGCCGAGGCAGACCATGGTCGCGATGTCCTGGCCCCGGGCGTGGTGCCTGATGGTGCCGTCCATCTGGCGGCCGGCCATCAGCACGCCGCCGACGTCGCAGAGGTTCGAATGTCCGGTGGCGCAGGACGGGCACTTGCCGCACGCGGGCACGAAACCCAGCACCACGTGGTCGCCCGGTTTGAGCGCCGTGACGCCGGGACCGACGTCCTCGACCACACCGGCACCCTCGTGACCGCCGATCATCGGCAAGGGCACCGGCATGTCACCGGTGACGAGGTGCTCGTCGGAATGGCACATGCCGGACGCGGCGTACTTGACGAGGACCTCGCCGTCCTTGGGCGGGTCGAGCTCGATGGGCTCCACGCTCCAGTCGGCGTTGCGCTCCCACAAGACAGCTGCTTCGGTCTCCACGTTGCCTCCCCAGGGTGTGGCGCGGTGACGCGCTCTGCGTACGCTACCGGCCGCGGCATCGCCCGCGCCTCCCACCGGGACGAGCACGAGGCGCAGGTGCTGCTTCGTCGACGCCCGGCCGGGATGCACCACGCACGGGGGCCGGGATGGCCGCGGCAATCCTGACGCCCGACGAGGTCTGCGACACTGGCGGAGTGATCCCCACCGGCCGCTGCCGCCCGACATCGTGGTGACGCAGGCGCTGCGGCCGGCCCGCGACTTGGTGAACGAGAACCACAAGTGGATCGCGCTGTTCATCACCACGCTCGGCATGCTGATGGCCGCGATCGACGGCTCCATCGTCCTCATTGCGCTCCCCGCGATTTTTCGCGGCATCCACCTCGACCCGCTGCTCCCCTCGAACACGTTCTTCCTGCTGTGGATGATCCTCGGCTTCCTGATCGTGACGAGTGTGCTCGTAGTGAGCCTCGGCAAGCTCGGCGACCTCTACGGCCGCGTGCGCATGTACAACCTGGGCTTCGCGGTCTTCACATTCTTCTCCCTGTTGTTGAGCATCACCTGGATGACCGGGACCGCGGGCGGCGTCTGGCTCATCGTCATGCGGATCTTCCAGGGCGTCGGTGCCGCGCTGTTGATGGCCAACTCGGCGGCCATCCTCACCGACGCCTTCCCGCCCGACCGCCGCGGCTTCGCCCTCGGCATCAACCAGGCCGCCGCCATCAGCGGCACGTTCATCGGCCTCCTGCTCGGCGGCCTGCTGGCCCCGGTCAATTGGCGCCTCATCTTCCTCGTCTCCGTTCCGATCGGACTCTTCGCCACCATCTGGGGCTATTTCTCCCTGCACGAGATCGAGCGCGGCTCGGGCGGCAAGATCGACTGGGCCGGCAACGTGACCTTTGCCATCGGGCTGATCCTCGTCATGGTCGGGATCACGTACGGGATCGAGCCCTACGGCCACCATCCGATGGGCTGGACCAACCCGGTCGTGCTGACCGAACTGGGTGTCGGCGTCGCCTTCCTCGTCCTGTTCTGCTGGATCGAATTGCGCACGAAAGAGCCGATGTTCCGTCTGCAGCTGTTCAAGATCAGGGCCTTCTCGGCCGGCGTGTTCGCCAGCTTCCTCGGAGCGCTCGGCCGGGGCGGCCTGATGTTCATGTTGATCATCTGGCTGCAGGGGATCTGGCTCCCCCAACACGGCTACACCTTCGAGGTGACGCCGCTGTGGGCCGGCATCTTCATGATCCCGCTGACGGCGGGGTTCATGATCGCGGGACCTCTGTCGGGCATCCTGTCCGACCGCTACGGCCCGCGGCCGTTCGCAACGTTCGGGATGCTGGGCACCGCGGTGTGCTTCCTCCTGCTCGAGACCCTGCCGGTCGACTTCTCGTACAGCGAGTTCGCCGTGCTGCTGTTCGTCACCGGGGCGTGCATGTCGACCTTCGGCGCGTCGAACCGCACCGGGGTGATGAACAGCCTCCCGGCGTCCGACCGGGGAGCAGGCTCGGGCATGAACACGACGTTCCAGAACTCCGCCCAGGTGCTCTCGATCGGGATCTTCTTCACCTTGATCATCGTCGGACTCTCCGACACGCTGCCGGCGGCCCTCGTGCGCGGGCTCAGCACGCACGGCGTCCCGCACGCCACCGCCGAATCGATCTCGCAGCTGCCGCCCGTTTCGACCCTCTTTGCCGCTTTCCTCGGTTACAACCCGGCCAGCCACCTGATCGGGCCGCACATCCTGGCGCAGCTGACCCCGGTCCAACGCGCCACGGTCACCGGCGAGCGGTTCTTCCCGAGCCTGATCACCGACGCCTTCAAGGACGGCCTGCACGCAGCATTCAACTTCGGCATCGTGATGTGCCTAGTCGGTGCGGCGGCATCGTGGACCCGGGGCGGCAAGGCGCCGGCGTTTGCCGAGGAAGAAATGACGCTCGACCTTGGCGCCGAACCGGAGCCGGCGACGCTGTGACCATGACCTCGGAGCTCCCGTGCCGGCCTGCGCCGCTCCGCTCCGTTAGCCCAGATCGCCGCGCGATGTCAGAACCGTGGTGGGCCGCCTGCTCCTGAGATCGTCTGCCTGCGCCTCGGCCTTTGAACGGTCAGGCGTGCGGCTTCGGAACCACAGCATGGCGCCGACCAAGACGAGGAAGATGACGGTCGAGATCACGTAGGCGTTCTCCCTGACGTACCAGATGGCGTTGACGGCGCCGGGCGCGGTCGGCGTCACCACCATGAACGGAACGGTCGCCGCGGCCGCCCAGCACAGACCCATGGCCGGCCGATCGCTCCCCGCGACCAACCAGACCAGCACCGGCAAGACCCACACGTAGTGGTGGGGCCACGAGATGGGAGAGACGAGTAGCCCAGTGCCGGCGCACACCAACACTCCGAGCAATGGTGACGAACGCCGATAGGCCAGGGCGGCCAGCGCGATGCCGCCACACACGACGGCGACGGTGATGAGGTCGGCGATCGCATGGGGCGCTGAGAACCCTGCTCTGCCAACGGCGGCGCGAAGCGTCTGGTCGATCACGAGACCGGCGTTCCCGATCCGCTTCACCTCGAACACATCCTTGGTGAAATAACTCCACGAATCGCCGGGAGCGATGACGAACAGTGCACCGGTGGCCGCGAGGAACGATGTCGCCATGTTCCTGGCGGCGCGCCACTGGCGCGTCGCCAGTAAATAGGGGAGGAAGACGAGCGGCGTCAGCTTCAAGGCCGCCGCGAGCCCGGTCAGGACCCCTCTCGGCAGCTTCCTGTCCCGCCAGGAGAGCCTGGCGGCCAGATCCGCCACGATCATGAGGACGAGCAGCGCGTTGATCTGTCCGAGCTCGAGATCTTGGCGCACGGGGAAGAGCAGTAAGCCGAGCGGGATCAGCAGAAGAAAGGCGGTTCGCCAATCCGACGACACCACGTTCCTGCCCTTGGTGGCCGCGATGCTCACGGCGATCAGCGCCGTCAAGGCCGCCATATCGATGCCATCCCAGACGAGACCGCCGACGAAGGTGGTCAGGTGCGACACGGGCCAGAAGAGAAGGGCCGCCAGGGGCGGGTAGGTGAAGGGGAGGTGGCTCGTTTCGTACCGCAGCGACGAGGAGTAGAGGCCGGAGCCCAACACGTGCTGGCCGCCCATCCGGTAGACGTCGAAGTCAACCTGTTGTTGCCGCGCCATCACGACGAGCCAAGCCGCGAACAGGCCGAGTGAGACCGACCCCAACAACCAGAGCGTCCTGGGCCGAAGCGGCACGATGTGATGCGCCCACCCGCTAGCGCTCGACGGTGCCTTATCGGCGTGCGCCCACAGAACCACTGCCCCCTCCTCTACAACCCTGTATACGCGTCACAAAGGGGGTTGCTTCAAGAGTGGCGTGGCACCGCAACCGAACTGCACCCGCCACTGTCGAGATGGCGGCCCATCCGGGTTCGACCGGCCGCTCCGGCCGGCTCCTCGATGAGTTCGGTCTCCACGGGAAGACGCGTAGGCACGCGTTTTCCCGCACGCCGAGATCAGCGCAGGAGATGCCCTCGGCCCGCCGCCTCGAACTCTTCGCCGATCTTCCTCACGTCCTCGAGCGTCAGAGGGTCGTATTCGAGCTCCCGCCCGCGCCTCCACCACACCGGATCCGTGGTCTGCCAGCGGTGTGCGCGCAGGGATTTGCGATCGATCTTGCCGGTGCCCGTGACAGGAATGGCGTCGACCACGCGGACGTACGTGGGTGCCCACTTCGTGCCGAGGTCCGCCTGCGCCGCCAAGAAGACCGCGAACGCGTCCGCGTCGAAGCCGGCCCCGGGCCGAAGTTCGACCGCTGCCATCACCTGATCGCCGGTCCGAGGATCCGGCACGGCGAACACGACCGATGCCGCGACGGCGGGATGCCGCGCCAGGATCGTCTCGACCGGTGCGGCCGCGAAGTTCTCCCCGTCAACCCGGAGCCAGTCGTCACCCCGGCCGGCGAAGTAGAAGGTTCCCTCTTCGTCTCGATAGCCGAGATCGCCGCTCCAGAACCAGCCGTTGCGGGTCCGCACGGCATCCGCGTCGTCGTTGGCGTAGTAGCCCTCGAACGAGGCCTCGGCATCGCGACGCACGATCTCACCGATGGCGTCCGTGGGATTGAGGAGCGCTCGCGACGCTCCGAAGACCGCTCGGGCGCGCTCGGCGCCGGACTCGGGATCGACGATAGCGACGTCCATGCCATCGGGCGGCCGACCCAATGCGTCTTCGGGCATGCCGGGGAACGGGTTGATGGACACCCCACCTTCACTCGAGGTGTAGCCCTCGACCACGTAGCAGCCGAATCGCCGGCGGAATGCCTTGCGGTCCTGGACCGAGGCTTCCGCACCGACGCAGAACACGAGGGCGTTGTCGGCGTCCTCGGCGGTGGGAGGCTGCGCCAGGATGTAGGACAGGGCGCGGCCCACGTAGTTGAAGGACGTGCAGCCGTGCTCCCTGACGTCGCTCAGAAAGCTCGTTGCCGAGAACCTACGCTTGAGTACAACCCGCGACCCGGCGCTCAGGCCCGGGAAGAGACTCCCCATGAGTGCGTTGAGGTGGAACATCGGCATCGAGCAGTACAGGACGTCAGCGTCCGTGTACACCGAGGCCGCCCCGGCCATCATCCGCACGGCCCGCTCCTGGGACACCCGGACGGCCTTCGGGGCGCCCGTCGAGCCCGAGGTGAACACGAGGAGGAAGAGCGCGTCGCGCGGAGGCCCCGCGGCAGGAGCCGGGGCGCCCCGGTGCTCGCCCACGGCGTCCGTCCAGCGGGTGTCGTCGACGAGCCGGACTGGCGCCCCAGGATCCACGCCCGCCAGAAGGTCCGCCTTCGAGCGGTCCGTGAGGATGACGGCGCAGTCGGTGTGGCGCAGGTCGCCGGCGAGCGCCTCGCCGCGGCGGGTGTCATTGGCGCCGACGACGACCGAACCCGTGAGCGCCGCGGCACAGAGGAGGAAGAAGTACTCGGGGAGGTTGTCGAGCAGCACGCCGATGTGCTTGCCGTCCAGACCGGATTGTCGAAGGAGCGCGGCTCGTGCGAGCGCCTCGTCGACGACGTCGCCCCACGTCCACGTCCTGTCCTCGAACACGAGTCCCACACGGCCGTCACCGAACCGGTCAGCGACGAGTTCGTAGATCGTTTCGGCCATCGCGCCAGATGTTAAGGGCCGGTTGCCGACGGGGCCGGTTCGGCTCAGTTCGTGCCGGCGTTGCCTTCCTGGCGAAGATCGAGGACCACTTCAAGCGGCGAACAGGCGCACGCGGACCATCTTGGAGGGCGGCGTATCTTGCGACGTGGCGTCAGGGCGTCCCACCCAGGTCAACGGGCTCCGGCGCGAGCGTGGGGCACGGCCTCCTAAGACGATGGCGGCGGCACGCGGGTCGCCGCAACCGTCGCGACGCCTTGCATTCGGACGGTGCTGCTTCCGCTGCTCCCCCTCCAGTTACGCTCGGGACGGTGAGGCGGTTGGCGAGTCGTTCGAACGCGCGGCGGAACGCGTTCGGCCTGACCTGGATCCTGGGTGCCGGACTGTTCATCGGAACGTTGACCGCTGTCCCCTTGCCCGAAGCACCCACGGGGGCGGCGCTTGTCCGCCCCGATGCCCTGAGCCCGGGGCCGGTAGAACAAGGCGCGGTACCTCTGGGCAACGTACCGGCGGCGCAGACACTGACCGTGAGCGTGGTGCTCCCACCCGAGAACCAAACGGCGCTCCACACCCTCCTCGCTGATCAATACGACCCAGTTTCGCCTGACTACCACCACTGGCTCGCTTCCGGGCAATTCCGCGCCGAGTTCGCCCCGAGCCCGGGCGACGTCGCGAAGGTCACCTCCTGGTTGCGGGGGGATGGGCTCTCTCCTTCGGTTTCGGGCTTCCAGGTAACCGTCAACGCGCCGGAATCAACGATCGCCGGCACGTTCGGGACCGGATTCGAGCGCTACTCCCTTCCCGGCGGGAAGTCCGGCTACGCGGCCACCTCGTCGCCCCTCGTGCCCGCCGAACTCGCCACTGGCCAAATCTCGTCGATCTTGGGATTGAATACGACCGATCAGGCCGTCCCCCAGTACACGGTCGACCCACCCGCTTCTGAAGGCGCCGCGTCTCACAGCGTCGGACCCCATGCCGACGGACTCTCCCCTTGCGCGGCAGCAGTGTCCGCAGCGGGGTCGGGTTCCTACACCTTGGATCAGGTCGGAGCGGACTATGGCATCGGCTCGTTGCTCGCCGCGGGACTCAACGGATCGCACGAAACCATCGGCCTCTTCGAGCAAGACCAGGCATCCGCCACCGACATCGGCACGTATGAGTCCTGTTTCAATCTGACGAACTCCTTCGCCATCAGCAATGTCGATGGTGGGGCCACCAGCGCCGGCGGCGGTCCCGGTGAGGCCGACCTCGACGCCGAGCAAGCCATGACGCAAGCCCCTGGGGCGAGCGTGATCTCATATCAGGGGCCGGACACCGCACAGGGCGCGTACGACATCTGGAACACCATCGTGACCGCTGATGCGGCGCAGGTCGTCTCGACGAGTTGGGCGTACTGTGAGCCCAACGCACAGAGTGCCGGTGAGATGGGGGCTTACACAACTCTGTTCGAGCAGGCGTCGTCACAAGGCCAGTCGATCTTCGCCGCGACTGGCGACTTCGGGTCTGAGGGGTGCTTCTCCTACGACGGATCGACTTCCGAGGAGGTGACGTATCCGGCGTCGGACCCCTGGGTGACCTCGGTCGGCGGGACGCAGATGTACAACAATTCCCCGGCCGAGCAGACGGCCTGGAACTGGTGCGGAAGCAACGAGAGCATCTCGTGTGCGCAGTCGATCGGCGGCGGCGGCGGTGGTGGGATGTCGCGCTACGAGGGACGACCCGCCTACCAGCCGAACATCCTGCAGTGGTCAAGCGCTCAGAGTTGCGGAACCGAGTGCCGAGAGGTTCCCGACATTGCGGCGAATGCGGGAACATCCATGGTCCTCTACGCCGACAGCGAATGGTCCGTCGGCGA
>DATHPK010000234.1:0-2093 GCA_035483935.1 Acidimicrobiales bacterium
CGTCGTCAGAGCGGCGCGCGCATCACCCTCGGTCGCGGCGACGACGGCGTCGATGGCCTCGTCGGTGGCGTCCGCACCCTCGAGGTCCAGTCCCCGCCGCACGAGCGTGCGCATGTTGTCCGGCGACAAGGGATGCAGCCGCCACAGTGAGGCCCGGCTCAACAGGGGCAGATTGACCTCGAAGAAGGGGTTCTCGGTGGTGGCGCCGATGAACACGACAAGGCCGTCCTCGACGGCGGGGAGCAGCACGTCCTGCTGGGACTTGGAGAAGCGGTGCACCTCGTCGATGAAGAGGATCGTCCCCTGGCCGTGCTCGCCCAGACGACGCTCGGCGTCGGCCAGCGCCTCGCGCACGTCCTTCACGCCGGCGCCGGTCGCCGAGAGGGTGGTGAAGTGCTTGGCGCTGGCGTCGGCGAGGAGGCGGGCGAGTGTCGTCTTGCCGGTGCCGGCGGGGCCCCAGAGGATCGCGGAACCGACCCGGTCCGATTCGGCGAGGACGCGCAGGGGGGCGCCGGGGCCGACGAGGTGCTCTTGGCCCACGACCTCATCGAGCGCGCGCGGGCGCAGGCGGGCGGCTAGCGGCGCCTGACGGCGCAGGCGGCGGTCGGCGGCGTCGGCGAAGAGGCTCATGGCGCGGTGGCCGGCACCGTCACGGTCGTCGGCACTTGCTCAACTCGGGGACGGGTTCGCCTCGTCATCGTCACGCGGTGCGCGGCGCGCCTGGGCCGGAGCGCCGGTGGTCACGTCCGCGGGCGGCACCACGACCCGGATGCCGAGCTCGGCCAGCGACGCCGCCGGCAGCGGCGTCGGTGCGCCCGTGAGCGGGTCCGCACCCGACTGCGTCTTGGGGTATGCGATGACCTCACGGATGTTCTCCTCCCCCGCCAGGATCGCCGCGAGGCGGTCCACGCCGAACGCGAAACCGGCGTGCGGCGGCGCGCCGTAGCGGAACGCGCCGAGCAGGAAGCCGAACCGGCGCTCGGCCTCCTCCGCGCTGATCCCGAGCGCGGCGAACACCCGCTCCTGGATGCCTCGCCGGTGGATACGGACGCTCCCCGAGCCCAACTCCCACCCGTTCAGGACCAGGTCGTAGGCCTGCGAGCGCACCCGCAAGGGATCGGTCTCCAGGAGCGGCAGATCCTCGGCGTACGGCATCGTGAAGGGGTGGTGCGCAGGCGTCGGCGTGCCGTCGGCGGACTCCTCGAACATGGGGAAGTCGACGACCCACACGTAGCGGTGCGGTCCCTCGCTCACCGGCGGCGCCCCGATCGTCGTGCGCAGGGTGCCGAGCACGAGGCACGCGGTCGCATATTGGTCGGATACCGCGAGGACGAGGTCTCCCGGTTCCGCCTTCGTCGCGGCGAGCACGCCGACCGTTTCCTCGTCGGAGAGGTGGCGCGCCAGCGGACCGTCCAGGGGTGCCGGGCCGTCGGTGACCCGGAACCAGGCGAGGCCCGCCGCACCGGCCTTCTTCGCCTGGTCCGTCAGGGCGTCGATGCGCGACCGAGGGAAGTCGGCGCCGCCCTCCACCCGGAGCGCCTTGACCGTCGGCGAGGAGAAGGCCTTGACCTCCGTCGCCTCGAACACGGGCGACAGGTCGATCAGCTCCATGCCGAAACGCAGGTCCGGCTTGTCGGTGCCGTAGCGGTCGAGCGCCTCGGCCCACGTCATGCGCTCGATCGGCGGGGGTGGCTCGCCGGTGGCCGCTTCCGCCGCATCGAGTACGGCCTCGGACACGAAGCCCATGACGTCTTCCTGGCTGGCGAAGGAGCACTCCATGTCGAGCTGCATGAACTCGAACTGGCGGTCCGCCCGGAGATCCTCGTCGCGCAGGCAACGGGCGATCTGGTAATAGCGGTCGAACCCGCCCACCATCAGCAGCTGCTTGGCCAACTGTGGGCTCTGGGGCAGCGCATAGAACGAGCCGTGGTGCAGGCGGCTCGGCACGGAGAACTCCCTCGATCCTTCGGGCGTCGGCGCCCACAGCAGCGGCGTCTCGATCTCCACGAACCCCTGCCGGCCCATGGCGGTCCGCAGCGCCGCGTTGACCCGGGCCCGCAGCCGCAGGTTCTTCTGCATGCGCGGGCGGCGCA
>DATHPK010000235.1:0-8416 GCA_035483935.1 Acidimicrobiales bacterium
GGGCCCGGGCATGATGAACATGTTGGGGAAGCCCCGGCTCATCATGCCGAAGAGGCTGTGTGGGCCGTCGGCCCATTTGTCGGCCAGGGTCAGGCCGCCGCGCCCGACGATCTCGTGGCCGGCGCGGCGGTACAGCGGCGTCTGTTCGGGCTCGAACCCCGTGCCGTAGACGATGCAGTCGACCTCGTACTGCTCGCCGTCCACCACCGGCCCCTTCTCGGTGATCCGCTCGATGCCGGCGGGGCAGTCGATCAGGGTGATGTTCGGCGCGTTGAACGCGGACAGGTACTCGTCGTGGAAGCAGGGCCGCTTGCAGATGTAGCGGTAGTAGGGCTTGAGGATGTCCGCCTTGACGGGGTCGGACACGAGCTCCTCGACCCGGCGCCGGTGCTCCTCCATGACCTTGAAGTCGAGCTCCTCGCCTTGGCGCGCGATGTCGGCGCCCGTCATCCCCTCGACGACCTTGGGATGGTTGACGGCGGCGAAGTGGTGCGTCCACCCGTCGTCGACCAGGTCGTCGTCGACGGGGAGGCCGAGCATGATCGCCTGGAAGTTGTCCATGCGCGCCTGCTGCCATCCGGGTCCGAGCTGGTCGCCGAAACGGGCGTCGGTGGGCCGGTTGCCCCGCACGCCGATTGCGGAGGGGGTTCGTTGGAAGACGTAGACATGTTCGGCCGACTCGACGAGCGGCGGCACGCACTGGATGCCGCTCGCACCCGTGCCGAGGACCGCGACCGTCTTGTCCGCAAGCTTGCTGAGCGGCTCGTGCGCGGCGCCGCCCGTGTACTCGTAGTCCCAGCGGGCGGTGTGGAACGAGCGGCCTGCGAAGTCCTCCATGCCGGGGATGGCCGGGAGCTTGAGGAGGTTGAGGATCCCGACCGCCAGCACGTACCAGCGGCACCGGACCCGGTCGCCGCGGTCGGTCGTGACGAGCCAGCGCCCCTCCTCCTCCAGCCATTCGGCGCGCGTCACGCCGGTGTGGAACAGCGCGTCGTCCTCGAGCCGGTAGCGTGCCGCGATCTTCTGGAGGTGGCCGAGGATCTCCTCGCCCCAGGCGTAGCGCCGGGTCGGGATGTAGTCGAATTCCTCGAGCATGGGGATGTACATGTACGACTCGACGTCACACATGACCCCGGGGTACCGGTTCCAGTACCAGGTGCCCCCGACGCCCCCGGCCTGATCGACGATGCGGATCCGCTCGATGCCCGCCTTGCGGAGGTTGGCGCCTGCGAGCACCCCGGCGATGCCACCACCGACGATCAGGACGTCGACCTCGTCGTCGACGCGCTCCCTTTCGATCCTCGGCGTGAAGGGGTCGTCGCGATAGTCGGAGAACTCGGGGTCGTGCTCCAGGTCGCGGATCTTCGCCCTGCCCTCGACCAGCCGCCGGTCGCGTTCGGCCAGGTACTTGGCGCGGACCGTCTCCTTGTCGAAACTCGGGACGTCCGGATCGGACTCAGTGGTGGGCACGGGCAGTCAGGGGGCGGGGGTCGAAATTTGCATCTGACCTCGAAGTTGGCGTCCCGGCAGATTAGTCCTGAGGGACGGCGCGGAAACAATGCCGCTGGAGTGTCGTGCGCGGCGGAGGTTGACGGGCGCCCGGGGCGGAGGCAGGGTCGCGCCGTGCCCACGGAGTGGAACGGACACCGGACCGATGAGAGCGATGAGACCCGATGAAGAGGACTGACGAGCTCCTGGACCTGAGCGGCAAGGTCGCGTTGGTGACCGGGGGCAGCCGGGGGATCGGCCGTGCCGTGGTGGAGGCTCTGGCCGGCGCAGGCGCCGACGTTGTCGTCGCCAGCCGCAAGCTCGAGAACTGCGAGACGGCGGCGCGCGAGATCGCGGCGGCGACGGGCCGCCGCGCGCTCCCTGTCGCGTGCCACGTGGGCAAGTGGGAGGAGTGCGACCGGTTGGTCGAGACCGTCTACGCCGAATACGGCCGTTGTGACGTCCTCGTGAACAACGCCGGCATGTCGCCCGCGTACGACGGTCTCGCCTCGGTCAGCGAGGAGCTCTACGACAAGGTGCATGCGACGAACGCGCGGGGGCCTTTCCGCCTGAGCGTGCTGATCGGGGAACGGATGGCCCGGGGCGACGGCGGGTCGATCGTGAATATCTCGTCCATCGGCTCCCGGCGCCCGAACACCGTCGACCTCCCTTACGGCATGGCCAAGGCCGCACTGAACGCGCTGACCATAGGGCTGGCGGGCGCGTGGGCGCCGAAGGTG
Organism: Acidimicrobiales bacterium; assembly: GCA_035483935.1. Taxonomy (GTDB): domain Bacteria; phylum Actinomycetota; class Acidimicrobiia; order Acidimicrobiales; family RAAP-2; genus Bog-473. The sequence goes on from DATHPK010000235.1 coordinate 2,229, forward strand.
CGCGTGAACCTCGTCCTGCCGAGTGCGACCGAGACCGACATGAACTCGGGCTGGCCCGCCGAGACGAAGGCTCGCGTCGCCGAGTCCAACCCGATGCAGCGACTCGGACGCCCCGAGGACGTGGCCGCCGCCTGCGTCTTCTTGGCCAGCGACGCCGCCGGCTACATCAACGGGGCGCAGCTCGCGGTCGACGGGGGGCTCTACCGCAACCTGTGACGGCAACGGTCGGTCGGCCGACCGCCAGCAGCGCTCACTCCGATGTGAGGTAGCGGTCGATGACCCGGTGCATGTGCAGGATGTTCGATTCCTGTCGCCGGTTCAGGCGGATGCCACCACCACCCCGGGACTTCATTCCAATCTGCACGTGCTCCATGTTGGCGTAGTCCTGGTTGGTGATCTCGCCCCAGTCGCGCTCCTGCCAGTCCGGGAAGAACCGCCGTTTTGCCCGCTTGGGCGGCTCACCTTCTTGGGGCCAGTGCAGGAACCACGTGTCCTTGATGCAGCTGTCCGGGTCGAGCCCGTTCGGCCGCACACGGAACACGATCGCGATCCCCGGGTAGATCGGTCCGACCATGTTGGGGAAGAAGAACACGTCGTCCGCGCTGGTCAGCTGGTCGTCGGCGAACTCCTCCACCGCGACCCCCCTGGCCTCGAGGAGGGTGCGCCGGCCCTGCTGGTAACGGCTCAGCATCGCGGCTCCGTCGGCGCCCGACGCCCGGATCTCCTCCACCAGCGCGCCCTCGTCCTTGTAGAAGAGTCCTCCGAGGCCGGCGATGAAGGCTTCGAGGATCTCGCCCTCGTCGTACTCCCCTTCGGTGAGACCCAGGCGCGGGCTCGGCCGGAGCTGGCGCCGCGCGTTCGGCAATCGCCCGTAGTGGGCGTGGATGCCGAGCGCCTCGTACTCCAGGCTGACGTCGTCGGTCCACGGCAACAGCTGCGGATGCGTCCCCTGCACGTGGTAGCCCTCGTTGAAGGCGTCCACGGCGACCTTCCAGTTCGCGGGCAGCACCGTCGACAGGTACGTCCGCAGATGGAGCCGGTCCAGGTGGTAGGGGGCCAACAATCTCGGCAGGGGATCGAGGTACTCGAGCAGCGGTGGGGCGTCCGCGTCCAGGCAGATCCAGACGAATCCGCCCCACAAGTCCACGCGCACCGCATTGAGGCAGACGCCCTCCGGGATCTCGTCGAACTCCTCGCGGTCGACCACCTCGACGAGGTTCCCGTCGAGGTCGTAGCGCCACGCGTGGTAGCGACAGCGGATGCAGCCCTCGGGGAAGCGGCCCGACCCGTCGGCAAGGCGCGTGCCCCGGTGCAGGCACGTGTTGTGGAAGGCGCGAATCACTTCGGGACTCGACCGGACGACCAGTATGGACTGGTCGCCGATCAGGTACTCGCAGAAGTCGCCGACGTCCGCGATCTCTTCCTGTCGGCACGCCACCTGCCACACGCGCGACCACAGCCGTTCGAATTCCAGCGCGGCGAACTCGGGGCTCGTGTACCTGGCGCGGGGGACCACGTCGTCCTCGCCGATCAAGACGCCTTCGAGATCCATGCATCGCCATGCTACGGCGCACCCGCCGGCACCGGGCAGGACGGGCGCGTACGGACGCGCAAGGATGGGAAGGTGACGGCCGCCGAATCGCCTGCGCCTCTGGCTCCACCGTTGGCCGAGGTGCCCCTGCCCGCGGACGACGTCGCCAGCCTCCTCCGGCGCAACGTCGCCGAGCACGGCGGCCTGCCGGCCCTTCGCTTCGGCGAACGGGTCTGGACCCACCAGGAATTGGTCGCAGAGTCGGAGCGCTTCGCGGCCTTGTTCCGTAGCCGGCTCCATCCGGACCGGCCTCCGCACGTCGGTGTCCTCCTCGACAACACGCCCGACTACGTCTTCGCGCTCTGCGGGGCCGCCCTGAGTGGGTCGGTCGTGGCGGGGCTCAACTCCACGCGCCACGGCGAGCACCTCGCTCGCGACATCGTGCACACCGACCTGCAGGTCGTCCTCACCGAGCCGCGCCACGAAGCACAACTCCAGGCGGCGTTGGCGGGCGTCGTGGACCTGCCGGGTGGCGTGCTCGTGTCGAGCCGGTTCGCCAACGACGACGACCCGGCGCCCGGGGGCTCCTCGCTCGAGCGCGCCCTGGACACACTGGGTCCGGCCCCGACGCAGGCAACCCCCACGGCAGCCGTCACGGACGTCGACGCGCTCTGGGTCCTGCTGTTCACGTCCGGCACCTCCGACGCCCCCAAGGCCGTCCGCTGCACCCAGCGGCGGCTCCTGACCACGGGCAACCGCATGGCCATGATGCTCGAGCTGACGCCGGAGGACGTCGGCTACGCCGCGATGCCGCTGTTCCACACGAACTCGTTGATGGCCGGCCTGGCGCCCGCGCTGGTCGCCGGCGCCTCGCTCTCCCTGGCGCGTCGCTTCAGCGCGTCGGGCTTCCTGCCCGACGTGCGCCGGTACGGCGTGACGTGGTTCAACTACACCGGCAAGCTGCTCACGTACCTGCTGGCGACGCCGCCAGCCCCGGACGACGCCGACACGTCCCTGCGCGTCGCCTTCGGGAACGAAGGGTCCCCCCAGGTGGTGGAGGAGGCGGCGGCACGGTTCGGCATGCGGATCATCGACGTCTTCGGTTCGACGGAAGGCGCCATCGCGCTCGACCGCACCGGCAACCGTCCTGCCGGCTCCATCGGCAGACTGCGCCAGGGGATCATGGTCGTGGACGAGTCCGGCAACGAGGCGCCACCGGCGCGGTTCGACCCCGACGGGCGCCTCCTCAACGCTGCCGACTGTGTCGGCGAGCTGGTCAACACACTCGGGGTCGGCCCCTTCGAGGGCTACTACCGCAACGACCAGGCGATGGCGCAGACGACGCGCAACGGCTGGTACTGGAGCGGGGACCTCGGCTACGTCGACGAAGACGGCTGGGTCTACTTCGCCGGACGGACGGCCGACTGGCTGCGCGTCGACGGCGAGAACTTCACGGCGGCGCCGATCGATGCCATCGTCGGTCGCCATCCCGACGTTCTCCTGGCCTCGGTCTACGGCGTCCCCGCGCCCGACTCGGGTGACCAGGTCATGGCCGCACTCGTCTTGAGGGACGGCGCCGCCTTCGACGGGGCTGCGTTCGCGGGCTGGCTCGACGCCCAGCCCGACCTGGGACCCAAGTGGCGGCCCACGTATGTCCGCCTCAGCGAGGCGTTGCCGACCACACCCACCAACAAGATCCTGACCCGGTCGCTCGTGCACGAGAAATTCCGGCACGACCGGGTCGGCGGCGATCCGCTGTACCGGCGCGACCGGGGCGCGCCCGCGTTCCGCCCGTTCACCGAGGCCGACGGGTCAGCGCTGCAGACAGAGTTCGAATCGCACGGGCGCGCCTCCGCCTGGGACCTCTGACCCCGAGCCGGGGACGCAGAGGGCGCAAGACCCAGGTCAGCTGGGCTGGGGCACGATCCGGATGTAGGGCTTCGGCTCCTTCCAGGTGCCGAAGATCTTCTTGGCGTCGTCGTTGTTGACGGAGCCGGCGATGATCACGTCCTCGCCCTGCTTCCAGTTCACCGGGGTGGCCACCTTGTGCTTGGCGGTGAGCTGGAGCGAGTCGACGACCCGGAGCACCTCGTCGAAGTTGCGCCCCGTCGTCATGGGGTAGACGAGGATCAACTTGACCTTCTTGTCGGGGCCGATGACGAAGACGTTGCGTACCGTCGCGTTGTCGGCCGGCGTGCGGGACTTGGCCTCGCCCTCCACCGACGCGGGGAGCATCCCGTAGAGTTTGGCGACCTTGAAGTCGTCGTCGCCGATGATCGGGTAGTTGGGACGCGTGCCCTGGGTCTCCTCGATGTCGTCGGCCCACTTCTCGTGGTCCCCGGTCGCATCGACCGAGAGCCCGATGATCTTCACGCCGCGCTTGGCGAACTCGGGCTCGATCTTGGCCATGTAGCCCAGCTCGGTCGTGCAGATGGGGGTGAAGTCCTTGGGGTGTGAGAAGAGCACCGCCCACGAGTCCCCGATCCAGTCGTGGAACTTGATGGGGCCCTGGGTCGTGTTCGCTTCGAAATCCGGGGCTGTGTCGTTGATGGAGAGTCCCATGCGTGCTTCCTCCCTGGTCGCTTCCGACGCAACTGCATACTACGAACCCGGATTGGCTGCCACCGAAAACCGGCGCCGCATGGACCGCCGCCAATGCATCCGACCAGGTCCGAAGCTGCCACTCAGGCGTACGGCTGCAAGTCGTCGTCCAGCTCGACGTCGAAGGTGCGCATCGCCATGGCAAAGAGCTCGTAGGCACCCACGGTGAAGACCACGTCCATCAGTTGTTGCGTGTCGAGTTCCCCCGACAACGCCTCGTAGGTCTGTTCCCCGATGCGCGCCTCGGCCATGAGCTCGTCGGCCGCCGCGAGCAGGGCGCGATCCAACTCCGACCACTCCGGCGCCCCGGGGCCGACGCGGACGCGGGCGACCTCCTCGGGCGACAGACCGGCGACGCCCGCCTGGTAGACGTGCTGGGCCCACTCGTAGGCGGCGTCGCGGAGGTGGGCGACGCGCAGCACCAGGAGCTCGCGCTGACGCGGGCTCAAGGTCGTGAAGTAGAGCGCGTGCCGAATGAGCTGGTTGTAGGCCGCGGTCAGCTCGGGATGGTGGGCGAGCACGCCCATGGCGTTGAGGCCCGAGGGGCTCGCCGGGTCACGCGGCGGCACCGGGTGGCGCGGGTTCTCGGGACGGTAGGCCGCCGCCAGCGCCTCGGCCATACCTTCGGGCCAGCGCTGCGGGGGAAGCGGCGGCACCCGGCTCGTACTCATCGGCTCCGGCCCCGATGCAACGAACCCGACCTCAGCCGGCGAACTCGGGCATGACGTCGCGCACGAAGGCCTCGACCTGGGACTCGCCCGCGCCGGGCCAACCACAGACGAGATAGCCGAACCCCACATCGCGCCACTTCTCCGCGTGCCGCTTCGCCGTGTCGAGGTCGTCCAACGAGAGCGACCCCGCACGCATGATCGACGCGGGGTCCCGCCCTGCCTCCGCCGCCAGCATGTCGACGCGGGCGCTCGCCTCGCGCAGCGAGTTGGGCGTCCCGAACGCGTGCCACACGTCGGCGAACCGAGCCGCCAGCGGCAGCGTGCGCGTCGGGCCGGTACCGCCGACCCAGATCGGGGGGTGGGGCTGTTGCACGGGCACCGGTCGCAGGGACGCATCGTGCAGCGACACGCGCTTGCCCTCGTAGGAGACGACCTCGCCGGTGAACAGCCGCGTCACGATCTCCAACGCGTCCTCGAGCAGGTCGAACCGCTCGCCCGTCGAGGGGAATGGGATCCCGAGCTCCCGGTGCTCCTTGTCGAACCAGGCGGCGCCGAGTGAGAGGTCCAGGCGCCCGTGCGACGCATGGTCGATCGTGACCGCCTGGGCCGCCAGCAGCGAGGGGTGCCGGTACGTGACGCCCGTCACGAGCAGGCCGAGCCGGATGCGCGAGGTCACCCCCGATAAGGCAGCGAGGGTCGTCATCCCTTCGAAGGTCTCTCCGGGGCCCTCGCCGTACATCGGCTGGAAGTGGTCGAACCCCCACATCCCTTCGAAACCGAGGTCCTCCGCCAGCTTGACGCGCCGCATCAGCTCGTCCCAGGGCATGCGTTGCTGCGCGATGTCGAGGCCGAACTTCATGACTTCCCCGTTCTATCCGATGGATCTCGGTGACGTTCTACCGGCTAGCCGATGAACTCGGCGACCCTGCTGTGGAAGCGCCAGACTGCGCCGTCACGGTGGAGGACGTCGTGGTAGCGGCCGACGAGCTCCACCGCCCACCGGGACTCGCCCTTGAGGACGAACACGAAGTCGCTCGTGGCGTGCGCCTCGTCCCCCTCCCACGACGTGATGACAGTGTTGAGGACGAGGTGGCGCTGGGGTCGTGTCGGCTCCCACCCCGCATACGCCTCCCGCAACGCGGCAGAACCGACGAAGACCCCGAGCCCCGGCATCTCGCAGGACCCGTCGGGACAGAAGGTGGCGACCACGTCGTCGGTCCTGCCGTCGTCGAGCGCCTGCGTGTACACCGCGATCGCGGTGCGGACGCCCTCGGCCACGTCGGCTCGTGTCATGGCACCCTGCATCGCCAACCGGTTGCGGCTCAGAGCTCGATCTCGGCGACGGGCTGCTCGAGCGGATTGAGGTTGACCTTGCGCAGGGCGGC
>DATHPK010000236.1:0-3621 GCA_035483935.1 Acidimicrobiales bacterium
TGGGAGCCGTCGCATTCGTGTTGGTTTTCACCTTCCCCGGACAAGGTTCACAGCGCGCCGGCATGGGAGAACCGTGGGTCGATCACCCGTCCTGGGAGGTGGTCGAGGAAGCCTCGGTGGCGGCCGATCGTGACCTGTCCCGGCTGCTGCTCACCTCCCCGATCGAGGAACTCACTCAGACCGAGAACGCGCAGCTGGCGACGACGGCGCTCAGTCTCGTCGTGCTCGACGCGGTTGAGCGCACCGGCCTCACCCCGGCGGCGTGCGCAGGGCACAGCCTCGGCGAGTACACCGCGCTGGTTGCGAGCGGCGCCCTGGGCTTCGAGGACGGCATCCGTCTCGTGGTGGCGCGGGGCGACGCCATGGCCCGGGCCGGCGAGGAGGCCCCGGGCACGATGGCGGCCCTGCTCGGCATCGCCGACGACGACGCCGAGGCCGCCTGCATGCGCGCCGAAGGCGACGTGTGGGTCGCCAACTACAACGCGCCGGGACAGATCGTCATCGCCGGGACGGTCGAAGCGGTTGCGCGCGCCGGTGAGCTGGCCAAGGGTCTCGGGGCCAAGCGGGTGATGCCGATCCAGGTGTCGGGCGCGTTCCACACGCCCCTGATGCAGGGGGCGCGGGCCGACCTGCGCAAGGCCCTGGCCGAAGTGACCTTCCTGACGCCCGAGGTACGCGTGGTTGCCAACGTCGACGCGCACGTGCACGACGACCCGGCCGAATGGCCCGGCCTCCTCTCCGCACAGCTCTGCTCCCCCGTGCGCTGGCGCCAGACGCTCGAGACGTTCGCCGGCCTGGGGCTCACGTCGCTCGTCGAGCTCGGCCCCGGGGGCGTCCTCAGTGGGCTGGCCAAACGGAGCCTGCCGGAGATCCAGTCCCTGGCGGTGTCGAAGCCGGAAGACCTCGACACGCTGATGGACCAGATCAGTGCGGCCGGTACGTGGCGCGCCGAGCCGGCGCTCCACCAGGGTGAGCACCTCTACATGTCCGACCGCGTGGTCGTGAGCCCCTCCAGTGGCATCTTCGCTCCCGAGCATTCGCTCCAGGCACCCGGCACCGGTCTGCTGCCCGGCACGGCCGGGAACCCGGCCGATCCGTCGTCGGCGGTCGAGGTGGGCGACCTCGTCGGACGCGTGGGTGTGTCCGAAGTCCGCACGCCCTTCGCAGGACAGATCATCGGCTGGCTCGCCGCAGAAGGCGAGCGCGTGCAGGAGGGCCAGCCGTTGGTCTGGCTCCGGGTGCCCGAAGCGATCTGATGGCGGTCGTTCTCGTGACAGGCGGGACGCGCGGCATCGGCGCGGCCTGCGTCGAATGGTTCCTCGCCAACGGCCACCAGGTCGTGACCACGTATCGGTCGGATACCGCGCCGGGACCGCCCGACGGGTCCGATGCAGACCGGTTCTTCGCTGTCCGTTGCGACGTCCGCAACGGCGAAGAGGTCGAGGCCGCGTTTGTGGCAATCGAGACGCAGTGGGGGCCCGTCGAGGTGCTGGTCGCCAACGCCGGCATCACCATGGATTCGCTCATGCTACGGATGAGCGATCAAGCCTTTCACGATGTGATCGACGCGAACCTGACCGGCTCTTTCCGCGTCGCGAAACGGGCTGTGGCGAAGATGCTGCGCCTGCACGCGGGACGGATCATCTTCGTCTCCTCCGTCGGCGCCTTCATCGGACTGCCCGGCCAAGCGAATTACGCGGCATCGAAGGCGGGCCTCGTCGGCATGGCCCGGGCCATCGCCCGGGAGGTGGGCAGCCGCCAGATCACGGTCAATGTGGTGGCGCCGGGGCTCATCGACACGGACATGACGGCGTCCCTGGGTGCCGAGAGAGTGGAACTGATGACGGCTCAGGTTCCCCTCGGGCGGGCGGGGAGTGTCCAGGATGTTGCCAACGTCGTCGGATTTCTCGCCTCAGATGCTGCTGCCTACGTGACCGGTGCCGTCGTTCCGGTCGACGGTGGCCTCGGCATGGGGCTGTAGCGTTCGTTCAGGGAACCCATACAAAAAGGAGCAAATTGTGGACAGCGACGCAGCGTTCGAGAAGTTTCGCGAGTGCGCCGTGGAAGTACTGCAGGTGCCGGCCGACAAGATCACCAAGGAAGCGAAGTTCGCTGACGATCTCGACGCCGATAGCCTCGACCTGGTGGAGCTGGTGATGGCCCTCGAAGAGTCGTTCGACATCACGGTCGAAGAGACGGAGCTCGAGGACATCACCACGGTCGGCCAGGCCTTCGACCTGATCTCGTCGAAACTCTGATGCAGATCGGCATCGGCGCCGACGGGCCCATCCGAGGACGGCGGGTTGCCGTCACAGGCCTCGGGGCGGTCACCTGCTGTGGCGTCGGCATCGACGCTCTCTGGGACGGCCTGCTCCATCCCACGGTGGTGGGCGGTGCGGTGCGCGGCTATGACGCGGCCGACTTCTTCGGGCCCAAGGAAGCGCGACAACTCGACCGTTTCGCGCAGTACTCCATGGTCTCGGCCGACATGGCCGTCGAGGCTGCCGGCGAGCTCGCGGTCGACCCTGCGAAAGCCGGCGTGGTGTTCGCGACGGGCGTCGGTGGACTCGACACCTTGGCCGGGCAGGTCACTCTCTACGACGAGAAGGGCGCCGACCGCGTCTCCCCCCGCCTCGTCCCAATGATGATGGTCAACGCCGGGGCGGCGGGGATCTCCATGCGACTCGGTTGGCGTGGCCCCTCCGAAGTGATCTGCACTGCCTGTGCCGCGGGCACCCATGCGATCTCGGCGGCGGCACGCCTCGTCTCGTCAGGACGGTGCGACGTCGCCATAGGGGGAGGATCCGAAGCGGGCATGCACCCTGTGGCGCAGGCCGCGTTCGCCAACATGACGGCGCTCTCGACGTCGGGCCACTCGCGTCCGTTCGACGCCCGGCGGGACGGATTCGTCATGACCGAGGGTGCGGCGGCGCTCGTCCTCGAGGACTGGGACCGTGCGGTGGCCCGGGGCGCGACCATCTACGCGGAGATCGCCGGTACGGCCAGCACCGCCGATGCGCATCACATCACCGCACCGGAACCGGACGGGTCGGGCGCGGTCAACTGCATGCTGCTCGCGCTGGCCGACGCTGGGATCACCCCGGAAAGCGTCGGGCACATCAACGCGCATGGCACGTCCACCCCCCTGAACGACATGGCGGAGGCCCGCGCGATCATCAAGGTGTTCGGCGAGCCGGGGCCGCTGGTGACATCGACCAAGGGAGTTACCGGGCACGGGCTGGCGGCGGCAGGTGCGATCGAGGCGGTCGCAGCCGTCCTGACCATCCACCACGCCACGATCCCGCCCACCGCGGGCTACGAAGAGCCCGACCCCGAGATCACGATCCGCGTCGTCCACGGTGAGCCGATGCCATGGGAGCCGGCACCCGTGCTGTCGAATTCCTTCGGCTTCGGCGGGCACAACGGCTGCCTGGTCCTGCTGCCCCCCACCACCCGATAACCGCGCGGGCCGCCCCCTCAGAACACAAAGGGGGCGGTAACGTCCCCTGCTCCGCTGGCGCTCGGCCGGCGGCCGTGAGCACAGAAGTCCGAGGTCCGTCCTGTGGGAAGGCTGCGCACGTGGGGCGCCGCAGCGCGCCACCCCGTTTGGATCGGGCTGGC
>DATHPK010000237.1:0-5651 GCA_035483935.1 Acidimicrobiales bacterium
GCCCGCCAGGAGTCGATCGACACCGTCTTGATGCTGGCCGAGCGCCGTCGTCCCGGTGCCCGCCTCGTCGTGACCGGTTGCATGGCCGAGCGCTACGGCGACGAGCTGCGAGACGCGCTGCCCGAGGTCGACCTCGTCGCCGGCTTCGGGCACGACCTCGTCGCCGCGCCGCCGGCCGCGGCGGGCGCGGTCCCCGTGGCACTCGGCGCGACCCGCGCCGCACCGGCGACGGCGCCACCCGCCGGCGGCTTCGACCTCCTCGAGCTCCCGCGGCCTGCGTCCCGCGCCCCGTGGGCCTACGTGAAGGTGGCCGAGGGATGCGACCGCATCTGCGGCTTCTGCGCCATTCCCTCCTTCCGCGGCAAGCAGCGCTCGCGCAGCCACGACGACGTCCTCGCCGAGGTCGACCGTCTGCTCGAAGCCGCCACTGTCACCGACGCGCCCCCACTGCGCGAGGTCGTGCTCGTGGCGCAGGATCTCGCCTCGTACGGACGCGACCGCACCGGCCCCGGCCGTGCTGGCCGCACCGGCGGGCCGAGCCGCCCCTCGCCCATCGCCGCCCTCACCCGCGCCGTCGCCCAGCGCGTCGAGCGCACGAGGCTGCTCTATCTGTACCCGTCGGGCCTCACCGACGAATTGATCGGCGCCGTCCTCGATACGAACGTGCCCTACTTCGACCTCTCCCTCCAGCACGTGTCACGTCCCCACCTGGCGCGCATGCGGCGCTGGGGCGACGGCGAGCGCTTCTTGCGCCGCATCGCCGACATCCGTGCCGCCGAGCCCGCCGCCACCTTCCGCTCGTCGTTCATCCTGGGCTACCCCGGCGAGACCGAGCGCGACCACGACCTGCTCCTCGAGTTCCTCGCCGAGGCGCAGCTCGACTGGGCCGGTTTCTTCACCTTCTCGAAGGAGGACGGCACGCACGCCGCCGGCCTGCCGGACCAGGTTCCGTCCGAGCTCGCGCTCGAGCGCCTGCGCGAGTGTGCCGAGCTCCAGGACACCATCACCGCCGCCAAGCGCGATGCGCTCGTCGGCCAGACGCGTCAGGTCCTCGTCGACGCTCCCGGCCACGGCCGTACCGTGCACGAGGCGCCCGAGATCGACGGCATCGTGCACGTGCCCGCCGACCTGGCGGTCGGTGACCTCGTCGAGCTCGCCCTCATCGGCGCGGAGGGACCGGACCTGCGTGCCGTGCCCGTCGACGCCCTCGCTGCGACCGGAGCACCCGCCCCATGAGCGAGGCCGCACCCGAGCACCCGGGCTACACGTTCGGCCCGAGCGCGCTGGTCACTCCTGCCAACGCCGTCACCGTGGCCCGGCTGCTCGCCGCCCCCGTCTACGTGCTGATGCTCATCGCCTGGGGCGCCTCGTGGGTCAACGTGGTCGTCGGTTTCCTGCTCGCCGCCAGCGACGGGCTCGACGGCTACATGGCCCGACGTCACGGGACGACCCGATCGGGCGCGTTCCTCGACCCGCTGGCCGACAAGGCCGTCGTCCTCGGTGCGCTGATCACCTTGGCGGCGCAGGGCCACCTGCCGTGGCTCCCCGTCGGCCTCATCGCGGCGCGCGAGGCCGGCATGCAGGGTTACCGCTCCTGGGTCGGACGCCGCGGAGTGTCCATCCCCGCCCGCAACACGGCCAAGCTCAAGACGTTCGTCCAGGACCTCGCCGTCGGTGTCTGCATCATCCCCCCGCTGGCCCACCAACACGGCCTCCAGCTCGCGATGATCTGGTTCGCCTGCGCGCTCACGCTCTACACCGGCGCCGAGTACCTGCTCGACGGCCGCCGGGCCATGCAGCGACCCGTCACCTCCTAAGGTCACTCGCCGTGAGGATCGAGATCGTGGCGGTGGGTACCGAGCTGCTCCTCGGACAGATCGCGGACACCAACTCCGCCTGGCTCGGCGAGAACCTGGCCGCCAATGGCGTGTCGTCGCACTTCCACCAGGCGGTGGGCGACAACCACGACCGCATCGTGCTGGCGCTGCGCACGGCGCTCGCCCGCAGCGACGGCGTCATCATGTGCGGCGGCCTCGGCCCGACCCAGGACGACATCACCCGCGACGCGATCGCCGAGGTGATGAACGTGCCGCTCGTGCGCGACCAGGAGATCGTCGACCGTATCGCCGCCTTCTTCCAGGCGCGCGGGCGGGAGATGTCGGAGAACAACGCACGCCAGGGCGACGTCCCCTCGGGCGCGGCGGTCATCGCGCAGGCCGCCGGTACGGCGCCCGGGCTGATCTGCCCGGTCGGCAACAAGGTCGTCTACGCCGTGCCCGGCGTCCCCTACGAGATGGTCGAGATGTTCGAACGGGCCATCCTCCCCGACCTGCGCGCCCGCATGGCGGACGCCGGCGAGGAGAGCGGCATCATCGCCAGCCGCGTGCTGCGCACCTGGGGCGCCAGCGAATCGGGGCTGGCCGAGTCGCTCCAGGACCGCATCGACGTGCTCGACGCCGCCGGGAACGTGACGCTCGCGTTTCTGGCGTCGGGCATCGAGGGCATCAAGGTGCGCATCACCGCACGGGCCGGGACGCTCGGTGACGTCACCGCGCTCCTCGACACGGAGGAGGCCGAGGTGCGTCGCGCCATCCTCGAGCGGCTCGGCGACATCGTGTTCGGGGTCGACGACGAGTCGATGGAGGTTGCCGTCGGGTCCCGCCTGGTCGACCGCGGTCTCACGCTCGGGGTGGCGGAGTCGCTGACCGGCGGCCTCATCGCCTCCCGGCTGGTGAACGTCCCCCGCGCGTCCGCCTGGTTCCGCGGCGGCGTCGTCGCCTACGACTCCCAGGTCAAGTTCGACGTGCTCGGCGTCCCGGTCGGCCCCGTGGTCAGCGAGGCCGCCGCGGCAGCCATGGCCGAGGGGGTCCGCAAGGTGGTCGGCGCCGACGTGGGCCTCGGGATCACGGGCGTGGCCGGGCCCGACGACCAGGAGGGGGTGCCTCCCGGGACCATCTTCGTGGGCTTCGCCCTGCCCGGTCTGCCGACCGAGACCCGCCAGCTCCGGTTGCCGGGCGACCGGGAGCGGGTGCGCCAGTACTCGGCCATTACCGCCCTCGACCTGCTGCGACGCGCCCTCGAGCCGCCTCCCGCCTGATCCGGCCGCCCCCGGGGCGCGTTCACAGGAGGCCCACAGGCGGGTCACACTGGAGCGCGAGTCGGGGATGCGAACCTGATTCGCCAGGGAGGTATGTCCAAGTGAAGATCGACAACGGACCCCGGGTCCTGGTGGTTGACGACGAGCCCTCGATCGTCGACGCGGTGGCCACCTCGCTGCGCTACGAGGGATTCACGGTCGACGAGGCGATGACGGGGCGCAAGGCGCTGGCCCAGGCCCAGGAGGACCCGCCGGATCTCGTGATCCTCGACGTGATGCTGCCGGACCTCGACGGGCTCGAGGTGACGCGCCGCCTGCGCCAGGACGGCGTGCGCGTGCCCGTCCTCTTCCTCACCGCCCGCGACACGCTCTCGGACAAGCTCGCCGGCCTCACGGTCGGCGGCGACGACTACGTGACCAAGCCCTTCGCGCTGGCCGAGGTGATCGCGCGTGTGCACGCCATCTTGCGCCGGACCGGGTACGAGCCCGAGGACGACGGGGTGCTGCGGTTCTCGGATGTCGAGCTGGACGAGGGCGCGCACGAGGTGCGGCGCGACGGGCACGCCATCAACCTGACCGCCACCGAGTTCAACCTCCTGCGGTATTTCATGCTCAACCCGCGTCACGTGCTGTCGAAGGCGCAGATCCTCGACCACGTCTGGCACTACGACTTCGGCGGCGACGGCAACGTCGTCGAGACCTACGTCAGTTATTTGCGCAAGAAGCTCGAGAAGTTCGGCCCGCCCCTGATCCACACCATCCGCCTCGTCGGTTACACGCTGCGCGAGCCGGAGTCGTCCAACGGAGCGGCCTGAGTGTCCCTCCGGCTGCGCCTGCTCGTCGCGGTCGGCCTGATCTCCATCGCGGCGCTCGTCGTGGCGGACTTCGCCACGTACTCGGCGCTGCGTAATTCCTTGTACAACCAGGTCGACCACGAGCTGGCACAGCACAAGGGCCTCACGGTCTTCATCAACGAGGTGACGGACACGATCCGCCTCCCCGGGTGTGGCGTGCCGGGAGCCGGGGGCGTGCCCGGTCAGGTCACGAACGGCGGACCCATCGGAAACAGCGGAGCCGTCGCCACCGGCGACAGCGGACAGGGTCCCACGGGGAACAGCGGTCCCGATTCCAACGGCGGAGGTCACTCGCCCAACGTCTTCGGCATCGGCTACACGGCGATCGTCAAGCAGAGCGGTGGCGTCGTGGACGGGCTCGAGTGTGCGGCCTACGTGGGGGACCACTCCTACCGGCCGCAATTGCCCACCACCATCACCGGTTTCACCACGCAGCCGGACGGCTCGCAGACCGTGTACTTCACCACGGGGTCGATCGCCTCGGGCGGACCCGCGTTCCGGGTGCAGGCCACCAAGGTCGTGGGCGGGCCGTTCCAAGGCGACATCGCGGTGCAGGCACAGCCACTCACCGACCAGACCGGCACGCTCCACACGCTCTTCCTCACCGAACTGGCCGTGACGGCCGGCGCCATCGTGCTGGCGCTCTTCGGGGGGTGGTGGCTGGTGCGCCTCGGGCTCCGGCCGCTCGCGGACGTCGAGGCCACCGCCGACGCGATCGCGGCGGGCAACCTGGACCAGCGCGTCCCGGGTGCCGACGAGCCGACCGAGGTGGGCCGCCTGGCCCGTGCCCTCAACGTCATGCTCGAGCGCATCCAGAACGCGTTCGACGCGCGGGTGCGCTCCGAATCGCGGCTCAAGCAGAACGAGCAGCACCTGCGCCAGTTCGTGGCGGACGCCTCGCACGAGCTCCGGACGCCGATTGCCGCGGTCTCCGCTTACGCCGAGCTGTTCGAGCGCGGCGCGGGCACGCGGTCGGAGGACCTGCCGCGGATCGCGGCGGGGATCCGGACCGAGACGGCGCGCATGGACCGGTTGGTGAGCGACCTGCTGACGCTGGCCCGCCTCGACGAGGGCGTCCCGATGGAGCGCGAGCCGGTCGAGCTGGTCGCGCTCGTCTCCGAGGGCGTCCACACGGCGACCGCGGTCGGTCCCGGGTGGCCGGTGCGGTTCTGGGCGCCGCACCCGGTCGAGGTGACCGGCGACAAGGACCGCCTGCGCCAGGTCGTCGACAACCTGCTGGCCAACGTGCGCGCCCACACGCCGGAGGGCACCGCGGTGACGGTCCGGGTCGACCAGGTCGGCGACCAGGCCGAGATCGAGGTGCGCGACGCGGGACCCGGCATGCCGGGCGACGAGGCGCGCCGCATCTTCGAACGCTTCTACCGGTCCGACCCCGCCCGGGCCCGGACGAGGGGTGGCAGCGGCCTCGGGCTTTCGATCGTCGCCGCCATCGTGGAGGCGCACGGTGGGACGGTGACCGCCAGCTCGGCGCCGGGGCAGGGCATGGCGGTGACCGTGCGCATCCCGAACGGCGTCGGCCCGGCCGATCCGGCCCCGGCCGACGACACGCCGGTGCAGCTGGCGGTTCCGGCCGAGCCCACGGCGTAGCCGCCGCCAGGATTCACATCCGGTCCACAGCGGAGCTTCATCGAAGCGCGAGCCGCGGTCGCCAGCATGCAGGGCATGACAGCGCTCGCCAC
>DATHPK010000238.1:0-7434 GCA_035483935.1 Acidimicrobiales bacterium
TGACCCCGAAGGCCACGTAGCGCCGTGGCAACCGGCGTACCGGTGAGGACGACGCCGCGCCGGCTTCGGGCGCCGACGCAGGCGCGGGCTCGAAATCGGTGCTGCTCATGGGTTGGGTCAGGTTAGTCAAGGGGTGGCCCCGTTCCGGGGGCGCCGCCCCGTACCGCCGGTACCCTCATGGCGTGCCTGCACCGGACCCGCCCACCGAAGTCGAGATCCGTCCGGCCGCGACCGTCATGCTCGTGCGCGACGCAGCCTCACCCAGCGGCGAAACGGCACTCGAGGTGCTCATGGTCCGGCGCAATTTGCGCTCGGACTTCGTCGGCGGCGCGTATGTCTTCCCGGGCGGCGCTGTCGACCCGCTCGATGGCGGTGCCGAGGCCGAGGCCATCTGTGCCGGCCGCACCGACGCCGGGGCCAGCGCGCTGCTCGGGTTCCCCAGCGGTGGCCTGGCTTACTGGGTCGCGGTCGTGCGCGAGACGTTCGAAGAGGCCGGGCTCCTCCTCGCCCGGCGGGAGGGCGGGCCGGACCTCCTGGCCGGCGACCCCGCCGAGGAGGCCCGCTTCGTGGCCGAGCGCGCTGCGGTGAACGCCGGAACCCGTCGCTTCCTCGACCTGTGCCGCGAGGAGGGCCTGCGCCTCGCGGTCGGCGACATCCACTACTTCGCCCACTGGATCACACCGCGTGGCGCGCCGCGCCGCTACGACACGCGCTTCTTCGTCGCCGCAGCGCCGCCCGGACAGGTCGCCGCCCACGACGCCGGTGAGACCATCGCCGAGGTCTGGATCACGCCCCACGACGCGTTGGCCCAGCACAGATCGGGCGAGATCGAGATCATCTTCCCGACGATCCGGAACCTCCAGGCCATCGGACGCTTCGCGAGCAGTGCCGAGTTGCTCGACGCGGCGGCCGCGGCCTCGAGTTCGGTGCCGGCCATCGAGCCGCGGGTGGTACCCGACGGCAACGGCATGCGCATCGTTCTGCCGGGCGACCCTGCCTACGAGCGGGCGCCGGTGCCGGACCCGGGCGGGACCACCGCGCTCGGCGACTTCAACGCCGCCGTGCGCGCCGTCTCCATGCAGGCCAACGAGGAGGGACCCGACGCCGCTCCGGGCCCACGGCCCGGCGGCGCGTGATCCCTGGGGTGCCCGACTTCGGCGTGGGCCCGGTTCCCGAGCCCGGCCGGGTCGACGAGGTGGCGCCAGGTGTGCGCCGCCTGACCGCCCCCAACCCGGGGCTGATGACCGGTCCGGGCACCAACACCTACCTGGTCGGCGATTCCGAGCCGGTCGTCGTCGACCCCGGCCCGGCCGATCCCGCCCACACCGAAGCGATCGTGGCCGCGGCCGCGCCACTCGGACCGATTCGCTCGATCCTGGTGACGCACACCCACGTCGACCACGCACCCGGCGCCGCCGCTCTCGCCGCTGCGACCGGCGCCCGCGTCGTCGGCTTCGCCCCGGCGGAGGGGTTCGAGCCCGATGAATGCGTCGGCGAAGGTTGGTCCGTCTCCGCGCCGCTGTCGTCGGGCCCTTCGGCCGCACTCACCCTTCGCGCGCTGCACACACCGGGCCACGCGTCCGACCATCTCTGCTGGCTGGTCGAGGAGCACGCGTTGCTCCTCACCGGGGACCACGTGATGCACGGTTCCACCGTGGTCATCCGGCCTCCCGACGCCGACCTGCACCAGTACCTCGACAGCCTGGCCCGCGTGCGCGACGAGGTGCCTCCGATCCGAACCCTCGGACCGGGACACGGCCGCTTGATGGACCACGTCCCGGACGTCATCGACGCTCTCGTCGCCCATCGCCGGGGTCGCCACGAGCGGGTGGCGGAGGTCCTGACCCGGCGCGGCGACGGCACGGTGGACGATCTCCTCGAGGAGGTCTATGGCGACGTCACCGAGCAACAACTCCCGGTCGCGCGGTTCTCCCTCTGGGCCCATCTGCGCGCGCTCGCCCAGGAGGGTCGGGCGAAACTCGTTTCCACCTCATCCCCCGCAGTATCCGACGGAGGCCTTGACACGATCGAGAGCCGCTGGGCCGCCTGACCGGCCAGTCAGCCTGCCTCGGCTTCCCCCTGTGCCACGGCCGCTTCGACGCGCTCGAGCATCCGGGCGGTGCATCCGTCGGCCTTGATCAGTGGCGCGATCTCTTCGGCGACGTCTCGGGCCATGCCGGCGAACACGCCCGCGAGCTCGCCGTCCTCGGACACCGCAACGGGCACACCGGCATCTCCGCCGGCCGCCATGTCCGGATGCAACGGGATGGAACCGACGAGTGGCACCCCGAGCTGGTGGGCGAGACGTTCGCCACCACCGGACCCGAACAGCGCGTACGTCGTGCCGTGTTCGCAGGTGAAATCGCTCATGTTCTCTATGACACCGGCCACCCGCAGGTAGCCCCGCCGTGCCATGTCCGCCGCCCGAGCGGCCACCTTCTGCGCCGCGACCGGCGGCGTGGTCACCACGAGCAGTTCCGTACGCGGCAACAAGCGGGCCAGCCCCATCTGGATGTCTCCGGTGCCCGGTGGCAGGTCGATGAGGAGGTAGTCCAAGTCGCCCCAGTGCGCGTCCTGCAGGAACTGCTGGACGGCGCGGTTGAGCACGAGCCCGCGCCACATGATCGCCTGTTCTTCGTCGGCGAGGAACCCCATGGACAGCACGCGTAGGGTGCCGGCGCCCACCCGTCGCTCCAGCGGCACCATTTTCCCGTGTCGCGCCTCGACGTCACCCTCCATGCCGAGGAGCCGCGGCACGGAGAAGCCCCAGATGTCCGCGTCGAGGATGCCCACGGTCAAGCCCCGGGCGGCCAACGCCACGGCCAGGTTCACCGTCACCGACGACTTGCCAACGCCCCCTTTTCCAGAGGCGATGGCGAGCACGCGGGCATCGGCCGGGACGGCCGTCTCCGGCGCGTCCTCCCGCGCCTTCCACCGGGCTCGCGCCATGACGGCAGCCCGCTCTTCCGCGTCCATCGCGGCCACCTCTACCCGGACCGATTCCACCCAGTCGATCGACTCGACGTGACTCACGACGTCCTTCTCGATCTGGTTTCGTAGGGGACACGAGGCGATGGTGAGGGCCACCTCAACGGTTACGTCAGCGCCCTCGATGGCCACGCCCCGCACCATGCCGAGATCGACGATGGTGTCGCCGAGCTCAGGGTCGATGACGGCGCGCAGGCATTCGCGCACCTCGTCGGAGCGTCCGCCGGAATCACGCTCCGGCGACCTCGGCGGTTCTGCTTGGTCGGCCATTGGGATGAATTCTACCTGGGTGAGGTCCATTTTCGATCCTCGAGCGATTGGGTGATGGCACCCGATCCCCGCCAGTAACATGAAGGGCGCCCGGCAGCGCAGGTGACGCCGTGAGCGGCCGGCCGTCAGGGTGCCGGAGCGACAGGAGGATTCAGTGACGACGATCTCGACTTCCGTGAACATCGGGAAGAAGCAGGCACCGGTGACCCTCAGCGACGCCGCCACCACGAAGGTCGCCAAGCTGCTCGCCGAGGAAGAGGGCGACAACCTGGCCCTGCGTGTCGCCGTGAAGCCGGGCGGGTGCTCCGGCTACAGCTACGAGATGTTCTTCGACAGCGAGGTCATGTCCGACGACGTCGTGCAGGAGTTTGGCGCGGTGAAGGTCGTCGTGGACGCCGCCAGTGCGGAACTTCTGAGCGGATCGACCCTCGACTACAGCGATGGGCTCCAGGACACCGGGTTCCACATCAGCAACCCCAACGCGACCCGCACATGCGGCTGCGGCTCCTCCTTCAGCTGAGCCGCGGCGCCCCCGGCCCCCCGGCCCCCTGAGCAGCACCACCCCCGCACGCACTCCCATCGCGGCCGTGTCCGCGACTGAAACGGCGGCGCGCATCCCCTTCGTCCTCAACGGCAACGAGGTCAGCGTCGTTGACGGGATCTCGCTCCTGGACGCGTTGCGCGACGAGCTCGGCTGCCGTTCGGTCAAGGACGGGTGCAGCCCGCAGGGTCAATGCGGGTGTTGCACCATCTGGGTCGACGGTGCCCCTCGGGTCGCCTGCGTCACTCCGATCCGGCGGGTCATGGGACGAGAGGTGACGACGCTCGAGGGTGTGTCGCCCGACCAGCGCAACCGGTGGGCGGAGGCCTTCGTCGCGCACGGCGCCAGCCAATGTGGCTTCTGTACGCCGGGCATCGTCATGCGACTCGCGGCGCTCGAGACGGGTGGTGCCGGTCGCGGGCCTTCGAAGGACGTTTCACACATGGAACGCCGACGCGACATCGAGGCGGGACTGCGGGCGCATCTCTGTCGCTGCACGGGTTGGCAGTCGATCGTCGAGGCAGCGACGGACGTGTTGGGCGGCTCGAGTGCAACTCGTCCCGCCGATGCGGGTCACGAGGCGGTCCGTGACCAACTACTCGCCGGTTGGCGGGCTCAGCTCGAAGGCCCAGCCTTCCAATCCTCGGGTACCGACGTGGTCCTCGGTGGCGGTGGCTTCGCCGACGACACCGCGCCGGCTCACGCGCTCCTCCAGCTTGGCGCCGATGCTCCGCTCACCTCGGGCATCCGCGGGGCACGGGCCGGAAAGGGGCGGCAGGGGCGCAACAGCACGGTGTCGCTGTCGCACCCGGTTGTCCCACCCGAAGGCGATTGGGCCCTGACGTTGGCGACCACCTGGGTCGAGCCTGCATATGTCGAGCCCGACGCCAGTTGGTGCTTCCCCGGCGAGCCGCCCGCCTCGCCTCTCGCCAACGGTGGCGCCTTCGGCGGCAAGCGGCACAGCCCCTTGCCTGCCCGAGCGCGGTCCTTGGCCGACGAAGCGGGCCAGCCCGTCCGTGTGCTCTGGTGTCGGGAAGACGTTGTGCGCCGAGGTCCCAAGCGTCCCCCGCTTGGCCTTGCCCTTCGCACGGACTGCACCGGGATCGTGCGGATCGGGTGTACTCCGGGCTCGGCTGATCTCGCGGTGTTGACCGAGCGGGTGCTCGCGCTGGCGCCCGGGATCCAGGTCGAGCTCGTCGACATCGCAGGTCCCCCGGTCAGCGCCGACCTGCGTGGCGCGGGGTGGGCCGAGGTATTGGCCGCACTGCACGCTCTGGAAGCACGTCCCGGCGGCCCCGGAGCGCCCCACAACGCACGATCGATGCTGACGGTTGGAACCGGACGCGCCGACGTCACCGTCCCCGGTGAAGGGCGCGCCGTTGTCGAGGTGCATCCTGAGGACCGCGATGGGGGGCGGAGTTACGTCGAAGTGGACGTTTGGGCGGGTGAGCTGCTGTGCCCGGTGACCCTGCGTTCGTACGCGTTGGGCGCGGTGCATCAGGCGCTCGGAATGGTGTGGAGCGAGGGCATCGCAGTCGACGAGACGGGCGAACCCGTCGACCTCACGATCCGGTCGTTCGGCATCCTTGCCGCCCGGGACATGCCAGAGGTGATCGTGAGGCTGCACGAGGATGACGGCTGGCCCGTCAACGGTTCCGACGCCGTGTTCGTCGCCACGCTTGCCGCGGCCTGGATTGCCGAGGGCCTGCCGCCCGAGTGGCCCACCCGCCGCGCCGCCGTGCGGACACCGGTGCGCGACGTGGCACCATCAGGCGGTCGAGAGGAGGAGCCATGAGTCCAGTGGTTGGTCCCTATTCGCCCGTGCGACGGGTCGGCGACTGGGTCATCACGTCGGGCCAGGTCGGGATCGCTAGCGACGACGGCAAGGCCGCGTTGGTCCCCGGCGGCACGGTGCCGCAGCTGCGCCAGGCGCTGCAGAACGTGGCCGAGGTGCTCGCCACCGAAGGTGCAACCCTGGCGGACGTCGTCAAGACCACGCTCTACCTGGTCGACATGGGCGATTTCGCCGCGGTCAATGAGGTGTGGGTCGAGTACTTCACCGAAGACCGCCCGACGCGCTCCGCGGTCGCCGTGGCCGCGCTGCCGATTGGGGCGCAGGTCGAGGTCGAGGTCTGGGCCTACGCGCCGGTGGCCTGAGACGACGACGCGGGAGCTTCGGCCGTCGCGTCCATCGGTCCGGTGCCGTTGCGTTGGGTGGCGCCCGGATGCCAAGCCACTTGGCCGAAGCGATAGCCGACCGAGCGCACGGTTTGGATCAGATGCGCGTGTTCCTCACCGAGTTTGGCTCGAAGCCGTCGGATGTGGACGTCGACCGTACGTGCGCCGCCGTAGTACTCATAACCCCACACCCGACTGAGCAGCGTCTCGCGCGTAAACACCTTTGCCGGGTGGCCTGCGAGGAAGCGCAGAAGTTCGTACTCCATGTAGGTCAGGTCGAGCACCCGTCCTGCTACGGCCGCCTGATACGTCTCGAGGTTCAACATCAGCGGCCCGTATTCGATGATGTCGGGCCGCATGCTCTGGCCGGTGCGCCAGAACAGATGCTGTAAGCGCGCCACCAGCTCCTCGGGTCGCGCGGGAAGGACGCAGAAGTCGTCGTAGAGGTCGTCGCGCAGGAGCAGATCGCCGATCTGGTCGGCACCGATGACGAGGAGCAGCGGGGCCAACGGCACCTCGCGCATCCGGAGGTGTCGACAGAAGGCGACGGCGGCGGTCATGTCCGTGCCGGTGACCACGAGAGCACCCGAATAGCCAACGGTGCGTCCGTCCGGTTCCGGCGCCGCGACCTCGTCGAGTCCTGTCACGGTGCGATGCCCCAAACCCGCGCTCTGAAGCGCAAGCGTGACCTCCGCAGGCAGGTCGGAAGGGAAGCAGAGCAGCGGGTCCATGAGCGTCAGAGCAGTGGCAGGTAGCGGTCCAGCTCGAACTGCGTCACCTGGGCCTGGTACGCGTCCCATTCCTCCCGTTTGTTGCGGATGAACCACTCGAAAACGTGATCGCCGAGGGTGTCGGCGAGCAACTCGGAGCCCTCCATCTCGTTGACCGCGTCGTGCAGGCTCGATGGCAGGGGCTCGATGCCCTTCTTCGCCAATTCCTTCGAGGAGAGCGAGAAAAGGTTGTCGTCGGCCTCTGGTGGTAAGGGATAGTCCTCGGCGATGCCCCGCAGGCCGGCGGCGAGGATCACGGCGAAGGAAAGGTAGGGATTGCAGGCGCTGTCGGGTGCGCGGTATTCGACACGGGTCGATTCCGTCTTACCCATCTTCACGACGGGCACGCGCACCAGTGCCGAGCGGTTGTTCCTCGCCCAGCTGACATGGACGGGCGCCTCGTACCCGCCGATGAGGCGCTTGTACGAGTTCACCCACTGGTTGGTGACGGCAGTGATCTCCCGCGCGTGGTGCAAGAGGCCCGCGATGAACTTGCGGGCCACGTCGGAGAGCCCCAAGCGATCGCTCTCGTCGACGAAGGCGTTGCGCTCTCCTTCCCAGAGGGAGATGTGGGTGTGCATGCCCGAACCTTGCACGCCTTCGAGCGGCTTGGGCATAAAGGAGGCGAACACTCCCTGCTGGCGCGCCATCTCCTTGATGACCATCCGAGTCGTCATCACGGTGTCC
>DATHPK010000239.1:0-5664 GCA_035483935.1 Acidimicrobiales bacterium
CGGGCTCGGGCTCCCATCAGGCGGTGTCGACGGCAAGGATCCGCACGGCGGCGGTCGTTCTGGCGGTGGTGGCCGTCGGCGGGCTCGTCCTCCCGGCCTGCTCGACCATCGACAAGATCAAGAACGCGATCCACGACGTCCGTGGCAACAAGGCGGTCATCGACGGCTTCAATTCCAAGCTGAGCAATGCGCCACAGACCTTCGAGGCCGTCTACACGACCACCGGTAGCGCGCCCGCCACCGTCACCTACGCAGCGCAGTTGCCCAACGACGTCGCGTTCTCGGTGACGCCGTCGGGTGGCAGCGGGAACACGACGCCGGTGCACCTGGTCCAGAACTCGTCGGGCGAGTACGCATGCAGCCAGACGTCGGGTCAATGGAACTGCGACAAGGTCAGCGGCGTCACCGCCTCGCAGCAGAACGCTCTCATCGACCTCTACACCCCGGGTCACTGGACGCATTTCCTGAGCGGGGTCGCCCTCGTCGCGGGCGCCGCCGGCGACCAGGTGAGCACCTCGACCATGTCGCTCAACGGGTTCTCCATGGACTGCATCGACCTCGTGACGCCCGGTACAACGGGCAAGAGCACCATCTGCACGACCAGTCAAGGGGTGCTCGGCTACGTCCAGGTCGTGTCGGACTCCACCGCCTTCGAGATCACCTCGTACTCCGCGTCCCCCTCGCCCTCGTTGTTCCAGCTGCCGCCGGGAGCGAAGGTGACGACGGTGACCGTGCCGACAACGGTGACGACTTCGGGTTGAGGTTTCGCCGCTCTCCGCGGGAGGCGATCAGCGGGCTCGTCGCGCTCAACGTCGCGCACGTTCATTGCGTTCTCGTTGGAAGCGCTCGCCAATTGGGTGTCGATATGTTTTCATGATGCTTCCAAAGCGAGCACTGAGGAGGTGCACATGAAGATTCACTCGACGAACGGTCAGAAGTCGATCCAGTGCACCGCTGCCGCTGCGGTTCATCATCACGCTCTGCTGGGCTGACCGGCATCGAGCTGACGGGCTGCGCCGACTGCGCAGCCGTCCTGTGACTGGGCGACCGAGTCGCCGTCACATATTGCGACACCCTCGTCGGTAGTTCCCTTCCCTCCCCCCTTTTTTCTCTCTTTCCACAAGGAGCACCAATGCATCCCGAACTGCTTCGCACCCTCGCCAAGGCCAGACACGACGATCTCCTCAATACGCACCCGGCCCGAGGACAGCCAAAATTCCGTCTCATCGAGCATCTGCCGCGGTTCTCGGGTTCGCGCCGGTGGCTGGGGTCACTGTTCATTCGGGCGGGCGCACGGCTCACAGGTGAACGACCCGGCGTGCTCGAGCCGGCTCACGAATGATCCGGTCGGCGTCGTTCGAACGAGCGACTCCCCTTGAAGCCCCGACAAGAGTGCGGCCGGTTGCGCCGGACAACGCGATTTGCCGCGCTCAGCTCGGGCTGCAGGTGGTCGGGTTGTACGAGGGCGGTGGTGTCGTCGTGGGCGTCGTCGGCGCCGTGGGCGCGGCGTGACCTCCGCTCACCGTGGTGGCGGTCGCGGGCGCCACGGTCGTCGGCGTGATCGTCGGCGGCTCGTGGGGGACCCCGTTGACGTCGGGTGGCGGGTTGGTGGGCGTCTGCAGGCTGGAACCGAAGATGTTCACCAGCATCTGCTGGGTGGAGGGCTGGTCAACCGTCAGCACGTCGCCGAGGCCCCCGAACGCGTTGGACGACACGGTGGGCATCGTCTGGCCCGCCAGCTGGGACGGGTCGAAGGACCGATAGGTCAGCGCCAGGCCGATGAACTCGTTGAAGCCCCACCCGTCGTCGATCGTGATCCCCTCGTGCAGGGATCCGATGAACGCATTGACGGTCAGCGGGTTCACCTTCGACTTGGCCGATTGGATCAGTGACTTCAAAAACACGTCCTGGCGTTGGATGCGTCCGAAGTCGCTCGTCCCGTCGTACTGCCAGTAGCCGTTGGCGTAGTACTGGTAGTGGCGCGAGCGCGCCACGGCCAGCGCCTGGGCTCCGTTGAGCAACTGGCAACCCGGCGTCGTGATGTCGAGGCCCGAGTACGCGTCCTTGGCCGGATACGGGAAGTTCATGTAGATACCGTCGAGTGCGTTGACCGCGTCCTGGAACCCCGAGAAGTCGACCTCCACGACGTGGTTGATCGGGATGCCGAAGTTCGCCGTGATCGTCTTGACGAGCTGGTTGGCGCCCGTGTTGTAGGACGAGTTGATCCGGTTGTACGTCCCGTACTGCGAGTTGTCCGGCGGGAGCATGGTGACGACCGTGTCGCGCGGGATCGACATGACCTGGATCGATTTGGTGGAGGGGGTCACGCGCCAAAGCTGGACGACGTCGCTGCGCTGTCCGGTGACGACCTGGGACGAGCCGAACGCCTGGGCGGCGGCGGACGACTCGCCGACCCGGCTGTCGGATCCGATGACGAGGATGGTGAAGGGCTGGCCGCTCTGGGCCGCCACCTCGTCGGCGATGTGGACCTTGTTGATCTGGTTGAAGCGGTACCAGAGGTAGGCGTAACCACCTCCCACGGCCGCTGCCAGCAACACGATCACGCTGGTCAGGATGACGACGGTCTTCTTGCCCGTACTCCATTTCGGCTTGCCGCTGCGCCGCACGTTCGGGGATTTCGACGCATCGATGCGATCGCCGAGGGACCGCAGGCCTTGCTCGTTGGCCACCTTCCCGGGCTCGCCACCACGCATCTCGCGGCCCAACGCGCTCAATCCTTCTTCGTTCGCGCCTGCGCCTCGAGGTCTACGGGGAGGGCGACCGAACTCGTCGCCCGGCGGACGACCGTTCGCCATGCCAAAGACGGTACCAAGCAGGGTTTCGCAATTGGCGTCAGCGGTAAGGCGCCGACCTGCACTTTTCCCAGCTCACAGCGCGCGCTACGCGCGCGGTCAGCTCTCGGCGCCCTGGTAGCCCACGTACCCCGTCCGCTCGAGCTGCAGCGCGAGGTCTGCATCTCCCGACGCAACGATGCGGCCGTCGACCATCACGTGTACCAGGTCCGCCTCGAGCTGCACGAGGAAGCGGTTGAAGTGGGTGATGGCGAGGATCCCGACGCCCCATTCGCTGGTCGCGAGCTGGAGGCGCCGCGCCACCTCGCCGAGGGCGTCGACGTCGAGCCCCGAGTCCACCTCGTCGAGGATGCTGATGGCGGGCCGGAGCACACCGAGTTGGACCATCTCGGTGCGCTTGCGCTCACCCCCCGAGAGGTCGACGTTGAGGGGGCGGCGCAGAAGCCGTGCGTCGAGCCCGACCGCCTTTGCCTCGTCGAGCATCCGGCCGTCGAGCGCGTCCCCGTCCGTGCCGGCGCCGAGCGCCGCGTCGAGCAGCGAATGGAGGCCGACGCCCGGGACCTCGACGGGGTGCTGCAGCGCGAGGAACAGTCCGGCCTGTGCCCGCTTCCACGGGGGCTGGTCGGCCAGTTCACGGCCGTCCATGCGGATGGAGCCGCCGGTGACCTCGGTCCCGGGACGCCCCATGAGTGCGTGGGCGAGAGTGCTCTTGCCCGAGCCGTTCGGCCCCATGATCACGTGGACCTCCCCGCTGCGCACCGTGAGGTCGATGCCGTGAAGGACCTCGCGACCGCCGGCCGAAGCGTGCAGGCCTCTCACCTCGAGCACGTGCTCCTCGTTCTTGCGCTCGGCGCTCACGGCAGCTCCACCGACACGCGGTCGCCGTTCACGACGACCTTGTACACCGCGATGGGTTGCGTCGCCGGCAGGGAGCACGGCTCGCCGGTCAGGAGGTCGAACGTGCTGCCGTGGCGCGGACATTCGATCTCGCACTCGTCCGCCCAGACCTCGCCCTCGGCCAACGAGTAGTCCTCGTGGCTGCACTCGTCGTCGACGGCGTGGAACTCGTCGCCGATGCGCACAAGGGCGATGCGGCGGCCGGCGACGTCGAAACGCCTGGCCTCACCCGGCGTCAGCTCGTCGGTCTGGCAGAGCGCCACGGTCTCAGACACCGGCGACCACCTGACGGTCGGCCAGCGCAGCGTCGAGGCGCACATGGACCTCGCTCTCGAGCAGGGCGGTGGCCTCGGGAACGGGCCCGCGCTCGATGATGGCGTCGAAGAAGCCGCGCACGATGAGGCTTTCGGCCACGTCGGGAGCGACGCCGCGGGACTCGATGTAGTACCGCTGGTCCTCGTCCACGGGTCCCACCGTCGAGGCGTGTGAGCACTTGACGTCGTTCTCGAGGATGTCGAGATTGGGCACCGAGTCGGCGTGCGCCCCCTCGTCGAGGACCAGGTTGAGGTTCGTCTGGCGCGCATCGCTACGCACCGCGCCGCGCTGGACGCGGATGAGGCCGCTGTAGACCGAACGGGAACGACCGGCGACCGCACCCTGGCACAGGAGCTCGCTGTTCGTCCGGGGCGCGGCGTGGTCCTGCAGGGTGCGGATGTCGTGCACCTGCGTCCCCTCGCCGAGATATGCCGAGAGGATCTCGCTGCGGGCGTCCTTCCCGTCGACGGTGACATCGGTGCGGACGCGGTCGTAGGCGGCGCCGAGCCCCACGGTGAAGGTGCGGAGCGACGAGTTGCGGCCGCCGCGGGCCGAGAGACGCGCGAGATGCCACGCGCTGTCGCTCAGCGTCTGGAGCGAGAGGTACGACAGCGACGCATCCTCGGCCGCCATCAGCTCCGTGACCGGCACGGCGAGCGAGCGCTGCATCCCCCGCGCCGTCGGTCCGGCGAACACCTCGACGACGGACACGGCCGCGTCGATCCCGGCACGCACGCATAGGCGCGGAAAGGCGGCGGATTCGGGGTCGCACCAGTGCACGACGAGGACAGGCCCTTCGACGCTCACGCCGCGCGGCACGTCGAGGAAGATCGGGTCGGGCATGAACGCGTCGTTCAGCCGCACCAACGCGTCGCCCTCGCGCTGGACCGACCCGAGCATGTCGGTCGCCGCCGCGACCTCGTCGGCCGGGCCGAACTCGAAGGTGGCTGGATTGCCGCGGGTGTTGCTCCACGACCCCTCCACGGCCTGCCCGTTCTGCACCAGCACGCTGGCTGCGGTGCGCCCGAGGGTGGTGCGCAGGGACTCGAACAGCTCGCGCGCCTCGGCGGACCCCTTGCTGGCCGCCGGTTCTGGTCCGGCGGCGGGCGCGAAATCGTCGAGCGACAGCTCGTTTATCGGCGAGTAGCGCCACACCTCCTCGCTCTCGGAAGGCAGCGGGGTCGACGAAAAAGCCTCGAATCCGGTGGTCCGCCGCCTGCGCAGCCAGTCGGGGCCGCCCAGGCTCGCGGACGCCTCAGCGCTGAAGGTGGACAGGGTCAGACCTCATCTCGGTACGGGTGCTTCGGATGCTGCACGTGCATGCAGCCAGTCCACCTTAGTGGCCCACTACCTGGGCTCTTACGAGGGTGGATAGCCTTCGGGACATGGGTGAAGACGCAGGAATCGAAGGCTTCGAATCGCCGGTGCTGAGCATCGAACGGGACGAACACGTCGCCACGCTGTGGCTGGACCGGCCCGAGGCGCGCAACGCCATGGGCTTGGATCTGTGGCGCGACCTGCCCAGGGCCATGGAGCTCTTGAGCCAGGACAACTCGGTCCGGGTTGTCGTCGTGGCGGCAAAGGGTCCGCACTTCTCGGTGGGCCTCGACCTCAAGGCCATGGGCAACGTCTTGTCCGG
>DATHPK010000240.1:0-9020 GCA_035483935.1 Acidimicrobiales bacterium
TCCTCGACCACTGCGTCAAGGGATTCGGGCTCTACCAGTCCCCCGACCGCGCCCTCGATCCGAAGCTGCGCGAGCTGGGGCAGATACGAGCCGGCTGGGCGGCCGGCAGTCAGTTCGTGTTCAGCCAGCACGCCAAGTCGATGCGCGGCCTCGACATGCCCGAAGCAAAGATCGCCAACATCCCCGCCTGGAGTGTCGCGCCGGAGGGCACGTACGACGCGCCAGAGCGCGCCGTGTTGGCCTACACCGACTGTCTCGTCTACGACCACGGCCGCGTACCCGACCCGCTCTTCGACGAGCTTCGGCGCCATCTCGACGATCTGTCGATCCTCGAGCTCACCTACATCACGACGCTGTACTTTCAGCATGCGGTGATGTCCAGGGCACTGCGCACGGAGTTCGACGACCGCGATGAAGTCGTCGTCGAGGTGCCGGGACCCGTCGGCGCCACCGCCATGCACCCGGGTTCCGGCCGATGAGCGCGCCGTACGACGTCCAGCCGGCCGACGAGGTGCGCCATGCGCCCGACGCCGACGACCTGTGGAACGAGTCGTACTACTGCGACTTCGTGCAAGGGGACGGGTCCTGGGGTGGCTGGCTCCGGCTCGGCCTCTACCCGAACCGCCAGGTCGCCTGGTGGACGGCCTGGGTCGTGCGCCCCGGCGAACCGGGCATCTGCTCGGTGGACTACCGCGCCCCGGTGCCGCCGGGCGGCACCCTGGTGTCGGAGTCGGAGTCGGTCGGCCGGGTCGAAGTCGACATCCGACGGCCGCTCGAGGAGTTCCGTCTCTCCGTGGACAGCCCCGCCGTGACGCTGGCGAAGCCATCGGACGCCTATCGCGACAAGTCCGGGAAGAGCACACGCTTGTCGACGGACCTGACGTGGTTCACCGATGGCGTGCCGTACCACTAC
Organism: Acidimicrobiales bacterium; assembly: GCA_035483935.1. GTDB lineage: Bacteria > Actinomycetota > Acidimicrobiia > Acidimicrobiales > RAAP-2 > Bog-473. The sequence goes on from DATHPK010000240.1 coordinate 914, forward strand.
ACACTCACCACCCGTTACGAGATCCCCTGCACCGTCCGCGGCTCGGTCACGATCGACGGCGAGACGCTCGAGGTGGACGGTCACGGCCAAAGGGATCACTCCTGGGGCGTTCGTGACTGGTGGGCCTTCGGTTGGTGCTGGTGCTCGCTGCGGCTCGACGACGGCACCCGCGTGCACCTTGCCGACATCAGAATCCCAGGCATGCCTTCGTTCTTCGGCTACGTCCAGTATCAAGGGGTGGTCGCCCCGCTGCGCGCATTGAGCGTCACAGAAGAGCTCGTTCAACACGGCTTCCCGAGCAAGGCCCGCATCGAGCTCACCGCAGGCCCTCTCGACAACGCACAGCCAACTGCTCTGGGCCTCGACGTCACGCCAACGGCGTTCGGGCCGGTGCTGCTGTGCAACGACGACGGTCGCACCAGCCGGTTCCCTCGGGCGCTGCTCGAGTGCCGGACCGACGACGGCCGCACCGGGACAGGCTGGATCGAGTGGAACCAGCCCGAAGTGCCCGGCTGACCGAATCACCAGGGCCGACACCTCCATGCCCGCGGGTGCCCACTACCCTTTTGGGGTGGCCGGGCACCCGATTTCCGCCGCCGGACCGCGCCTGGGCACCGCACGCCGGCGCGTTCGTCTGACCGTAGGAGCGGTGGTGGTCGCCGCGATGTCGCTGGCGGCCGGGGTCGGCGCCCTGCCGGCGGCAGCCAAGTCCACGACCACCACGACCAGGGCGCACGGGTCCACCACCACGCCCGCGGCAGCCGGTCACACGCCTTCGCAGGCCGACGCATGGCTGCTCAAGGCCATCGGCGCCGAGGCCAAGATCGGCAGCGTCCGCATCGACGGGAAGATCCAACAGAACAAGACGGTCATCTACCTGGACCTGGTCGTCAACGCCGACGGCGAGGGCGGTGGCACCTTCATCCAGGACGGCTACAACATCGAGCTCGAGCGGGTCGGCACGCTTCTGTACTTCAACGCGCCGAAGAAATATTGGGAGAAGACCGCGACGGCCGCCCAGGCGAACACCTACGGGGGCAAGTGGCTCGAGATCTCTGCGCTCGACTCCCGCTTCGTCTCCTTCGACCAGTTCCTCGACGCCGACGACCTCGTGTTCGCCGCCTTCGAGGGCCACACGACACCTCTCACGATGGGCAGGTCCACGATGTTCCAGGGCCACAAGGTCGTTGTCGTCCGGGAGACCGTCGTGAGCAACGGCAAGCGCGCGACCGGCTCCATGTACATCGGCGCAACCGGAAAGCCGGTCGTCTACAAGATCGTCAACGACTCGCCGGAGAACCAGAGCACGATCGTGTTCTCCCGCTACGGCAAGGCGGTCGCCCTGACCGTCCCGCCGAACGCCATCAACCTGACGTAGCTACCGGAACAGGTCGCCCAGCACCTTGGCCGTGCCGGCGGCGGCCGCTCCGGTTTCGACGGGGTGACCGCCCTGATCGGGCAGGTACTCGCCGATGACGCCGGCCAGCATCGGGATCGGCATCGACTGCAGCCAGATGCGGCCCGGGCCGGTCAACACGGCGAAGTGGTGACCGTCCGAGCCCATGTAGCGGTTGGCAAGGCCCGGCACCCTCTGGACGGAGAACGTCACCGATGCCTGGAACAGGCCGGCGTGGCCGGGATGGACGCGCATGGTCTGGCCCGGCTCGAGGTCGTAGACGATCACCTCGCCGGAGAGGTCGATGAACGTCCGCCCGGTGCCCGCGATCTTCTGGAGGATGAATCCCTCGCCGCCGAAGATGCCGCCCCGGAAGGACTGCTGGAACCCCATAGTGAGCTCGATACCCGGGGTCGCCGCCATGAAGCCGTGCCGGTGCACCATGAACTCGTTCCCCGGCGCCACGTCGATCGGCAGGATATGGCCGGGCACCTTGGACGCGAAGGCAACCGAGCCGGCTCCGCCCTCCGCGGTATAGGTCGTCATCATGACGGACGCACCCGAAACGGCGCGCTTGACGGCACCCATGATCCCCTTGCCACCCATGCCCCCGCCGGTGTTGGTCGCCATCTGGATCGAGTCGGACATCCAGCTGAACTCGCCGGCCTCCGAGACGATCGACTCGCCGGGCTGGAGCGAGAGCTCGAGCACCGGCATCGTCGTCCCGTGGATGGTCTCTTCCATGTGAACCTCCAAACTCTCGAGGTAGTAGCCGCCTCACCCGCTCCCGCTGTCGCTGGCGTCAGGCCATCGAGTCGGGCAGCTCGACGTCTTCCGAGCGTACGCCTTGACCCGGCCCGTGTGCTCCCCGGACCAGCCGCTCCGCGAGCGACACCTCCGTGAGGCCCAGTCCGATGCCGAACGTCGTGCCCACGACGAACGTCGAGAGGAAGACGAGCCCGACCGCCTCGTGCGGCACCAGTTCGTGGACCAGGACCAGGACCTCGTGCTCGACCGCCAGAGGGATCGCGACGAAGCAGAACACGAGCACGAAATGGGGCCACACCAGCAACACCGAGCGCCGGAACGCCTGACGCACGGTGGAGCCCAGGAGGTTGATGAGTGGGCCGACCAGGGCGAAGACCGTGTCGATCACGAGGCCGGGGAGAACGACGAAAAGCGCCGCCACCCCGCCCACCACGAGGAGGACGACGTCGGCCAGGAAGAGACGCACCCACGGCAGCGTGCGGAGGACCTCGCCGATGGGTTGCAGGCGCTCGTTGCGTTCGACCCCGCCCACCATGCGCTCGAGCATGCCGCTGTAGAAGGTGAGGCCCAGCGTCGACGCGCCGTACACGAACGCGAAGGCGACCGACTCGAGCCCGAGATGGTCGACGGCCAACTGGGTGAAGATCGTGCCCTGGAGCGCGTCGAGAGCGAAGATCACCAGGGCGGGCACGACCACGCGGCCCGGCTCCGCCTTGAACGTCCGCCACGCCATGGACAGGAGCTCGAGCGGATGCAGCTCGTGGCGGGCCGGGCGGCCCGGTGTGGCCGGACCGGTCATGCGGGCATGAACCCGTCTCCTACGAAGTCGAAGAGGCGGCGGTCCGGGTCGAAACGCCCGGGCTCCCCGTCGAACCGGTGCAGCCCGACGGTCATGACGGTCCCCTCGGGCGCCTCGAAGGCGAGCTCGGTGAAGCCGGCCGCGGCGAACCGGGACCGGATGGCCGGCGTGGCGTCGGGTGGGCGGCGGTGCCGCGTCCAGACGACGTGTGCCCCCTGCCAGCAGAACGACGGCAGGGAATCGATGGTCGCGTTGATGTCGTCCAGGCTGATGTTGCCGAAGACCCCGCACAACAGGACCAGATCGGCCGGGACCTGATCGGCGTACCAGCGGGAGAGGGAGGCGTCGCCCTCGACGATCCGCACGACGTCGTCGACCCCGGCGGCGCCGGCGCGCGCCCGGGCGAAGGCGACGAGTGCAGGGTCGAGCTCCACGAGCAGCGCCGACACCTGGTCGCGCCGCGGGTGCTCCGCGACGACGTCGATCACGTCACGTCCCTGGCCTGCGCACAGGCTGACCACACGAATGGGACGGGTCCGGCCCGCCGGAGCTGCATCGAGCCCGTGTCGCACCATCCCTTGGACGGTGCGCAGACGGAGCGACAGGTTCGACGCGGGATCCTCGTAGGGGGCGTGCCACTTCTCCCAATGAGAGGGCTCCTCGCGGCCGCCGGCGCGAGGCGCGACAGGTCCTTCGTGGTCCCCAGGCGCCATGCCCGCCCATCGTAGGGTGGGTGCCCGTGACGGCCCGATGAACCCCGGCGGGACCGTCCCGTGATCAAGTACCTGGGCTCCAAGCGGCGGCTCGTTCCCGTCCTCAGCGAGATCTGCCGTGCTGCGGGGGCCGGCACGGCGCTCGACCTCTTCACCGGCACCACGCGAGTGGCACAGGCGTTCAAGGCACAGGGCGTACACGTCACCGCGGTCGACACCGCGCGCTACGCGCACGTCTTTGCCCGCACCTATGTCGAGGCGGACCCCGCCTCCACCGACGTGGGCGCGCTCGAGGCGGCCGTCACCCGTCTCGACGCGCTTCCCGGTGTCGACGGCTACGTGACCGAGATGTTCAGCCGGCAGGCACGGTTCTTCCAGCCGCACAACGCCGCCCGGATCGACGCGGTGCGCGACGCCATCGAGACGGAGTTCGCCGGTTCCTCCCTGTACCCGCTCCTCCTGACCAGTCTCATCGAGGCCGCGGACCGGGTCGATTCGACGACGGGCCTGCAGATGGCCTACGTGAAGCAGTGGGCGCCCCGCTCGTTCAACCCGCTCGCTCTCCGGGTGCCGCAGTTGCTGGAGGGCCCCGGGCGCGCCGTCAAGGGTGACGCGATCGACTTGGCGCCGGCCCTCGGCCACTTCGACCTGGCCTACCTCGACCCGCCTTACAACCAGCACCGCTATTTCACCAACTACCACGTGTGGGAGACGCTCGTCGCCTGGGACGCACCAGAGGCCTACGGCGTCGCGCGCAAACGCACCGACGCCCGGGACCCGGGCACTCGTTCGGCGTTCAACTCGAAGCGCACCATGCCCGAGGCGCTGGCCTCGGTCGTGGCGGCGGTGGACTGCGACCTGCTCGTCCTCTCCTATAACGACGAGGCCTGGCTCGCACTCGACGAGCTCGAGGCCATGTGCGCGCAACCAGGGCCGGCCGGCCGTGCCCCGCGCTCGGTCGCCACCCTTGCGTTCGACTCGGCCCGCTACGTGGGTGCCCGCATCGGGATCTTCGACCCGTCGGGGCGCAAGGTCGGTCGCATCAGCCACGTGTCCAATCAGGAGTTGCTGGTCATTGCGGGAGAAGCGGACCTCGTGCGCCATGTGGTCGACGCGGCGCGGTCCGGCGCACCGGCGTCCGACGAGGGGTCCCGGAGGCGGGCCGAGACGGGATAGGCGGCGCGCCCATGGTGGATCGGCTACAACAGTCAGCGTGAGCAAGCACGATCACGGTGACCACGACAAGGGCCACCATGACGGTGGCTTCCCCCGTCTCGAGGACTGCGACCTCTCGCTCCGCATTTCCAAGGACGAGGAGGCCAAGCGGCTCGGCCGGGCGCAGCGCCGGCTGCTGCACCTCCGGCTGATCAACGGTGGTCAGCTCAACGAGGGGAAGCTGGGACCGCCGGTCTGCATCGTGTTCGAGGGTTGGGACGCGGCCGGCAAGGGGGGAGCGATCAAGCGGCTGGTCGAGCCGCTCGACCCCCGGCACGTGCACGTGGCCCCGTTCGCAGCGCCGACCTACGACGAGCTGCGCCATCACTTCCTCTGGCGCTTCTGGCCGCCGCTGCCGGGATGGGGCGGCATGACCATCTTCGACCGGAGCTGGTACGGGCGCGTCCTCGTCGAGCGCGTCGAGACCCTCGCCACCGAGGTGCAGTGGCGCCGGGCCTACCAGGAGATCACCGACTTCGAACACACGCTGGCCGAGGAGGGGATGATCGTCATCAAGCTGTGGATGCACCTGTCGCACGAGGAGCAGCTGCGGCGATTCATCAGGCGGCGCGACGACCCGCTCAAGTCGTGGAAGCTGACCGACGAGGACTGGCGCAACCGTGAGAAGCGGGGCGAGTACGACGAGGCCGTCTCGGACATGCTGCGGCTGACGCACGGGCCGCTGGCGCCCTGGGATGTGATCTCGTCGGAGAGCAAGCGCCACGGGAGGGTCGAGGTCATCGAGACCGTCATCGGGCGCTTGGAGGAGGGCATGGCGCGCTGGGGCGTGCCGGTGCCGTCCAACGACGAAGCCGAGGAGAAGACCGAGCTTGCGCTCATGTTCGACGACCCCGAGTTCCAGCACGGCCCGGAGGGCCCCTCGAACGGTGCGACCGGCGCCGAGCAGAGGGTGCAGGCGTGAGTCTCTCGTCGACAGGACGCGCCGGGATCACCATCCCATTCGAAGGGATCCCGCTGCACGCGCACCGCGAGTGGTACGGCCGACTGCGCGAGCTCGGCTACACCGACCTGTGGTCGGCCGAGGTCGACGGCGCGGACGGCTTCACCCCCCTTGCACTGGCGGCCGCATGGGAGCCCTCGCTCAACCTGGGCGTGGCGATCACGCCGGTCTACACGCGCGGCCCCGCGTTGCTGGCCCAGAGCCTGGCCGCTCTGGCCGACGCCGCCCCGGGACGGGTCGCCTGCGGCCTCGGCGCCTCCTCGGAGGTCATCGTCGCCAACTGGAACGGGATGGAATTCGAACGGCAGTACCAACGGGTGCGCGACACCGTGCGGTTCCTGCGCCTGGCGTTCGGCGGCGAGAAGATCACGGAGGACTTCGGGACCTTCTCGGTGAAAGGGTTCAAGCTCTCCCGGATCCCCGAGCAGTTGCCCCCGATCTACCTGGCGGCCCTGCGGCCCGGCATGTTGCACCTCGCCGGGCGAGAGGCGGACGGCGCCATCCTCAACTGGTTGAGCGCCGACGACGTGACGACCTCGGTGGCCGAGGTGGAGAAGGCTGCGGGGGGCGCGCCGCGCGAGATCGTGGCCCGAATCTTCGTCATCGTCTGTGAGGACGCCAAGGTCGCCCGCACCATCGGGCGCCGCATGATCACGGCCTACCTGAACGTCGAGGCCTACGCGGAGTTCCACCGATGGCTCGGCCGGGGACCGGCGCTCCAGGCGATGTGGGACGCGTGGGCCGCCGGCGACCGCAAGGGCGCGCTGGCCGCGATCCCCGACGAGGTCGTCGACGAGCTCGTCGTCCATGGCGGGGTTGACGAATGCCGCGCACACGTGCAGCGCTACGTCGACAATGGGATCACCATCGCGGCGCCGATGATCATCCCGATCGGCATCGACCTGGCGGACGCCGTGGCGGGGCTCTCGCCGTCGTCGGGCTGACCGGCGATGACCGACCTCGACTTCCGCACCACCTCGCTGGACGCGCTGGCCCATTCGGTCCGGACGAAGGAGGTCAGCGCGCGTGAGCTGACCGACGCGGCGCTCGGCCGGATCGAGCGCCTCGACCCGGTGTACAACGCGTTCGTCGCTGTCGACGCCGAGCGGGCGCGCAACGAGGCGGATGCGGTCGACGTGCGCATCGCCGCCGGGCACGACCCCGGGCCGCTGGCCGGCGTCCCCCTCGGCGTCAAGGACCTGCAGGACGCGATCGGCTACGTCACGACCCACGGGTCCGCGCTGCACGCCGACGATCCGCCCGCGACGGTGGACAGCCCCTTCGTCGCTCGCTTGCGGGCCGCCGGCTGCGTGGTCGTCGGCAAGACGAACACGCCCGAATTCGGTTGGATGGGCAATACCACCAACGCCATCTTCGGTCCGTCGCGCAACCCCTTCGACACCAGCCGGGGCCCCGGCGGCTCCTCCGGCGGCGCGGCGGCGGCGCTGGCTGCGGGCATGGTGCCGCTCGCCACCGGCTCCGACGGCGGGGGCTCCATCCGCATCCCGTCTGCGTGCTGTGGGCTCTCGGGCATGAAGCCGAGCCTCGGGCGGGTCCCCGGGGGCGGGGCCAACCCACCGGGCTGGCTCGGGCTCTCCACCGGCGGGCCCATGGCGCGCCGCCTCGCCGACGTGGCCCGCGCGCTCGACGTCACCGTCGGACCCGACCCGACCGACCTGCAGTCGCTGCCCCGCCCAGAGGCGTCCTGGCTGGCGGCGCTCGAAGATCCCCACGTCCCGGTGCGGGTCGCCTTCGCGCCGACGCTCGGTTACGCGACGGTGGACTCGGAGGTGGCGCTCGCCTGCGCCAACGCCGTTGCCGTGCTCGAGTCGCTGGGCGCAGAGGTCACGGTCCTCGACACCGTGTTCGACACGGACCCCGCGAGCGACTTCCTCACCCTCACCGCGACCGCCTCGCTCCGCACCCTGCGCCCCTATATGGGCCATCCCCGCTGGGAGGAGGTGCACCCTGTCCTGCGCCATTTCGTGGACATGGCCCAGTCGACGACCGGCGAGGAGGTCCTGCAGATCTTTGACCGATTCCACCTCATGAACCTGCGGCTCGTCGAGCTTTTCCGGACCTCGCGCATCCTGGTCACGCCGACCTGCTCCGGGGTGGCACCGTTCGCCGACGAGATAGAGAGCACCGTCAACGGCGAGCGGACGGCGAATTGGGTCCAGTTCACCTACCCCTTCAACATGACGAAGTCTCCCGCCGCGACCGTCCAGGCCGGCACGAGCAGCGGCGGGCTCCCG
>DATHPK010000241.1:0-11202 GCA_035483935.1 Acidimicrobiales bacterium
CAGCCCGGTCGCGGAGAGCAGCGCGACCTTCGGTCCGCCCGTTCCCAGGTCGACCGCCAACACATAGGTCGAATCAGCCGGCCCCTGGTCAATCGATCGCAGCTCGCTCGGTGCCGTCTGGGACATGGCGGGGAAGCGTACCCAGCGATGCCCCGGGCCTCTCGGAAACCGAGGAACCGGGGCAACGCCAGGCTGCTTCGCCCGCCGACAACCGACCAGCGACCAGCGAGCCGATCGGGGTCAGTCGGCCAAAGAGGCTTCGACCTCCAGCTCGATCACGACCTTGTTCCCGACCACCACGCTGCCGTCGAGGAGCGAGTGGTTGAAGCTGACGCCGAAGTCGCGCCGGTCGATCTCTGCGGTGGCCTCGAACGCCACCACCGTCTTGCCCTCCTGCATGGACGGGCCCTCGCCGAGGTACTCCACGTGGAAGTCCACCGGCTTGGTGACGCCACGGATGGTGAGCTCGCCGGTCATTGTCCAGTGGGCGTCGTCGATCCGCTTGAGGCCGACGCTGGTCAGGCTCAGGGTCGGGTAGTTCGGGACATCCAGGAAGTCGTTGGTACGCAGGTGGTCGTCGCGCATCGAGTTGCCGGTGTTGATGCTCGAGGCCTCGACTTCCGCCTTGAGGGTCGACTCCTCGGGGTTCTCGGCCACGGTGAACGTGCCGGACACCTCCGTGAAGCGGCCACGTACCTTGGTCCCCACCAGGTGGCGGGAGATGAAGCCGACCTCGGTGTGGGCCGGGTCGATCACGTAGGTCCCTGTACGGGGAAGAGTGGAAATTGCGGTCTGGCTGGTCATTTCTGTTGCCTCCATGTTTGATTGAACGACTACTGATGTTATAATATCTGATTATACAGATACTTGTCAATCAACCACCTACGAAGACAACACATTCCCGGACGGCCCGTCCGGCACACATCCCGGGCTCGTTTCGGGAAAAGTGCAGCAAAGAGGGTGTGTTTCGGGGGAGACTGGATACGCGATGTCGACAACAGCGGCGATGAGCCCAGGCGGCGAGAACGAGGCCATAGAAGAGCCCCTGGCCACGCCCGGCGCCAGCAACTCCTGTGGCGTCCTAGGCCAGATAGACGACGAACGCCTTCACCTCATGGGCCTCATCGTCCGCTCGCACCGCCTGCTCACCGACCGCCTGGGCCGGGAGCTCGAGCAGGACGTCGGGATCCCGCTCGTCTTCTTCGACGTCCTTATCAACGTCGGCGCCGCGCCTGATGGCCGCGTCACCATGAGCCGGCTCAGCAACGACATCGCGCTGACCACCGGCGGCGTCACACGTCTCGTCGACCGCATGGTCGAGGCCGGCCTCGTCGAGCGGCAGGCCTGCCCCAACGACCGCCGCAGCATTCACGTCATCCTGACCGTCGAGGGCCGCAGCGTCCTCGACCGCGCCATCGCCGCGCACATCGAGGGGATCGACCGCCACCTGATGGCGCACCTCAGCGACAAGGACCGCGCCAACCTCGCCGCGGCGCTCACCAAGATCCTCGCCGGTAGCTGACCTCGCCCAGTCAGGCGGACGGGCGCCACCACTCCCCTGTCTAAGCCTTCTTCGGCCGCGCCGTGACTCGGGTCCACAGGGGCGAAGGCCGCGTGGTCATGATCCGGCCGCTCGGACCGACGAAGGTGAGCTCACCGTTCCCGTCCCCGGACAGCTTCCAGCTGTTGGAGTGGACCAGATGGTGGTGGTGCTCGCAGAGAAGCGCGAGATTTTCGAGGTCCGTACGACCGCGGTCGCGTTTCCACCACTTGATGTGGTGCGGATTGACGAAGATTGCGTTGGCACAACCGGGGAAGCGACAGTGGCGGTCGCGGCGCCAGAGTTCTCGGCGTTGGGTAGGGGTCGGATCTCGACGGGCCCGTCCCTCGTACATCGTGTGTCCCACGTCGTCGTCGAGCGCCACGACCACCGTTGCGTCGCAGGCCAGCCGCCGGGCGACCTCGGCGTCGATGAGGCCCCGGTGTTCTAGTTCGCCGCGCAGACCGCTTTCCTCATCGGTGAGGGTGGAGAGCGGCACATGGGCCACCACGAGGTAAGGGCTGGGCGTCACGTCGGGAGACGAGGGCTCCGGTTCGGCTGCCTGGCGTGGAGTCGGAGGCCGTCCCCTTCGGCCGCCGGCGCGAACGATCGAAACGAGGGCGTCGGCCACGCGCTGGTCCCAGCGAGTCTCACCGTCGGATGGGACGGACCGCGCGCTCGCCTCGAGGCCGGCGCGCACCTCGGCGTAGGAGGCCTCCGGGAGCTGCGCGATCACGGTACGAGCAGCGTCGTTGAAACGAACCGAGCGTGATTCGTACTCGGACGTCGCTCGGGATCGCTGCGAAGTGGCCGAGTCCGAATCGGCCTTGGCCAGCTCCCCGAGCTGGCGCACAGAGCATTCCGACGCCTGTGCCACGTACGCGTGCTCCGACTCCGGGGTTGCCGCGTCGACCACGGCGCGCACCTGGTCGAAGGTGAGCCCACCGGTGCAGAGGCCGTCGGCCAGCTTCGGCAGGTCGAAAAGACGGGTGCCGACGTGGGACCAGGCCCGAGCCGTCGCGGCCGAGACGTTGCAGCGCTCCGAGAGCCAGGCCTCGAGGCTGGTCGCGCCCTCGGCGCGCCAGCCCTCGCGGCGATCGAGCTCCGCGGCCAGGAGAACGATGCGGCCCGCCAGGGACGACAGATGGCGGGACGTCTCGGCGGCCTCCTCCATGAGCTCGGCCGTGGAGAGCTTGGCGATCGTGGCAGCGGTGGCGGAGGTGGCGGTGGCGGTGGCAGCGGCGGTGGCGGTGGAGGAAGTCGGAGGGGCGCTGACGAGTGACACCGATGGGGAACGGTCGCAACGGTGGTCGGTGCGCGCCCGGAGGTTTTGCGCCGAGGGAGCGGCGGGTTCAGGCCGGGGGGTCGGTGTCGTCCTTCTGCAGCCAGACCCGGGCCGGGACGGAGCCGTCGAGATCCTCGAGCTCGAGGGCGGTGCCCTCGCCCTCGCCGGGAACCGTGAGGATCTGCGTCGCCAGGACCTCGCGGGCGATGAAGTCGAAGTGCTCGGCGATGAAGTCCAGGCCGACGAGGTGGAGCCGGATGCGGTCGGAGACCTCGAGGCCGCTCGTCTTGCGCAGGTCCTGCACGAGCCGGACGACTTCGCGGGCGAGGCCGCGCTTGCGGAGCGAGTCGTTCATGATGAGGTCGAGGGCGACGACCTCGCCGCTCTCCCGGGAGACGGCGAAGCCTTCCTGCCCCCGGACGCGGAGCTGTACGTCCTCGGGGGAGAGCTCGACCGGTTCGCCGGCGAGGGTGACCGTGATGGAGCGGCCGGCTTCGAGCGCCTCGGCGGCGGCGGCCCCGTCGAGGGACGCGAGCGCGGGCTTGAGGTCCTTCGCTCTCTCGCCCAGGCGGGGCCCGAGGGTGCGGAAGTTCGGGGCAAGGTCGAACTGGATGACCTCGCTCAGCTCGTCGCCGGTGTCTATCTCGTCGACGTTCAGCTCGTCGGCGACGATGTCGCGGAGTATGGCGGGCGCGTCCGCCGGCAGGAACACGAGCGCGCGGGAGAGCGGCAGGCGCACCTTGACGCCCGCCTCGCTGCGGGCGGCACGGCCGAGCGAGGTGAGCCGGCGGGCCAGCGCCATCTGCGCCTCGAGGTCCGGGTCCGGCTCCGACAAACCGGCGGCGGCGGCATCGAGGGCGGGCCAGTCCTGCAGGTGCACCGACTCGGACTCACCGGCGCCGGTGAGGTGGCGCCACAGGGCGTCGGCGACGAAGGGGCACAGCGGCGCCAGGAGGAGCGAGAGCGTGGTGAGGACGGTGTGCAGCGTCGCCTGGGCGGCGAGCGTGTCACCCGGGGGCGCATCCGGATCGGTGCGCCAGAAGCGGCGGCGGCTGCGGCGGACGTACCAATTGGAGAGGTCGTCGACCAGCGATGCGAGCGCCGAGGAGGCATCGAGGGGCTCGTAGCCGCGCAGCGCGTCGGTCATCACCGAAACGGTGCTGGCGAGCCGGGACAGGATCCAGCGGTCGAGGGGGCCGCGGTCGGCGGCGGACGGGATCGCCGCATCGGCATCGGCCGGGTCGAACTCGTTGAGTGACGCGTACGTCGAGAAGAAGCTGAACGTGTTCCAGAGCGTCAGGAGCATGTCGCGCATGGCCGTGTCGATGGCGGCCATGGAGGCGCGGGTGGGCGTCCACGGGGAGCCCTGGCTGAACATCCACCAGCGCATGGCGTCGGCGCCGCGGGTGTCGAGGATCTTCCAGGGGTCGATGATGTTGCCGAGTGACTTGGACATCTTGCGGCCGTCGGCGTCGATGATGTGGCCGAGGCAGACCACGTGGCGGTACGGGCTTTCGCCGAAGACCAGCACGTTGACCGCGAGCAGGGAGTAGAACCAGCCGCGCGTCTGGTCGATGGCCTCGGAGATGAAGTCGGCCGGGAACGTGAAGGCCTCCGCCGACCCGGCGGCGTGGGGATAGCCGACCTGCGCCGCGGGCATCGAGCCCGAGTCGAACCAGGCGTCGATCACCGGCTCGACCCGCCGGGCCACGGCGAGCCCGTCGACGTCGACGTCGCCGCCGTCGCCCTCCGCCGCGCAGGTCGCACACGCGAAGGTGACCTCGTCGATCGCCGGGCGGTGGGGGTCGATCCCGGTCACGTCCCGGCCGGCGAGGTCCGACAGCTCGGCCAAGGAGCCCACGCAGCGCAGGTGGCCGCGGCCGCAGCGCCAGATCGGGAGCGGGGTGCCCCAGAAGCGATCCCTCGACAAGGCCCAGTCGACGTTGTTCGAGAGCCACTCGCCGAACCGGCCGTCCTTGATGTAGCCCGGATGCCAGTCGACGGTGGCGTTGGCGGCGAGGAGATCGTCCTTGCGCGTCGAGGTCGCGATGTACCAGCTGGGCTTGCCCCAGTAGATGAGCGGGGTCCGGCACCGCCAGCAGTGGGGGTACGAGTGCACGTAGGGGAAGCGGCGGATGAGCAGTCCCGCCGCATCGAGACGGTCGTTGATGTCGTGGTTGGCCTCGCGCACGTCGCGGCCCGCGAGCCAACCGATGTCGGCGGTGAAGCGGCCGTCGGGCCCGACCGGGTTGAGCGACGGCAGGCCGTTCTCGCGGCCGATCTGCCGGTCTATCTCGCCGAAGGCCGGCGCGAGGTGGACGAGGCCGGTTCCTTCCTCGGTCGTGACGTACGACGCCGGGACGACCCGCCACCCGTCCGCACCGTCCGCACCACCCGCACCGCCCGCCCCGCCCGCCACGTCGAGGTCGTCGAAGGGACGCTCGTAGTGCAGCCCGACCAACGAAGCGCCCGGCACCCGGCTCGTGACCCGCGCCCCGGCACCCTCGCCCAGCACGGCGTCGACCAGCTCGTCGGCCATCAGCATCTCGTCGACGACCGCATAGGTCAGGTCGGGATTGACCGCGACGCCCGTGTTCGACAGCAGGGTCCACGGCGTCGTCGTCCAGACGGCCAGCCACTGCGCTTCACCGACCACACCCGGGTCGGGGTCGACCAGCCGGAGCCGCACGTAGGCGGACTCGTCCTCCTCGTCGCGGTAGACGTCCTCCTGGCCGAGCTCGTGGCTCGACAACGCGGTGCCGCAGCGGGGGCAGTACGGCACCACCTTGAGGTCCTCGTAGAGCAGCCCCTGGTCGAAGAGCTGCTGGAGGTGCCACCAGACCGACTCGACGTACGACGGGTTCAGGGTCCAGTAGGCGTCGCCCATGTCGACCCAGTAGCCGATCCTGGTCGTGAGGCGTTCGAACTCGTCGACGTACTTGTAGACGGACTCACGGCAGAGGCGCGTGAACTCGGCGATGCCGACCTGGTCCTCGATCTGCTGCTTGCCGGTGATCCCGAGCTGCTTCTCCACCTCGACCTCGACCGGGAGCCCGTGGGTGTCCCAGCCGGCGCGGCGCGCCACGTACGAGCCGTCCATGGTGCGGAAGCGACAGAAGAGGTCCTTGTAGACCCGGGCCCAGACGTGGTGGAGGCCCGGGATGCCGTTGGCGGTCGGCGGGCCCTCGTAGAAGACCCAGGGCGCCGCCCCCTGCCGCTGCTCCATCGAGCGCTCGAAGACGCGGTGGGCCGCCCAACGGGACAGTTCGGCCTGTTCGAGGCCTACGAAGTCGATGTCGGGGGGTACGGGGGAGAACACGGGAAGGGGGGTGATGATCGGTGACGAGGTGCCGAGGATCGGGCGACCCGGCGTCTCGGAAAGGATAGAGGGTATGCATCCGTCCGCTTTCGCCATCTCGATGCGCCCGGAACCCTTCGGCTCGGAGGGTCCCAGCGAGGTCGTGGCCAAGGCCGAAGCCGAACTCGTCGCGCGGTACGGCGGGCTCGACCCAAGCGAGCTCGGGCTGACCGCGGCCATGTTCGAGCCGCCGGCCGGCACCTTCCTGATCGCCCGGACCGACGGCCGGGCCGAACCGGTGGGAGGCGTCGGGCTCCGCACCGTGGCGCCGGGGATCGGCGAGGTCCGCCGCCTGTGGGTCGACCCCGCGTGCCGCGGCCACGGCATCGGACGCGAGCTCATGGCGAACCTCGAGGCGGAGGCATCCAACATCGGGCTCTCCGTGTTGCGGCTCGCGACAGGTGACCGCCAGCCCGAGGCCGTCGAGCTGTACCGGACCTCCGGATGGGAGCGCGTGTTCGTCACGCCCGAAGGCGCGCCGCTGGCGCCCGGCTGGATCCGCTTCCACAAGGTGGTCGGCTGACGTTGACGAGCACACCCTTCGAAGTCATCTGCGAGATCGAACCCGCGACGACGCCGGACCTGACACGGGTCCGGCACCAGATCGGCGTCCTGAGCCCGATCGCCGATGCGTTCCTCATCCCCGACAACCACATCGGACGGGCCACGGTGTCCAGCGTGGCCGTGGCCCACGAGGTGCAGGCGATGGGCGGTCGTTCCATCGCGTGCCTCAACGCCCGCGACCGCAACCTCCTCGGCTTCCGCCGCGACCTCCTCACGGCGGCCGCCTACGGGGTCGACGAGTTCCTCTTCGTCTACGGCGACGATCCCCTGGCGGGCACGAGGACCAGCGAGCTGACGGTGCGGACGATGATCGACGAGGGAAGGGTGTACGCCAAGTCGCTGGAACCCGGCACGACCATGCGCTTCGGCGCCGCCACCGGGTTGCGGTCCGTGCCGGAGTGGAAACGGACAGCCGACTTCCTGTTCGTCCAGATCGGGTTCTCCCTCGACGACCTGTTGCGCTGGCGCTCCGAGGTGGACGTGTCGATCCCGGTCTACGCGGGAGTGATCGTCCTGCCCAGCGCGACCATGGCCCGCCGGCTGCGCCACGACATCCCCGGCCTCGCAATCCCCGACGACCTCATCGAGCGGCTGGAGCACGATCGTAACGCCGGCGTCGACGCCGCCTGCGAGCTGGTCGAGGCCATCCGTGACGCACACGCCCTCGACGGCGTCCACCTCATCCCCGTGACCCGCTACCGGGAGGTGGCGGCCCGACTGGAACGGCGGGGCTAGGGGGACGAGGCAGGCTCCACGCCCGAGGCGAACTGCCGACGGGCAACCTCGTCCAACGCGGCAGCGTCGACCTCCTCCAAGGACCCGACGACGAGGTCGGCCAGGCCGAACGCCGGATGGGACCCCTCCCCCGTCTCGGGCACGGCGATGCACGCCATCGAGGCGGCCTTCGCCGCCAACACCCCCGCCGGCGCGTCCTCCCACACGAGACAGCGCTTCGGCGCCACGGCGCCCAGCTTCGACGCCGCCGTCAGGAACACGGCGGGATGGGGCTTGCCGTACTCCTCGTCCTCGGCCGAATGGACGAGGTCGAAGCGGTCCCGCAGCCCGAAGTGCCGCAGCGCGGCCTCGATCAAGCGGTACTCCGACGACGACGCCACCGCCAACGGCCAACCACGACCGCGGCACAGGTCGATCGCAGCGAGAGCGCCGGGCTTGAGCGAGCCGCGAGTCAGGATCAGGTCGATCACGCGGTCCACGATCGACACCGCGACGTCGGCGGGGGACGGGCCGGGCCACGGGTGGCGCGCGTACCAGTGCTCGGTCACCTCGTGGACGAACATCCCCTTGGTCGTCCGGAAGCCGTCCTTCTCGAGCGGGACGCCGAGCTGGTCGCCGAGGATCTCGAGCTCGGCCTGGTGCCAGAGGACCTCCGAGTCGATCAGCAGGCCGTCCATGTCGAAGATGGACGCCGCGAACTCTGGAGCGGTCAAGCGGCGAGCTGCGCCTCGATGTCGCCCACGATGGCGGGGTCCTCCGGCTCCACCTGCGGCCGGTACCGGGCGACGATCTCGCCCTCCGGGCTCAGGAGGAACTTCTCGAAGTTCCACGTGATGTCGCCGGCGTTGCCCTCGGCGTCGGTCTTCTCGGTCAGCTCGGCGTAGATCGGGTGGCGGTCGTCGCCGTTCACGTCGATCTTCTCCATCAGCGGGAAGGTCACACCGTAGGTGGTGGAGCAGAACTGCTCGATCTCCTCGGCCGTGCCCGGCTCCTGGCCGAGGAACTGGTTGCAGGGGAAGCCGACGACGCTGAAGCCGCGGTCGCCGTAGGTCTTCTGCAGGCGCTCGAGTCCCTCGTACTGCGGGGTGAGGCCGCACTTGGAGGCGACGTTGACGAGCAGCAGCGTCTTGCCGGTGTAGTCGCCGAGCTTGGCGTCAGCGCCCTGGAGGGTGTGGATGGGGATGTCGTAGAGAGCCATGGCGCGACCCTACCGGCGACCGGCCGTCGCCCGCTCGGGCCGTTCTAGGGTGGGCGGGATGCTCGCAACCGTCATCCGCAACGACCAGCTGCACTGGGAGGAGCACGACGATCCGGTCCCGGGCGACACGGAGCTGCTCGTTGCGGTGCAAGCCGCCGGGATCAACTCCGCAGACCTGGTCCAGCGGGTCGGCCTCTATCCCGCCCCACCCGGCTGGCCGTCCGACATCCCGGGCATGGAGATGGCAGGCAAGGTCGTCGCAGTGGGACGCGAGGTGACGCTGTTCGCTCCCGGAGACCGCGTGATGGCGTTGGTCGGCGGCGGCGCCCAGGCCGAGCTGGCGTTCGTCGACGAGATGCACGCGCTGGCCGTCCCCGATGGCCTCGGCTGGCCGGAGGCGGGCGGCTTTTGCGAAGCCTTCGCGACGGCCTACGACGCGCTGTTCACCCAGGCCGCCCTGCAGATGAGCGAGCGCGTGCTGGTCAGCGGTGCCGCGGGAGGCGTGGGGACGGCCGGGGTGCAGCTGGCCGCGGCGGCGGGTGCCCACGTGACGGCCACCGTGCGCAACCCCGAACATCACGACGTGGTGCGCCAGCTCGGGGCCGACGTGGTGATCGAGCCCGGCCAGGAGGGCGACGACGGTCCCTACGACGTGGTGCTCGAGTTGGTGGGTCAGGCCAGCCTGACCGCGGTCCTTCCGCACATGGCGCCGTGGTCACGCGTCGTCGTGATCGGGGTCGGTTCGGGCGGCAAGATGGAGATCGAGCTCATGCAGCTCATGAGGCAGCGCATCCGCATCGGCGGCTCGACCCTGCGATCCCGGAGCCGTCAGGAGAAGGCGGACGTCACCGCCGGGGTGGCGTCGCATGTGCTGCCGCTGCTGGCCGCGGGACGGTTGCGAGTTCCGATCGCCGAGACGTTCCCGTTGTCGGACGCTGCCGGCGCGTACGAGCGGTTCGGAGCGGGCAAGAAGTTCGGCAAGGTGGTGCTCGTCGCCTGATGGCGGGGTGATCGAGGCCGTCCTCTTCGACGGGGACCAGACGTTGTGGGACTTCGAGCGCGTCATGCGCGACGCGCTCGTCGCGGTGGTCCAGGACCTCCGCGCGGCACTGCCGTGCCCCTTCACGGCGACGTTGCGGTGGGAGGATCTCGAGGCCGACCGGACCGTGGTCGGTGACGAGTGGGCGGGGCGGGAATACAACCTGGCCCGGCTGCGGGTCCTGGGGTTCGCGCGGACGCTGGCCCGGTTGCGGGAGGCGGAGGGACTGCGCGAGGACCGGTCGGACGAAGAACTGGCGCGTGAGCTGGCAAGGTCGTACTTCGAGCACCGCGACCGCGACCCTGCGCTCTTCGACGACACCCTCCCCTGCCTGCAGGCACTGCGCGCGGAGGGCCGATACCGGATCGGTCTGTTGTCGAACGGGAGCCGGCTGCCCGAGACGGTAGGGCTGGCGGGCTACTTCGAAGCCGTCGTGTTCGCGCAGGACCATCTCGTCGCGAAGCCGGAGAAGGGCATCTTCAAGGTGGTGGAGCGCGAGCTGTCGGTGCGGCCGTCGTGCTGCGTGCTGGTGGGAGACCACGTCGTCAACGACGTCTCTGGGGCGAAGCAGGCCGGCTGGTCCGCCGTGTGGTTGGACCGCCCCGGAGACGGCCTCGCCCTGTTCGAGCAGGTCGCCACCGGCGACAGGCGGCCTGACGCCGTCGTCACCACCCTCGACGACCTGCCGGCGGCCCTCGACGCGCTGGACCGCTGAAGGGACAGGTCGCCGCCCTCCCACCAGGCGTTCTTCGTCTTTCCGGTCGCGGCCCAGGCCCGGCTTGCCCACGTCCCGCGACGACCGATCCACCGGTCGCCCGGGACCTCAGCGCGCGCAACTCTCCGGTTATTGCAGCGTCGTAGACCCCACGACGCTGTTGGGTCGATCAACCACCGTTCCCGTGTTACCGGTCACGGTCAGAGATCCGACGATGGAGTTGGACTCGACGGTCGCGCCGCCACTGTTCTTCTCGACCGCCACCGACCCGGTCACGGACGAGCCCAGGAGGGCCACGCCGCCGCTGTTGGAGTTCATCGTAAAGCTGCCCACTTCCGAGGCCTGTTCCACGGTGACGCCGGCGGTGTTCGACGTCAGCGACACGGCGCCGGTGAGATTGCTCCCGTGGCAGGAGGACGTTCCGTTTCCGATGACCAGGGGCGCCTGCGCCGAACCGGCTGTCAGTGACCCCGTGACTCTTGTGCTGCAGACCAGCAGAGTGACACCGCTATTGAAGCTCACGGCGCCCGTGATGATCGCCCCCTGCGCCTCGAGGGAACCGCCGGCCTGCACGGTGACCGTACCGGTCTGGGAGCAGCCGGCCGGGATGAGGAGCGACTCACCGTTCGTCACGACGACCGAGCCGACGTGGTTACAGAGCGTGGTCGAGCCCGTAACGGTCAGGGTGCCGGATACGAGCGCGAACGTGTAGTTCAGCGCCGCGAGCGTTCCCACGGAGCAGGTGATCGGATAGGTCCCGGCGGGGCT
>DATHPK010000242.1:0-3556 GCA_035483935.1 Acidimicrobiales bacterium
GAGAGGCCGCATCTTCCGGGTCGGAACCATCATCATCCTGCTCGTGGTCGGGGCAGCCATCGTGATCCCGAAGATCCACAGCAGCAACACGACGCCACCACAGCAGGTGGGAGTCGTCGGCGCCCCGAACGCCGCCTTGACTCAGGTAATCAAGTACAGCGGGAAGCAAGGCGAGGTTCCGGTGCACGTCGTGTCTGAACCATCAGAAGGGTCGGCCAAAGCGGCGCTGCGTGACGGCAAACTCGACGTCGCGGTCGTCAACGGGGACAAGATCCTCGTCAACACACCCATCTCCTCTGGCAGCACGTCCGACACAGCGACGCTGGTGGACGTCCTGGCACCCGAGCTGGGTGTCCTGCACGCCTACCAGAAAGCCGGACTGTCGGGCTCACAGATCGAACAGGTAGCCAAATCCCGACCGGTACCGGTCGAGAGCCTGCAGCACAAAACCACGAGCAAGAGCGCCAACAGAGGGACCTCGGTCATCGGCGTCATTCTCATCTTCCTCATGCTGAACCAGTACAACACGTGGATCCTCATGGGCGTCATGCAGGAGAAGGCGAGCCGCGTCGTCGAGGTGTTGTTGGCCGCTTTACGGCCGATCCAGTTGCTCGGCGGCAAGGTCCTCGGAATCGGGCTGGTGGCCATGGGCCAAGCCATCCTTATCGTCGGCTTCGCGTTCATAGTCAGCAAAGCCGTCGGCTCCGACCTTCTCCGTGGAACGGGCGGGCTGCTGCTTCTGAGCGACCTCGTCTGGCTCGTGCTCGGCTACTCCTTCTACTGCTGGCTCTTCGCAGCTGCCGGTTCGACCGCAGAGCGCCAGGACCAGGTCCAGACCCTCGCGTTGCCGCTGAGCCTTCCCATCATCGTGGCCTATGTGTTTGCCATCACCGTGGCCAGTTCGGGCAACCCGAGCATCCTCTTCAAGGTGCTCGCCTACTTGCCCCCGACGGCGCCCTTCGCCATGCCGGTGCTGGTCGGCCTGGACCAGGTGTCCTGGTGGCAGTTCTTGATCTCCGTCGTGCTCGCCATCGGCGGCATCGCCGCCATGGCATGGTTCGCCGCCGGCATCTACCGGCGGGCCGTACTCAAGTCAGGCCAACGGGTCAGCCTGCGCGATCTGCGGGGCGGTCCACGTCGCACACGACCCAAGCCGACCTCCGTGGTCGACCCCGCATAAGCGCACGCGTCCCGAGCTCGTAGACGACCTCGCACGAGGGTCAGTGCGGCGGTTCTGTTGCCGGCACCTCGAGCTTCACACGCCGCACGCTCTCGGCGATGCCGGCGCCGTCCAGCCCCAGGCTGCTCAAGATGTCGTCGGCCTTGCCCTGCGCCAGGAATTGTCGGGGAATCCCCAACAGCCGGATCTCTGGCATCGACAACCCTTCCGAGTCCACCTGCGCCGACATCGCGTCGACGAGGAACGCACCCGCTCCGCCGAATCGCACCCCGTCCTCCGCCGTCACCACCAGCTGATGGCGAGCGGCGTCGGCCAACATGGCCACGTCGGGCGGTGCGATCACCCGTGCGTCCCACACGGTCGCCTCGACGCCCTCACCGGCGAGCTCGTCGGCCGCGGCCAGGCAGGGACCGACCATCTTGCCGACACCGAGGAGGCATACCGATCCGTCGCCACCGCGCAACCGCCGGGCGGACAGTCCCTCGCCCACGTCGTCGAGCGCCACGTGACGCGGCGCCGTCTTGGGGAAGCGGATGGTCGACGGTCCCGGCAACGACAGCGCGGCCCGCAGCATCGGCTCGACCTCTTCGGCGGCAGAGGGTGCGAACACGGTCATGCCCGGGATCGACAGCGCCAACGCCAGGTCGAGGATCCCGTGGTGGCTCGCTCCGTCGTCGCCCGTGATCCCGGCCCGGTCCAGGACGAAGACCACCGGGCATCCATGCAGTCCCACGTCCAGGTTCGCCTGGTCGAAGGCGCGGCTCAGGAAGGTTGAGTACACGGCCACCACGGGGCGCAGCCCGGCCATGGCCATTCCGGCCGCCGCCGTCACCTCGTGCTGCTCGGCGATCCCGACGTCGTAGAAGCGGTCGGGGAAGCGAGCCTGGAACGGGAGCAGTCCCGTTGGCCCCGGCATCGCCGCCGTGAGCGCGACGATCCGTGGGTCCTCCTCGGCCGCCGTCAGCAGCGCCCGCGAGAACGCGTCACCGTACGTCGCCGCCCGCTGTGGCGACTCGTCGACCTCGGTCTCAGCGGCGGTCCCGTTCCCGGTCTCCGCATTCGTCGAGCCCGGCATCGACAACGACGGCAACCCTCCGCCGTCCGTGCTGCCAGGCCCGCCCACGGCGATCCCTGCCGACGAACCCACGACGTTCCCGGACCCGACGACACCGCCACTGCCACCCACGCCGGCCCCCGTGGTGCCGGCGCCGCTTACCGACGCCGTCGGCACCTTGAAATCGTGCAACCGCTGGACGTCGTCTTCCTCGGCAGGGGCGTACCCCCGGCCCTTCTGCGTCAGCACGTGCACGACGATCGGCCCGTCCCACTCTGCGGCATGGGCGAAGGCCTGCTCCATGTGCGCGATGTCGTGCCCGTCGATCGGCCCTGCGTATCGGACCCCCAGCGCCTCGAAGAACGTATGCGGGGAAACCATCTCCCGCACCGCGCTGTCCAGTGCACGAACGCTCGAGTACGCCAGCTCGCCGAAACCCGGAAGGTCACGCAGGCGCTGGCGCCAGCGCTCACGGGCAGCGGTGTATGTCGGATTCAAGCGCAGCGATGTCAACGACTGGGACAGCTGCGACACCGTCGGCGCATACGAGCGCCCGTTGTCATTCAGAACCACCACGACCCGACGACGCGAATGCCCCAGGTTGTTCAAGGCCTCGTATGCCATGCCGCCCGTCAGCGCCCCGTCGCCCACGACAGCCACGACCCGCCGCTCGCCCTCGACGCCCCGCAGGGTGAACGCAGAGGCGATCCCGTGCGCGTACGACAACGCCGTCGACGCGTGCGAGTTCTCGATCCAGTCGTGCTCCGACTCCGCGCGGTTCGGGTACCCCGACAACCCACCCGCCTGTCGCAGCACCTTGAACCCGTAGCGGCGACCCGTGAGCAGCTTGTGCACATAGGCCTGGTGGCCCGTGTCCCACAGGAGGACGTCCCGGGGCGAATCGAAGACCCGGTGCAGCGCCAACGTCAGCTCCACCGCACCCAGGTTTGACCCCAGATGGCCGCCCGTCGTCGTCACCGTCTCCACGATGAACGTCCGTATTTCCTCGCACAGCTGAGTCAGCTCTTCGCTGGTCAGGGCCTTGACGTCGGCTGGCGTCTCGATACTTTGCAAGATCATGACAGGAGGCATCAGGCTACCCCCTGCCCCCGTCCCCCTGCGGTCGTAGCGCCACCCCGCCGCCACCCCCTCCTCCGTTCCCGTCCCGAACACCCACACCACCACCGCCACCGACACCGACGCCCATCCCGACTCCCCGTCGTCCGCTCAACACCGTGATCAGCGCCACGCCGAAGGCCGCCACCGCCAACACCTGTAGCCCTCGGGCCGGTCCCCAGGCCTCCGACACCCACCCGACGATC
>DATHPK010000243.1:0-3799 GCA_035483935.1 Acidimicrobiales bacterium
GTGAGGATGCCCTGGCTCGGTCGGGGGAAGCGGTGGAAGCAATGGGACTCCGAGACGCCGTCCGGCGGGGGAGGCGCTTCGTACCCCTCGCTCGCCTCGACCACCACGAGGGCGTGGCCGTCGCGAATGCGCATGGGCAGATCGGTGCGCTCGAACGCCGCGTTCTCCCACCAGGTCACCCGTTCGACGTGTGCCTGCTGGGCCAGCCGGCGCGCCCGGGCGGCCGACTGCTCCGGTGTGGCGTCGCCGAGCTCGAGGTGCAGCAGTGGCCTGGGGCGGTCCTCCACGTCTAGGCCGCGCGCTGGGCCTCGACCTCGGCGCGGATCCGCTCGAGCGTCGTGCGCATGCCCTTGCGGTTGACCTTGCCCCGCGACCACCCCCACAGGGTCCAGTAGAGCCGGAGGCCGAAAGTGGGGCTCAAGGTGAAGGACTCGGTGACGTCGCAGCCGCCGTCCGCCGCCGCGATGTCGTAGCGCCATACGTTGAGAGGGGGCTTGCCGGCGCCGCCCACGCCGAAGGCGAACGTCTTGCCCGGCTCGCAGGCCGACACCGTGCATGTCGTCCAGTAGACAGGCCCCTTCTCATTGCGCTTCACGTGGCCGCGGAATTTCGCGCCCACCGCTGGGCCGGTCGCTCCGTCGATCCACATTGCCTCGAACGTCTCGGGGCTGTAGCGGCCGATGCGGGTCACGTCGCTCACCAGCTCCCAGACCCGCTCGGGCGATGCGGCCATGTGGACAGTCACCGAGTCGTGCACGGCGTGCACCCTAGGTGGTGGGGAGGCTCCTCGCATCTAGTGTTGCCCTATGAATCGTGATCGGGACGAGGCGGCCCGGGTCGTCGACGTCCGTTCTCACGAAGTCAACGCTGCGATCACCCTGGGCCGAGCGCTCGTGGCCAACCTGGCGCGGGTCGTCTACGGGAGCGACGAAGCCATGACCGCCGCGGCCGTCGCGGCGCTCTGCGGTGGCCACCTCCTCATCGAGGACATCCCCGGCGTCGGCAAGACGGTGCTGGCTCGCGCCCTGGCCCTCTCGCTGGGGGCCAGGATGTCGCGCGTCCAAGGTCATCCCGACCTGCTGCCGTCCGACATCACCGGTGTCTCCGTCTTCGCGCCCGACACCGGGCGCTGGGAGTTCCGGCGGGGTCCCGTCTTCGCCGACGTGGTTCTCGTGGACGAGCTCAACCGCACCCCGCCGCGCACGCAGTCCGCGCTCCTCGAGACGATGGAGGAGCGTCAGGTGACGGTCGACGGCGAATCGTGGGCGCTGCCACAGCCCCACCTGGTGATCGCCACGCAGAACCCCCGCTCGCAGCTGGGCACGTTCCCACTCGTCGAGAGCCAGCTCGACCGCTTCGCCGTGGCGACGAGCATCGGCTACCCCTCGCCCGAGCAGGAGGCGGAGCTCGTCCTCCACGCGGGAGGAACCTACGCGCTGGACGAATTGCAGCCGGTCTGCACGCCCGAGGAGTGGCGCCGGGCGCAGAGCGCCGTCGAGGGAGTACTGGTCGACCGGGCTCTGGCGGACTACGCGGTCGAGATCTGCCGGAGGAGCCGGTCGGCGCCGGGCGTGTATCTCGGCGCCAGTCCACGGGCATCGATCTGGCTGGTCCGCGCCGCGCAGGCGCATGCGGTACTCGAGGCGAGGGACTACGCCGTACCCGACGACGTCAAGGCGATGACGCGTGCGTGCCTGGCCCATCGGATCCTGGCCGCGGACGAGGACGATGGTCCGGAGCGGGCGGCGGAGGTGGTCCGCACGCTCCTCGAGACGACGCCGGCACCAAGGTTGTGACGGGCTGGCCACGGCCGGCCCGCCCCCGGACGCCGATCCTCGGCGCGGTGGGCGTGGCCGGCATCTGGTGGCTCGTCGCACACAACGGCGGCGCCGGCTGGGTGCAGTTCGTGGGCGACGTGGTCTTCGGGGCGCTCGTCGTCGGGGTGATCGGGCCCGGAGTGGTCGTCAGCCGGGTCCGTGTTCGGGTCGTCGGGGCGCCGCCCGACGGCGTGGCCGGCCTTCCGGTCGAGCTACGCGTCTTCGCTTCGGGCCGGGCCCGCGTCCGCCCGATCGACCCGCCCGGCGAGGAGGCGTTCCTCGGGCGGTCCGGATCGCACGGTGGCAGCGACGCCCTCACCATCGTGCCGCCGCGGCGAGGCGTGTACCGGGAGCTGACACTGGACGTTGCATCCGGCGCGCCGTTCGCGCTGCAGTGGTGGCACCGGCGGCTCAAGGTCCCGTTGCCCCAGGACATTCTGGTGGCGCCGCGCCGGGGACGGTCCGACCCGCCGCGCCCGCACCGGCTCGAGCGGGAGGACGCCGTCGTCGTGCGGCTCCGGGGTGACACCGGCTTCCCCCGGGGCGCGCGGCCCTATGTCGCGGGTGACCCGCGCCACCGGATCCATTGGCGCGCCACCGCGCACACCGGGTCTCTCATGGTCAAAGAGCTCGAGCGCACCTCCGGTGGGACGGTGACGGTGGTCGTCGACCTGCCCGCCGATGTCGACGAGGCCGAGCGGGTCGCCGAGCGTGCGCTGGGCACCGTGGTCGAGCTGCTTGGGGATTCGGACACCGTCACGCTGCAGACGCTCGAGCCGTCGGGAACCGTCGTGCGGGCGGTACGGGACCGCCGCCAGGCCGGACGGCGGCTCGCCCGCGCCGTGAGCAGGGTCGAGGCGGCTCTCCCGTCTCCATCGGCTCAGCGATGAGCGTCGTCGAGGTCATTCGGAACGCCAACCGTCCCGGCGTGCCGGAGGACTCCATCCGGCTACGCGTCGCGTGTTGGGGTGCCGTCTTGGTTGCGATCGTGGCGTGCGCGTCGCTGCACGAGGTGTCGACGAAGACGACGGTCGCCGCCGCGGCCTTCCTCTCGCTCGGCATGGTGTTCTCGTACCGGACGCGACAGGAGCCACCCAACTGGGTCAAGGTTGCGGTCGCCATCGGCGCCACGGCAGCACTGGTGTGGTTCTTCCGCGCCGTCAGCGGGTCGTCATCCGACTTTGCATTAGTGGAGAACCCACTGAGCGTCCTCCTCGTTTCGGTGTTGGTGCTCCACTCCTTCCACGTGCCGGCGCGCCGAGACCTCCTCTTCGCGCTGGCGGCGTCGGCCGGCCTGATGGCGGTTGCGGGGGCACAGGCGATCAATCTGCAGTTCGGGCTCTATGTGGTGGGGTGGGCCGCCTTCAGCCTGTGGGGCCTGTGCGAGATGTGGACGTCGGCGAGCGGTGGCGGCCGGATCTCGCTGCCGAGCATGGTCTGCGCACTCGCCGCCCTCAGCACGGCCGCGGCCGCGGTCTTTCTCGTGCTCCCCGCGCCGATCGTCTCGTCCAGGGCCGCGTTCCTGGCACGGGCCGGGGTGGGAGGGGCGGTGGGTGTCCCGGGCGCCTTGGCCGGCGACGCGGGGACACCGGCCCAGCTCGCCCTCGCCGGGAGCCCAACCGGTTCCACCCGCATCGGCGGCTATCTCGGCTTCGCCCAGACCCTCGACACCGCGCTCCGCGGGACGCTCAGCAACCAACTCGTCATGCAGGTGCGGGCCGACCGGCCCTCGTACTGGGTCGGAGAGACCTTCGACACGTGGCGCGGCGACAGTTGGGTGCAATCGAAGCCACGGTCCCAGACCCTGCGGCAGACCCTGCCGTTCGTCCTTCCCTCCACCACCGGTTCGTCGCTCGCGGGGCAGCCGGACCTCCAGACGTTCTACGTGGCCAGCACCGGGGCGAACCTCGTCTTTCACGCGGATAGCGCCTCGGAGCTCTGGTTCCCCTCCTCGCGCGTCTTTGTGTCCGAGAACGACACCA
>DATHPK010000244.1:0-4796 GCA_035483935.1 Acidimicrobiales bacterium
TCTTCTCCTCGTCTCGCACGACCGGCGGCTCTTGGAGTCGGTCACCGTGACGCGTCGAATCGTTCTCCCCGGGCGTGACCAGGAGTTCAGAGGGCTGCGCGAGGACAGCTAGCTTGGCCGCCGTGTGTGCGGCGGGCGAGGCGGGCGAGGGTCCGAGTAGAGCCGGGGGCACTGAGGGTGCACGGGAGCAACCGGTGCGCGGCGGCAAGGCGCGCGAGGCCGGTGCCGCGACGTTCGCCGCGCTGCGCCGCGCGACGGCGCGCAAGGCCGCCGAACTGATCCGCAGCGATCCCGACGACGCGGCCACCGCGCTCGAAATCGGGCTCGTCGACGAGGAGTGGCTGCAAGCGCCCGGGGATCGGCCCATTTCGTCGAGCACGCCCGGTGACATCTTGCGGAGGTTCCTCGAACGGACGGTCGAGCGCCACCCGTCCAAGCTGTCGTCGCTCGGGTTGACCGCGGTCCAACTCCTGTCCTCCGGTGACGACTCCGCCGGTGGAGGCAAGGTGCCGGCCAAGACCCTCACCATCGTTTTCACCGACCTCGAGGGCTTCACCGCATACACCGACGCGCACGGTGACGCGGCGGCGCTCGCACTGATCGACGCGCACCACCAACGGGCGGCGCCGACGGTGCGCCGCTGGAAGGGGCGGATCGTGAAGCACCTCGGCGATGGGTTGCTCTGCACGTTTCCGCAGCCCGCATTGGGGATCCGCGCCGCCCTCGACCTCCAGGCGAGCGCCCCGGAACCGCTGCGGCTCCGGGCCGGTGTGCACACGGGCGAGGCGGCCGTGACGAGAACCGACGTGGTCGGTCACGTGGTCAACGTGGCGGCCCGGGTGTGCGAAGCGGCGAAGGGCAGCCAGGTGCTCGCCACGGCCGAAGCGGTCGAGGCGGCCTTCCCCGACGGC
The DNA here is from genome assembly GCA_035483935.1 of Acidimicrobiales bacterium. Taxonomy (GTDB): domain Bacteria; phylum Actinomycetota; class Acidimicrobiia; order Acidimicrobiales; family RAAP-2; genus Bog-473. The sequence continues at coordinate 912 of DATHPK010000244.1, forward strand.
GGGCTCTCGGACGTCCGTCTCGGCCGCATGAAGTCGCGCCGGATGAAGGGTGTGAAGACGCCGGTCCGCCTCTGTGAGGTGCGTGCTGCCGTCCCCGTGCCTGAGCCGACGCCTGACGCCTGACGCCTGACGCCCGGCGCCCGGCGCCTGAAAGCGGACCGCGGTGGCCTTGGGCCCACCGGTGGGGTATGCCGCCCGCGGTGTAGCGTGACCAGGGGGTTCGGGCCTAGCAGGAGGACCAAACCCATGGGCGATTCTGAGAGGGCGTGGCTCTCGCCAGCCACGACGACTCTGTGAGCGTGCGCGACACCGAGGCGGCGCACGAGGCCACAACGCTGACACCACCCGCAGCAGCGCAACGACCAAAACGGCCCACGCCCACGCCCACGCCAACTCCCGACTTCGAGACCCTCTTCCAGTCCGCCCCTGGATGCTTCCTCGTCCTCGACCCCGAGCTCACGATCGTCGCCGTCAGTGACGCGTTTCTCGCCGCCACCTTGTCTGTCCGCGCCGAGATCGTCGGGCGCCCCCTGTTCGAGGCCTTCCCGGACAACCCCGACGATCCGTACACCGAGGGCGTGCGCAACCTGAAGGCCTCGCTCGACCGCGTGCGCCGCGAGCTCCGCGACGACTCCATGTCCGTGCAGAAGTACGACGTCCAGCGGCCCGAAGAGGCCGGCGGCGGTTTCGAGGAGCGCTTCTGGAGCCCTCACAACTCGCCGGTCCTCACTCCCGACGGCGAACTCGCCTACATCATCCACCAGGTCCAGGACGTCACCGAATTCATCCGGGCCGTGCGCGAGCGGGAGAGCCGGCCACCCTTCGAGCTCGCTCGCCTCAACGCGATGGAGGCCGAGGTCGTGCGCCGGGCCCGCGAGGTCGCCGACGCCGGGAGGGCGCTCAAGGAGGCCAACGAGCAGCTCGAGATCCTCTACGCGCGCTCCCAGGAGCTCGACCGCCTCAAGACGCAGTTCTTCTCGAACGTGAGCCACGAGCTGCGCACTCCCCTCTCGCTGATCCTCGGCCCGGCCGAGCGGCTCCTGGCCGACGCCGACATGGCGGCAGACGATCCCAAGCGCCACGACCTCGAGGTGATCCTGCGCAACGCGCGGGTGTTGCTGTCCCACGTCAACGACCTGCTCGATACGGCCAAGGTCGAGGCGGCCAAGCTGAACCTCGAATACGCCGAGTTGGACATGGCCCGCCTGGTGCGGATCGTCGCCAACAGCTTCGAGACCCTCGCCGTCGACCGCGCCGTGCACTTCATCGTCGTGGCGCCCGAGGGCGAGGTGGCGGTGGAGGTGGACCCGGGCCGCGTCCAGCAGGTCCTGCTCAACCTTCTGTCCAACGCGTTCAAATTCACGCCCGCAGACGGCACCGTGCGCATCGAGATGCGCGACGTGCCGGGCGGTGGTGCGGTGCGCGTCGAGGTGGCCGACAGCGGGCCGGGCATCGCCGCCGACAACCGGGACGAGGTGTTCGAGCGCTTCCACCAGCTGGAAGGTACGGCGAGGCGCAAGATGGGCGGCACCGGCCTCGGCCTCCACATCGCCCGTGAGCTCGTGCTCCTGCACGGCGGCCACATCGAGGTGGACGACGCCCCCGAAGGCGGTGCGCTCTTCGTGGTCGAGCTCCCGCTGCGGGCGCCCGCCGGCACCGACGTGCGTCCGGACGACACCGGGATGCTCGAGGAGTTCCCTCCGGACCGGGTGCTGGACACGCACGTGCCGCCCGGGCGGGCATCGACGTCGCCGCACGACGGGCCGGGAGGCATCGGCTCGGGCGCGGGGTTCGAGGAGCCGCTCGTCCTGGTGGTCGAGGACAACCTGGACATGAACCAGTTCCTGTGCGAGGCGTTGGCGCCCGCCTTCCGGGTGTACGCCGCCTTCGACGGCCGCCAGGGCGTCGAGATGGCGCGCTCGCTCAAACCGGACCTGATCGTGTGCGACTTCATGATGCCCGAGCTGTCCGGCGACGAGCTCGTGCGCGAGGTGCGGGCCGACTCGACGATCGAGTCCACGCCGGTGCTCATCCTCACCGCTCGCAACGACTCGACGGCCCGCATCAACGTGCTTCGGGTCGGAGCCAACGACTACATGCTCAAGCCCTTCTACCAAGCGGAGCTGCGCGCCCGCACCGACAACCTCATCAAGGTCCGGCGGGCCGAGCAGACCCTGCGGGCACTCGACATGGCGAACGAGCGCGACCGCATCGCCCGGGACCTCCACGACCTCGTGATCCAGCGTGTCTTCGGCGCGGGCATGCGCCTGACCTCGATGGTCCCGGCCATGCCGGCTGCGACGGGCGACCGCCTCCGCGACGTCGTCGAGGAGCTGGACAACGTGATCGCCGACATCCGTACGACGATCTTCGACCTCACGGCACAGGAGGTGGCGGGCCAGGGCCTGCGCGCCGACGTCCTCCAGCTGACCACCGACGCCGCGGAGCGCCTGGGCTACCGGCCGCAGGTCCGCTTCGTCGGTGCGGTCGACACGATCGCCGACCGCGAGAGAGCCGACCAGTTCCTCGCCGTCCTGCGCGAGTCCCTCTCCAACGTCATCCGTCACGCCGCCGCCACCGCCGTCGAGGTCACGGTGGCCGCCGACGACAAGGAGCTCGTCCTGGTCGTGGCCGACAACGGCGTCGGGCTCGTCCCGGGCGCGCCGCCGTCGGGCGGGTTCGGGCTCCGCAACATGGAGGCGCGGGCCGCCTCGCTCGGAGGCACGTGCAGCGTCCGGCCCAACGAACCGCAGGGCGCCGTCGTGGAGTGGCGGGTGCCCTTGGGCTGACGGCCGCCCCGACCCCCGGACCAAGTCCGGCGGGTGGACGGGGTCGCCTCCGGAATTCGGCGTGCACCGTCCGCGTTTTCCTTATGCGCTCCTTAGGCGGCTCCACCGCAGGGACGGCCGCGCGAGATCCGAGCGCGCTCGTGCACGCGATCACAGCTGTGCACCCCATTCCTGCGCACCAGCACCGCGATCGCAACCGGGATGCGCCGGGAGACCACCTCTCCCGCGGCAGACTGTTGTGCAGTGGTGTTCGCACTTCGAAGTTGCGATCCAAAGGTTCTGGGGGAGGTATCGGACATGACGCACAGCCTGAGCGACGCTGAACAGATGGTCCGGCAACTCATCGAGGACACCAACCGCTCGAAATTCGAACCCACGTGGCGCTACGAGCTCACGAGCGACGTGGACAACATCGAGGTGACAACGGAGGGTGGCGTCAACACGCTTCGGATCCACCCGTGCTGGCTCCGCTTCGTCGTCGCCCAGGGCGACTTCAAGTCCTGCGTCGCGGACGAGATCGGTGCCTGGCGCCTTCTCGCCCAGCTCACCGGCTCGGCCGCCTGAGCCTCGCGATCTGAGCCTCTCCTCCTGACCCCGCTCCGGGGTGTGCGTCGCACCTGATCCCTCGGTCCTCGCCTGACCACGGCGCGCCGTCGGGCCCCTCACCCCTGGCGGGCTTGGGGGTAGGTTGCCGGGACACACTCGTTCTGCGCCCACCGGCGTAGGCGAACCGATCGGGGGTCCCACATGGCAGAGGTGCAGGGCACCTGCGAGCCGCGCTTCGAGTCCGTCCGCACCACGCTGGCCGGCCAGCTGGACCGGGGTGAGGATCTCGGCGCTTCGGTCGCCGTCTTGGTCCATGGCGAGCCGGTCGTCGACATCTGGGGCGGCTGGGCCGACGCCGACAAGACCAAACCCTGGGAACGCGACACCATCACCAACGTCTGGTCGACCACCAAGACGATGACGTTCGTGTGCGCGCTCATGCTCCACGACCGGGGCGAGCTCGACTTCCACGCACCCGTGGCCCGGTACTGGCCCGAGTTCGCGCAGGCCGGCAAGGAGAACATCGAGGTCCGGCACATCATGGGGCACA
>DATHPK010000245.1:0-3279 GCA_035483935.1 Acidimicrobiales bacterium
GGCATCAAATGGAGCGGCCATGACGAGGTGACGCTCACCTCGCTCTCGACGGCCGATTTCAGTGGCATCGAGTCCACCGTGCGCGAGATCATCGACGATCCCGAGCACAACGGCCGCGTTTCGGTCAGCCTGCCCTCGCTGCGAGTGGACGCCTTCAAGGTCGAGACGGCGGCGCAGATCCAGAAGGGTCGGCGCACCGGCCTGACCTTCGCACCCGAGGGCGGCACCTGGCGCATGCGCCAGGTCATCAACAAGCTCATCACCGAGGAGGACCTCTACAGCGCCGTCGACGCCGCCTTCAGCCAGGGATGGCGTCGGGTCAAGCTGTCCTTCCTGATCGGTCTGCCGACCGAGCGCGACGAGGACGTGCTCGGCATAGCGGAGCTCGGCGCACGGTGCGCCGAGATCGGGCGGCGCTACCAAAAGTCGGTCACAGTCGTGGCCTCCGTCGGAGGCTTCGTCCCCAAGGCGCACACGCCCTTTCAGTGGTTCGGGATGGATACCGCGGCCGAGCTGGAGCGGAAGGTGGCGTTGTTACGGGCCGAAGCCAAGCGCGCCCGCGGGCTCACCATCCGCTGGCACGACCCGCCCGCCTCGGTGGCCGAGGGGCTGGCCAGCCGGGGCGACCGTCGGATGGGCGCCGTCATCGAACGGGTCTGGCGCGCCGGGGGCACGTTCCAGGAGTGGTCCGAGCGCTTCGACCTCGCTCTGTGGGAGGAGGCGCTCGCCGCCGAGGGGCTGAGCTTCGACGAGGTGTGCCACCGCGACCGGGGCGAGTTCGAGGCGCTGCCGTGGGACCACATCTCTGCCGGCCTGCACCGCGACTTTCTGTGGGGCGACTGGCAGGACGCGCTGGCGAGCGTTGCCGTCGAGGATTGCCGATGGACGCCGTGTTACGACTGTGGCGCCTGCACGGAGTTCGGCCTCGAGCACGTCGTGGCGTCGGCTGTGCCGCCTGCGGGCGGCAGCCAGGGCACGGGCCAGGACCTCGCCGAGGGCCACCGCATCCCGGTCAAGCTCGTCAGCCGTGCTTCCTGAGGAGAAGCGCCGGCTGCGCCTGCGCTTCTCCAAGGAGGGCAAGATCCGCTTCACGAGCCACCGCGACGTGGCGCGGATGTGGGAGCGGGCGTTCCGCCGCAGCGGGCTGCCCGTCTCGTACTCGCAGGGCTTCGTGCCCCACCCACTGGTCAGCTTCGGGCTCGCCCTGCCGACGGGCTGTGAGTCCGACGGCGAGTACCTCGACGTCCGCCTGGGAGCGGCCCTGCCGGGGGAGACGCCGGTTGCGCAGATGCCGGCGGCCCTCAGTGCCTTGCTGCCCGACGGCATCGAGGTCCAGGTGGCAGCGTTCGTCGCAGAGACGGAGGGATCGCTCCAGCAGGAGGTAGCATCGTGCACTTGGGAGTTAGAGGTACTCAGCGTGCCTAGTGAGGAAATGGGGGACCGGATGGAGAAGGTGCTCGCTGCGCCTGTCCTCATGGTCCGGCGGGAGCGGAAGGGTCGTCCGACCGACGACAACGTCCGTCCCGCCATCCTGGCGCTGTCTACCACCGGCTCTCCTGGTCACCTGCAGGCCGAACTGGCCACGCGCCCGCTTGGGGTGCGGCCCGGTGACCTCGTGACGGCCTTGGGCACCGACGCGGTGCTCGCAAGGGCCCGACGAACGCATCAATGGATCGAGCGTGACGGCGCACGGTTCGAGCCGCTCCCCTGGAGCAGGCCCGGGACCGGGGACGGAGCGCAACAGGACGCAAGGAGGGACCCCCCTCATGACAGAGACCGAATTCAGCGGGAACCCGGAGAGTGGCGGCCCTCCGCCGGGACCTCCACCGGAGAGCCGACCCCCGGAGGGTGCAGAGGGCGCTAGCCCTCAGGCCCCGCCGCGCCCGGCGCCCCGTAAGCCCAAGATCGGCGACACGCGCCCCGCGCCCGCCGTACCGCCGACGAGGCCTGCCGCGACGGCCGCGCCGGTCGTCCCGCTGGTACGACCAGACCCCGTTCCTCCCAAGGAGGACGGGACCGACGTAGCTGGGGCTGCTGGGCCCGCACTGGAGCGGACCGACGAAGCCGAAGGGGAAGAGAAGCGCAGCCGGGGGCGGCGTCGCTCCGCTCGGGACCGGCGCTCGCGCCAGACGGGCCGCTACCTGGTGTGCGTGCACGTACAGCCGCACATGACCCAGATCGCCATGCTCGAGGGTCGCTCGCTCGTCGAGCACTACGTGTCCCGGGCGGCTGATGACACGAACCAGATCGACGGCAATGTCTACCGGGGCCGCGTGCAGAACGTGCTCCCCGGCATGGAGGCCGCCTTCGTCGACATCGGGATCCCCAAGAACGCCGTGCTGTACCGGGGCGACGTCCGCTACGACAAGGAGGACATCGAGGGCGGCGCGTCGCAGCAGCAGCCACGGATCGAGGATGTGCTCAAGGCGGGGCAGACGATCCTGTGCCAGGTGACAAAGAACCCGATCGGGGCCAAGGGGGCGCGGCTGACACAGGAGGTGTCGCTGCCTGGGCGCTTCGCCGTCCTCGTGCCGAACTCGAGCGCGTTCGGGATCTCCAAGCGCCTCGGGGACAACGAGCGGCGCCGGCTGCGCCGAGTGATCGACGAGGTGAAGCCCACGGGGCACGGGATGATCGTGCGCACGGCGGCCGAGGGCGTGTCGGCCGAGGAGCTCCAGCGCGACGTCACGACGCTCGTCGAGCAGTGGAACGCCATCGAGGCGGAGGCGAAGAAATCGAACACGCCGGGCCTTCTCTACCGCGAGCCCGACCTGGCCGTGCGCATCCTGCGCGAGGAGCTGAACTCCGAGTACCGCGGCGTGGTGATCGACGACCGCGTCCTCTACGAACAAGTGCGCGACTACGTGACGGCGGTGAGCCCGGACTTGGCCGAGCGCGTCGAGTACTACGACACCGACGCGGAGGGCCTTCCCATCTTCGAGCGCTACCACGTGCACGAGCAGCTGCACAAGGCTCTCGACCGCAAGGTGTGGTTGCCCTCGGGGGGCTCGCTGATCATCGAACGGACGGAGGCGCTGACGGTGATCGACGTCAACACCGGCAAGAACGTCGGCAAGACGAACCTCGAAGAGACGGTGTTCCGCAACAACCTCGAGGCGGCCGAGGAAGTGGCGCGCCAGCTCCGTCTGCGCGACATCGGCGGCATCATCGTGATCGACTTCATCGACATGGAGGTCAGGGAGAACCGCGACAAGGTTGCCGGGGCGCTGCGCAACGCGCTGTCCCGGGACAAGACGCGGACCCAGGTCTTCGACATCT
>DATHPK010000246.1:0-8138 GCA_035483935.1 Acidimicrobiales bacterium
CCGCCGCCCGGACGTCGTCCAGGACCGACACGCTCCTGGTGGCGTGGGGCAGAGCAATGTGACGAATGCCGGCGCGCTCCAGTTCGGGCACGAAGGAGCCGGATGCGGAGACTCCGACCACCTCGAAGCCCGCCGCGGCGAAGGCAGTGAGCTGGGGCCCGAGCAGCAGGGCCAGGCTCATGTCCGTCGTGGTGACGTGGACGAGCAGTGGCTTTCTCAAGTGGTGGCGCCCGCCAGGCGGCGACGGTTGACCAGTCGCCGCAGGTCGTCCTCCATGCGCATTCCCCCGACCACCTTGCGGTCGAAGAAGGCCATCCCGTCGTCCAACTGGACCGGCGAGCGGGCCAGGCGGTACGGGTCGGTCGCTCCGTAGGGGTTGGCGCGGGTGCCCGCAAGCGCAGCGGAGGCGAAGCGCGCCCGCACTGCTCGGTCGGCCGCGGGCGAACCGGCCAGCGCCTTGGGGTAGGCGAAGTGTCGAGACTCGACCCCCAGCCGCTCGCCGATCAGGGAGATGGAGCGGTCGAGCTCCCCGTCCACGGCCGCGGCGGGCAGGCGATCGAGAAGGGCATGCGTGTCGGTATGGGAGCCGACCGTGACGAGTCCCGTGGAGACGGCGTCCGCCAAAGCGGACCAGCTCAGCGGGGTGGCAGACCCGGGGAACGGTCGGCCGCGTTCGACGAAGTCGGTCGCCACGTACAGGGTGGCGGGCACGCGGTGCCGGACCAGGATGGGAAGCGCCTCCTCGACGAAGTCGGCGGTGCCGTCGTCGAAGGTGATGACCACCGCACCAGGCCCCGACGGGGGCGGCCCGGACAGCGCGGTCAGGGCGCCGTCGAGGTCGACCACGCCCGGGCCCGCCACCAACCGGGCCACCTGCTCTTCGAAGAGCCCGCCGGGCAGGTCGACCTGGGATGCGGTGCGGCGTCCCACGCGGTGATACAGGAGGACGACGAGTCCAGACCGGGGCCGGCGCACCACGTCGTGCGCCGCCGCCACCCGCTTGAGGGCGCCGCGCCCGACTCGCTTCGCCGCGGACGCTCTCCCCACGTCGGCCATCATGCCAGGCGGCTTCACCGTGCCAGATCGTGCCTGCGGCCGGCTACTCACCCCTCCCCGCCCCGGCCTGCCCCTAACCTGACCGGCGATTACTCTCACCCTTCCTGGCTGCCATCGGCCCGAGGTGGTCACCACGTAGAAGGAGTTACCCGTGTCGTTAGTGGTGGTCGTCGGTCAGGGCTATGTCGGACTGCCGCTCGCCCTTCGCGCCGTGGAGGCGGGCCACCGAGTCGTGGGTTTCGACACGGACGAGGCGCGCACGGCGAGGCTGGCGGCCGGGGACTCCTACATCGACGACGTGTCCTCCGCGCAGCTCAAGGAAGCGCTCGCCACCGGCCGCTACGCGGCCACGCGGGATGAGGCGGCGTGCGACGGATTCGACGTTGCCCTCATCACCGTGCCGACGCCGTTGAAGGAGGGCGTGCCGGACCTGTCGTTCATCGAGGATGCCGGAGCCATGCTGGCCCGCCATCTGCACTCCGGGGCGACCGTGGTCCTGGAATCCACCACCTACCCCGGGACCACCGTCGAGCTGCTGGTCCCGATCCTCGAATCGGGCTCCGGGTTGGTGGCCGGGGATGGCTTTCACGTGGGCTACAGCCCCGAGCGGATCGATCCCGGCAACCCGAAATGGACGCTGGTCAACACACCGAAGGTGGTGTCGGGCATCGACGCCGCGTCGCTGGCGTCGGTGCAGACCTTCTATGACGGACTGGTCGAGACCACCGTGGCGGTCGGCCGGACCCAGGAAGCCGAGCTCGTGAAGTTGATCGAGAACACGTACCGCCATGTGAACGTCGCACTGGTCAACGAGCTGGCCATGTTCGCGTCGGATCTCGGTATCGACATCTGGGAATCCCTGAACGCGGCCGGGACGAAGCCGTTCGGGTTCACCCGCTTCAACCCGGGACCAGGCGTCGGCGGGCACTGCCTCCCCGTAGATCCGAGCTATCTGTCGTGGCAGGTCAAGCGGCGAGCGGGCCAGGCTTTCCGTTTCGTCGAGCTGGCGAACGACATCAACGACCACATGCCGGACTATGTGGCCCGTCGCATCATGATGTCGTTCAACCGCAGAAAGCAGATCATGAACGGCAGCCGCGTCCTCCTGCTCGGGCTGGCCTACAAACCCAACACCGGGGACGTCCGGGAGTCGCCCGCCCTTGTCGTGGCGGACCAACTGATCGGCCTGGGCGCCGAGGTCGGTGCCGTCGATCCCCACATCGAGCGCAGCCGGATGGATGCACGAATCCGGATGTGCGATCTCACCGCCGCGGAATTGAGCTCAGCGGACGTTGTCGTGGTGCTCACGGACCACGACGTCTTCGATTGGGATCTCGTGAGCCAGCACTCCCGCTTTATCTTCGACACCCGGCATCGGCTGACCGGGACCCACGTCGAACAGCTCTGAGCGTCAGCTGTTGCTCGTACGCAGACCTGTGACGGTCGGGAGCACTCGTGGACGCTGACACTCAGTTGGGACCGGTCGCCCATCCCGAGCAGGGAGAGCGAACACCCTGGACGACCACCGCACGCCCCCTTGCCTGGGTCGGTGGCTTCATCGCCACCACGGCGCTGTGCGCATGGTTCGCCGTGTACGGCATGTTCACGGCTATCCCTGGTGACGACGAGGGGTACATGCTCATCGCGCTGCAGCAATTCGAGCGCCATGGCGCCCTCTACACCCACGTCTACAGCCAGTACGGGCCCTTCTACTTCCAGTTCTGGTCCAGTGTCTTCAGCTGGCTCCCGGTGTCCGTGGACAACGGCCGCATCATTACGACGATCGTTTGGACCCTGAGCGCCCTTGGCTTCGGCGTGGCCACCGCCATTATCACCCGCCAGCTCGCTGCCGGACTGGTGACACAAGTGATCGTGGCCCGGCTACTCGTCAGTCTGGGATCGGAGTCGATGCATCCAGCCGGGCTCGCGACACTGCTCCTGGCATGCATCACCGTCGCAGCGGCTGCGATCGCCCGCGGTCACCGCCGGTTCGCCATCCCGGCGTTGGGGGTCCTGGTGGTCGCGCTCCTGTGCACCCAGGTCAATTTGGGGGTCTTCGCCGTTGTCGCCCTCGTTTTCACTGCGTCCGCCCTCGGACCGAGGGGCATCGCCGCACGTTACGCGAGAGTGGCCGCGACGGCGCTCTTCCTCGTCGCGCCGTTACTCCTCGTGGCCAGCCAGTCCAGCGAAGCCGGCGTGGTCGATCTCGCCACGGTGGTGGCCTTGTCGGCAGCGGCCATCGCCATCGTCACCGTGCGGCGTGAGAACCAGGGGATCGTCGGACGGGAGGACGTCGTGCGGTGCTCGGCCGCAGCCGGCGTCACCCTGATAGCAGTAATCGCCGGCGCACTCTTCACCGGCACCACCTTTGCCGACCTCGTGCGGGGAATGGTCATCGACCCCATCACTCTGTCGCACGACTTCATCCACCCGCTCGCCGTGTCGTGGGTGGCTGTGGCGTGGGCCGTGCTCGGCGTGCTCGCCGCTGTGGCGATTCGCGCCTGGCGCTCCCGCGCCCCTACGTCGGCTTGGGGATGGAGCGACACCACGGGCGCGGTGCGGGTGGCCGCTGGCCTGTTCATCTTGTTCTGCACCGTGTTGCAGGGACAGTTCCCCGCCCCCCTGGGGAGACTCAACCTGATGGTCGCTTGCCCGCTCCTCTTCTTGGTGGTGCCAACGCAGCGAGAGTCGGATGACAACGGTTTTCTGGTCCGGGTTCTCTTGGTGGCGTTGGCGGTGCTGGAGGTGCTGCAGGTGTTCCCGGTGGCTGGGGCCCAGATCTCGTGGGCTACCGTGCTCCTCGTCCCGGCCGGCATGGTCTGCCTCTCGGATGGCTTGGCACCTTTGCTCGTCGCGGCTCGCAGCACGTCGGCCTGGCGCAAGGCTCCGCTCTACGCAGCCGTAGTCGTCATGGCGGTCGGCCTGCTGTCGCTGGCGAACGACTTCGTCGACAACTTCCGCGGGGCGCGGCATGACTATCAGGCCAATCAACCGATGACCCTCCCGGGGACCGATCTCATCCATGCCGCTCGCCCGGTCAGCGATCTCTTCTCGTCGCTCAGCGGCTCGATCCGCACCTCGTGCAACGGTTTCATTACGTATCCGGGCATGAACGAGTTCTATTTCCTGAGCGGAGAGGCGCCTCCCACCTCCTACAACACCACCGATTGGATGTTCCTCTTCCCCCCCAGCCAGCAGGAGCAGATCGTGAGGCGGATCAAGGAGGAGGGCACGGTCCGGTTCTGTGTGCTGGACGCCCCCTTCTGGGTGGACTCCTGGGTGGAGAGCTCGCCCACCAAACGTCTCCCCGACGGGCCTTTGGTGAGCTTCATCGAGAGATTGGAGCGTGCCCACGACAACCCCCGGATCTTCGGCGCGTACCGGTTGTTCGTCGTCGGTCGAGGATAGGGCGACCCTCTCTGGGCCGAACCAAAGCGCGACCGTTCGGCGCCATCCGGCCCGAGGGCCGCGGCCAGCCACAGGAGTGCTGCACGCCTCGACGCAAGGCCCGGCGGTACGCTGCGCCCAGCAGCTCGCCTGGCGATAACGGTGGCGGGCGTTGGAATGGCCACGGGGGCAGACAATGTGCGGCATCGCCGGATTGCTTGACCCGGAGTGGTCAGGGACGGCCGAAGAGCTTGCCCGAATCGCCGATGCGATGGCCCGGCCCCTGGCCCACCGGGGGCCCGACGACGAGGGCACCTGGTGCGACGCCGAGGCCGGGATCGGTTTCGGTCACCGCCGACTGGCGATCATGGACCTCTCGCCGGCCGGCCACCAGCCCATGGTCTCGGCCGACGGCCGCTGGGTCGCCGCCTACAACGGAGAGTGTTACAACGCCGCCGAGCTGCGCGCCGCCCTGCCGGATCGAGGCCGTGGCCTCAAGGGCCACTGCGACACCGAGGTGGTGGTGGAGGCGGTGGCCGCCTGGGGCCTGCGCCCGACTCTCGAGCGGCTCGATGCGATGTTCGCCCTGGCCCTGTGGGACCGTCGCGACCGCGTCCTGCACCTGACGCGGGACCGTCTGGGCGAGAAGCCGCTCTATTACTCGGTCGTGGACGGAATCGTGCTCTTCGGCTCCGAGTTGCGCGCGCTCCTCGCCTATCCCGGCTTCAACCGGGAGATCGACCGGCGGGCACTGGCTCTCCTTCTGCGTCTCAACTACATCCCCGCCCCTCTCACCATTTTCACCGGGGCGCGGAAGCTGGCCGCGGCCACGCTGGTGAGCCTGCGCCCGGGCGAACGCGGCTGGCCCGAGCCCGAGATCTGGTGGGACTTTCCGGCCGCGGCCCGGACCGCCATGGCGACGCGACCGCCCGCGGGCGATGACCAGGGCGCGCTCGACCATCTCGAGGCGGTGCTGGCCGAAGCCGTGTCCCGCCGAATGGTGGCCGATGTCCCCGTCGGCTCCTTCCTGTCCGGCGGCATCGACTCCAGCCTGATCACGGCCCTGGCCCAAGCCGGGTCCACGGAATCCGTGCGGACCTTCACCGTTGGTTTCTCCGGCCAGGGACACGACGAGGCGGACCACGCGGAAGCGGTGGCCCGGCATCTCGGCACCGCCCACACCCGGATCGACCTGACGGCCGACGATGCCCTGAACCTGGTGCCCCACCTCGGTCGCCAGTACGACGAGCCCTTTGCCGACCCTTCCCAGTTACCCACCCTCCTCATGTGCCGCGAGGCCCGCCGCCACGTCACCGTGGCCCTGTCGGGTGACGGCGGCGACGAGGCATTCGGCGGTTACCGCCGCTACACGGCGGGGGCAATGCTGAGCCGGCGAGTCCTGCCCCTGCCCCGGCGCCTACGCGGGGCCGCCGCCGGCGCGATGGACGCGGTGCCCGGTGCTGTATGGGACGGCATCGGACGTGGCGCGCAACGCCTGCGCCCCGCCGCAGTGGGGCCGGATCTCGGCACCCGCGCCCACAAACTCGCCCGCCTGCTGACGGCCGGTTCGTCCCGCGACGTCTACATGAGCCTGGTCTCGGCCTGGGACGACGCCGAAAGGGTTGTCGTCGGGGCTCCCGACTCGCCTTGGAGCGGTCCGCCGTCCCTCTGCGGCCTGGTGGGAACGCCGGCGGAGGAGATGATGGCCTGGGACACGCTCTCGACGCTGCCCGACGAGATGCTGGTCAAGGTCGACCGGGCCAGCATGGCCTTCGGTCTCGAGGTGCGGCCGCCCCTTGTCGACCACAAGGTGGTGGAGGCGGCCTGGAATCTGCCTCCTTCGCTGCGAATCCAGGGGACCGTGGGCAAGAGGGCGCTGCGCCTCCTTCTGGAGCGCCACGTGCCCCGCCACCTGTTCGATCGGCCCAAGACGGGCTTCGATCCCCCGCTGGGCATGTGGCTACGCGGGCCGCTGCGGGGCTGGGCCGAGGACCACCTCGCTGCGTCCCGCCTGAAGGACCAGGGCTTCTTCGACCCGGTGGCTGTGCGAACCTGCTGGGACGCGCACCTGGCCGGGCGGCCGGGCCTGGAGTATCCACTGTGGGCCGTCCTGGCGTTCGAGGCCTGGCTCGACGAAACGGACGCTTCGAGCTGAGTCTCAGCGAAACGACCCGAGAGCGACGTTGACCGGCGCAACGCCGAACTCATCGGCAGTGAAGGTCCTCTCGGCGTTACCGATCTACGTCGCCTGCTCGGCCGATGTCACCTGCTCGGCTTCGATGCCGTCGCCGACTTCGATGCTGCGAGTCGCATCTCTCGACAGTGTCAACGCGCTGGCGTGATACCACGAGGCCCGGTCGACTGCACGATCTCCTCGATGGCCTACCGTCACGCAGCATCACTCCTCGCGCACGACACCGACTTAAGCCGGGTCGCAAGCGTCATCGGGATCGAGCTGGACCGCACTTCACTGCGCCTCTGAACGGAATCCGGCCTCATCCTCGCTCGTTGGTCAGGATCACCACGCCCGCGTTGGCGCCCCGGCCAACCGTGTGGGAGAGGGCGGCACGGGCGCCGTCGACCTGGCGGACCCCGCAATCGCCGCGCAGCTGGCGCACCAGCTCGACCACCTGGCCCAAGGCGGACGCGCCCAGCGGCTCACCCTTGGACAGGAGGCCGCCGCTCGGGTTGACGGGCAGGCGGCCGCCGAGCTTGGTGGCGCCCGAGTCGAGCAGCGCGGCGGATCCGCCCGGCTCGCACAGGCCGAGCTCCTCGCACGACTGCAGCTCACGCGCAGCGTCAGTGTCCTGGCACTCCACGACGTGGAGGTCCGACGGGCCGAGGCCGGCCTCCTCGTAGGCGGCGGTCGCGGCCAACGTGGTGGGTGGCGGCGCGGTGTCGTCGGCAAGGCCGGACAGCGGGGTCGACTCGCTCAGGACGGACCCGGCGATGTGCGAGCGCAGCACGGCCGCGGCCAGCGTGACCGGCGTCGAGGGTGCGGGCAGATCCGCACGGCGGAGCACCAGCGCGGCCGCGCCCTCGTTGGGTGAGCAGAGCATGAAGAGGTGCAGCGGCTCGGACACGACCCGCGAAGCCAACACCTCTTCGACCGACGTCTCCTTTTGGTACATGGCGTCGGCATTGGTCGCGCCGTGCTTACGGTTCTTGACGACGACACGGGCCAGGTGGTCCTTGGTGACGCCCGAGGTCAGGCACAACCGCTGGGCCCGCATGGCGAAGAACGAGGGGGTGGCGGCGAGGCCCGCTTCCTCCTGCCAGGGGTCGAAGAAGGAGGAGCGGATGATGCCCCGGGGCATCTTCTCGGTGCCGAAGACGAGGACGGTGTCGTACTGCCCGGCACGGATGGCTGCCGCCGCCAGCATGAGCGCGGCGCCCCCGCTGGCGCAGCCGGCCTCGACGTCGACGATCGGCATCCCCGTCATGCCGAGCCTGCTGAGCACCTTGTGCCCCGTCGCCACCCCGCCGTAGGCGGTGCCGCAGAAGGCAGCCTGGAACCCGCCCTTGCCGATGCCGGCCTCGCGCAGCGCGGCGCGCACGGCGACCACGCCCATGTCGGTCGTCGAGACGCCGTCGAAGCGCCCGAAGGGGTGCATGCCGACGCCGGCCACGACGACGGAGGAGGACGAGGCGCTCATGGGGTGGCGTGGGTGGGCGCGTAGGCGTACGTCATGACG
>DATHPK010000247.1:0-11906 GCA_035483935.1 Acidimicrobiales bacterium
GGTGCGGACCCACAAGGCCCGCCACGACCGGTCCAAGGAATACGGAGCCATGGCCCAACCAACCGGCAAAGCAAGGAGTCGCCGTGATGGTGTCGCATAGCTACCGGAGCCAAAGTGGGACACGGGTGCCGAACCTGAACACGGGCCGTCGGGCTTCGGGCTGTCGGGCCGTCATGTATCCGGATTGCCCGAAGACTGAGTCCGAAGCCCTCACGAGTCCTCAGACAACGCCGTCCTCGGACAGCGAAGTGATGTCGTCCCACGAGTAACCGGCCTCGAGCAGCACCTCCTCGGTGTGCTGGCCGAGCTCCGGAGGTCGTACGGGTCCAGTCTGGTTACCGTCGGAAAATCGGACGGGTGTCCGCACCACGTCCAACGACGATCCCGATGAATCGGGGTCGTCCACCGTCTCGATATACCCGTTGATACGGATGCCGGGGTCACGCGCGACGGCCGCATGGTCGCGCACAGGAGCGAAGCGGAGTCCGGCTGCGCCCAAGAGGTCGCACCACTCCGCGGTCGTCTTTGTGGCGAACACCTCGTCCAGAATGGGCCACAGCGCGGCCTTGTCGTCCTCGAAATAGAGGAGGCCGCTGAAGCGCTCTATGAGGTCCGGCCTTCCGAGCGTCTCGTAGAAGCGGTCGCGCAAGGGCCCGGCGACGCCGACGATGGCGATCCAGCCGTCCGAGGTCGCGAACATGCCGTAGATGCCGGGGACCATGGAATGGCCGCGGTTGGCTGGACCGGTCATCTCTCCGGACATCAGGTACTTGGTGATCTCCCCGGCCTGAGCCCAGACCTGCCCTCCGAGGAGCGAAGTCTCGACGAGCTGCCCGTGGCCCGTGCGCTCGCGCGCGTAGAGCGCCGCGAGAACGCCCGCGAGCAGGTTCTGTCCCGAGATGTGGTCGGCGATGGTGGCACCGACGGGACTCGGATCGCTGCCGGCTCCTCCGGTAGTGCTGATGATCCCGCCGCCCGCTTGTCCGCTGAGGTCAGCGCCCTCTCGCTGTGCGTCCGGTCCCTCGGGACCGAACGACGAGCCCATGGCATAGATGATCCGAGGGTTGCGTCGTGAAGCCTCGCCGTAGCCGACCCCCCAGCTGTCCAGCGTTCCAGGCTTGAAGTTGGAGACGAAGACGTCGGACCTCTCCACGAGGCGGAAGAAGACTTCTTGCCCGCGGGGAACTCGGAGGTCGATGGTCATACTGCGCTTCCCGCGGTTGTAGGCAGTGAACCAAGGAGAGCGGCGATCTTCACGGGAGATAGGCAGCCAGCGGCTCTGGTCGCCGAAGCCGGGCAGCTCGAGCTTGATCACCTCGGCTCCCCATTCGAGCATCGTCAACGACACCTGCGGGCCCTGTACGAGCAACCCCGCTTCCAACACTCGGATGCCATCGAGCGCTCCCATTTCTTCGCTAGAAACCTTGGTGTCGAGCGGGAGGGGTGCTCATGAGGAACCCACATTGGTGAGTTCCCGAACGCCGGTCAAGCTGGAGGCGCAGGACGGCCGTTGCGGCGGCCCTTGGCGAGAATGAGCGGCTCATCGGCCCGGACGCCTCCCACCGCGTGCGCCGTGGGCGCCCCGGATTTCGGGCGGGCATGATGCGTGCGTGTCCGAGGTGCCCCGCGACGAGGTCCTGCGTCTCTACGACGAAGGGGTCGACGCGTTTGCTCGGTGGGCGGGCGGGCTGACCGACGGTGATTGGGATCGTCCGGCGTGTGGAGCCTGGAGCGCAGCCGTGTTGGTCCGTCACGTGGCTGCGGTAGCGGGTTGGTACCACGAGTGGCTCGACCGGGCCGAGCGCGGCGATGCGTCGCCGCCATTTCGTGCCTCCGAGCTGGCGGCGCAGAACGAACTGGCGCTCCGCCCCCTCGCAGAGACCACCACCCCGACGGCACTGGAGCTCTTCTTGGCCCGGGCGCGCTCCTACCGGGATCGTTTGCCCGTCAACTGGGACCTGCAATACGGCTACCCACGGGGCACGGTGACGGCGGGTCTCCACGCCGCCGTGGCTGCCACCGAGTGGCATCTCCACGCGTGGGACCTTGCCCGCTCAGGGGGGTCGGGGCATCGACCTTCCGACCCGGACGCGCTCTATCGGGGGGCGGGGGCGTGCCTGGCAGCGGCGCAGGGCGGACTGAAGGGTCGGATTGCCGCCGTCTTGGTGCCGGTGGGCGCCCGGCTCAGCCCCTGGGAGGCGTTGCTCCGTCGCTCGGGACGTGCGCCGGGCCCTGGGGACTGACGGGTCCGTTCGTGACCTCCGGCATCGGTTCAGCGCCAGCCGACGCGTCGCAGCACGTGGGAACGGCATCGCGGAATCCGGGCGCTTGCGAAGTCACATTCGGTCTCAACGACGCATCCGCAGCTGATCGCCTGCCCATGGCAGGCGGGACAGCGCTCTTGGCAACAGCCCGGGTGGTGCGCCCCTCCGATTGGAGTGCCGCAATCGCGGCATTCCTCGGGCTCGTAGCGGTGCCGCGGCCGGGGCTCCTGGCCCCAGCGGACTGGCATGTAGGCCCTGCCATCGATGACTATCGGATCGGTCAGACAGCTGATTCCGTCAGACATTTCGCCGCCGCAGTGCCCACAGATCGCCATCGGCCCTCCTTACCGCAACCCTGTCGACGATCATCTCAGGCTCCTGTGACCGCGTCGCGGATGGCTGTCCGGCCACCAGGTCGACTGCTCTACGCTGCGCTTCCATGACGACGAAGAGTGAGGCCGGGGGATCGGCGCGAACGGTGTCCGGGTTGCTGGCCGGCAAGGTGTGTGTCGTATCGGGAGTGGGCCCGGGGCTCGGGCGCCAGGCCGCACGCGCCCTGGCTGTCCACGGCGGCGATGTCGTTTTGGCGGCGCGCCGTGAAGCCAACCTCGAAGAGGTGCTGGCCGAAGTCACCGCACTTGGTGCGCGGGCCCTAGCCGTGCCGACCAACATCGTCGACCCCGATGCCTGTTCCGCGCTCATGGCCGCCGCAGCCCGGGAGTTCGGCGGGATCGACGTCGTTGTGAACAACGCGTTCCGCAGCGACGTCTTTCAGAGCTTCGAGGATGTTGATCTCGGCGTCTGGCGGAAGATCATGGAGGTCAACCTCTTCGGTTCGCTCCAGATGACGAAAGCCGCCCTGCCGTACCTCCGTGAGCGAGGCGGCGGTTCGGTCGTGAACGTGGCGTCGATGGTCACACGCCAACCACAGCCCGCCCAAGGCGGCTACGCGATTTCGAAGGGTGCGCTCCTGACGGCGACCCGCGTGCTCGCCTACGAGCTCGGCCCGTCGAACATCCGCGTGAACGCTGTCGTCCCCGGCTGGATGGCGGGGCCGTCTGTCGACATGTACATCGAGATGACGTCCACCGGACGTGGGGTACCTGCACAGGAGGTCATCGACGAGCTCAACGCGCGCGTCCCCCTTGGCCGCATCCCCTCCGACGCCGACGTCGCTGGCGCCATCGTCTACCTGGCGTCAGACTTGTCAGCGGCCATGACAGGCCAGGCGCTGGACACGAACGGCGGCGAAATCTTCGCCTGAGTCGCGGTTCGCCGCGCCGTAGGCACCGACCTGACGGCGTCGCGCAACGTCGTTGCCTCTCCTGCCACACACGATCGGGGCAGTACCTCTAATGGTCGCGCGACTCCCGACATTGCGCGGTCGGGGGTCGGAAAGCGGCGCAGTTCTCAGTGCGACACGACCGACCCTCCGCTCGCGGCTGTATATGCGACGGACCCGGGGCTCCGCGCGCGGGTGTATATGCGACGGGACCACCCCTCCGCGCCCGCGGGTATATGCGACCGAACAGGAATGCCGCGCGTCTGTATATGGCCCTGACCGCCCGCATATACAGCGCGACGAAGGCCCGTGTTCCGCGCGTACACAGCGGCGAAGAGGATCCGGCTCGCGATTCGCTAAAGCAACCAGATGGCTGCGGATGGGCGAACAGCCTCGGGTCGACTGGATCGGCGACCTGCCGGCAGCGCCTCTACGGCCCTTCGCCCCCGCTCGCCGTGCACGACCGGGGATCCCATGGCGCCAGTGGCTCGACGGTCGAGGTCGGCGGCTGGAAGGCGCCGTTGCTGGACGAGGAGCCCGAAGAAGTGGTGGGTGTCGTCGTACTCGAGACCGCGCCCGTGTTTCCCGAAGCCGCCGAGGTCGGTGTCACGGGTGGTGTCGCGGGCGGGTTCACACTGAAGTCGGTCCCGGTGACGACGGTGACCTGAGCTCCGGCCGGTACCTGGGTCGGGTCCATGGCCATGATCACAGCGCCGCTCATGGAGTTCGCCACGGTTTGGGCCGCGGCGAGGTTGGCCGCTGATTTCGATGAGTAGTACACGACCGTCTCGGCCTCCCGCCCGACTGGGGTGGTGTCACCGACCGTCCCTATGTTGAAGCCCAATGCCTTGAGGCTGGCGGCCGTGTCTGTCGCCTGGTTGGAGGTGCCCGACCCGTTCATCACCGACACGGTGATTGACGACGGCGCCGGCAACGCGCCGCCCGAGTAGGTGTCGGCGTTCGACTTCAAACCCAGGAACTGGTCGACGGCGGCGTGGTCCTGAGGCTCCGACGGGAACTCGATGTCTCCGTAACTCCCCCCTTGGTACACGTAGTTCCCGAACTGGTCGACCTGGACCGGGACGGTCAGCTGGGGTGCCGAGTTGACGTTCACGCCGTGATACGTCAACACCAGCGAGACCATGTCGGACAGCGAGAATCCGGAGTCGACCGTGAGATCGCCGACGACGCCCGCGACCAGCGACTGGTCGGTGAGAGGGTTGCCGAGGCCCTTCGCCTTGACGGCGGAGGCCAGGACGCGCAGGAACTCGTGGTCGCGCCGGATGCGCGCCAGGTCGCTCTGGGCCTCCTGGGGCCAGTAGTAGGGGTCGGTGGTCGTGACGCCCGGCGGCTTGTACTGGAGGTGCCGCGCCCGGACCACCTCGAGCGCGGCGGTGCCGCTGAGCCCGATACAGCCGGTTGTCTCGATGTTGAGGCCCGAATAGGAGTCGAAGATCGGTTCGGGGAAGTACATCTGGATCCCGCCGAGCGCGTTGACGACGTTCATGAAGCTGTCGAAGTTGAGCTCGACGAAGTGCTGGATCGGAATGCCATAGTCCTCTTCGATGGCCGCGATTAACTGATCTGGCCCTTGATACAGGGCAGCATCGATCTTGTTGGCCCCGTCGGACCTTGCGTTGGGCACGAACAGGTCGCGGGGGATGGAGAGAATCGACACGGAGTTGTTCGCCGGGTTCAGGTGCAGGATCATCACGACGTCGCTGTTGACGCCGTTGACACCTTGGGAGCACAGGCCGAACTGCGGGTTCTGCACCTTCAGCGCGCAACGCGAGGTGGAGCCGATCATCAAGATGTTCTCGGTCCCCGCGTCCGCACCCTTCACCGGAGACGAAGTCAGGTTGTGCAGGGTGATGCGGTTGATCTGATCGTTGAGGTACCAGGCGTACCCCGCCGCGGCACCGGCGATGAGCACGAGCACGAGGAAGAGTGAGCCGAGGACGTAGGCCACCTTGCGCCGGGTCGATCGCTTCTTCTTCGGGGCGGCGTGCGCCGGGCCCCCCACCCCTCGTCCACCTCGCCCGCTGCTCTCGCCGCCATCGTCACCACCACCGCCTCCGGCGACGCTCCGCTCCGCCTCGTCGATCTGGCGACCCAACTCGTGGAGCCCGCGCTCGACCGGATTATCCGCCGGGTCGATAGGCGGAGATGCCCCTGCGTCCGGGGCGTCTGGTTCGGGCAAAGCTGAACCCGCCCGTGCTGCCGCCGTTCCCGCCTCCTCCGGCCCCACCGCCGGTGGCGGAGACGGCCACGGCATGTCGTCGTCGACCGCGTCGTCCGCCCCCTCGGCCGCTCCGGCCGTCTCTGGTCTTTCCGGCACCGCACCGTGACCCGCAGTGTCCGCGGGCGATGGAGCCTCGTCGTCCGCCTCGGCTCCCGATGGCGACGTCTCGGCCTCTTCGATCTGCCGGCCGAGGTCGTGGAGGCCCTTGTGAACGGGATCGTTTTCGGGGTTCGGGGGGCTCATGGTCCAGTGTTCAGAATGACGTGCGACCTCTGGTCCTGGGTAGTGGTCGACGCCCGCGCCCCCGAGACGGCTCCGGAAATGGCGGCCGGAACGGGAAAGGAGCCTAGCGAGGACGGCACCGATGGGGTGGTCAGCGGCGGGGGATCCGGACGGCGTGGGTCGACCTGGCGCAACGACGCGCAGCACTTCCTACCGACGTTCGCACCGCTCGCGACCCTCCGGCTCTGCAGCCCTCTCCATACTGGATGCATGGTCGCCAAGTCCGCGGGTCTGCTGCTGTACCGGATCTCGGATGCCGGCGAGCTCGAGGTCCTGCTCGCGCACCCCGGCGGGCCGTTCTGGGCCAGGAAGGACGCGGGCGCCTGGTCGATCCCCAAGGGCGAGTACGAGCCGCCGGAGGACGCCCTCTCGACGGCCCGGCGCGAGTTCCGCGAGGAGGTCGGTTTCGAGCCGCCCGCCGGCGGCGATCCCGTTCCACTGGGGAACCGACGTCAGCCGAGCGGCAAGCACGTCACGGTCTGGGCCTTGGCGGGCGACCTCGACATCACCCACGCCGTCAGCAACACCTTCGAGATGGAATGGCCGAAGGGCTCGGGCACCAAGCGCGAGTTCCCCGAAGTCGACCGGGTCGAGTGGATGCCGGTCTCCGTGGCGCGCCACAAGCTCCTCAAGGGCCAAGTGCCGTTCCTCGACACCTTGTTGGAGACACTCGAAGCGGCCGGCAGTAACACCGACCGCAAGACGGGCGCCTGACTGCGCAGCTCGCAACCACCCGCCGCCCCCTGTGCGGCTCCGCGCAAAGGCGATCAGGGATCCTCGAGTCGGGCTGCCCGGATTTGAACCGGGGACCTCTGCGTCCCGAACGCAGCGCGCTAACCAAGCTGCGCCACAGCCCGTCCGCCCCCTGCTGGGAGCGCTACGACACTACTCCGGCCTCAGCTGCTCGCTTCCCCGCTGCCGTTGGCCGACGGCCCCCCGTCGCCACCGGGCCCGGACCCGGGCGCGTCCCCCGGTTCCCGGAACGACGGCGGCGACTCGCCGCCCGAAAACGTCGCCACCACCTGGGCCACCCGCCGCTTGTCCATCTCCACCACCTTGAGGTCCCAGTCCCCCACGCGTACCGCTTCGCCCTCGTTCGGGATGTGGCCGAAGCGCTCGAACAGCAGGCCGCCGAGCGTCACGTACTCGCCGTCGGGGATCTCCATCCCGAGTCGCTCGCGCACGTCGTCGACGTTGGTCTGCCCGTCGAGGAGCCACCGGGTGTTGTCGACCCGGACCATCTCCGACTCCTCCTCTTCGTCGAACTCGTCGTGCATCTCGCCGACGAGCGGTTCGAGGAGGTCCTTGACCGTCAGGAACCCCGCAACGCCGCCGTACTCGTCGACGACGACGGCAACCTGGCGTCGTTGCCTGCGCATGTCGGCCAGGGCTTCGAGCACCCCGAGGGTCTCGGGCACCAAGTGCGCGGGCCGCACCTTGCGCGAGATCTCCAGTGGACTTGGATCGGTGGTGTCGCGCTCGCCCGACGATGTGCCACCCCCGCCCCCCGGTCCTTGCCCGCGACCTCCGGTCCGGAAGATGTCGTTGACGAAGAGGATGCCGATCAGATCGTCGAGGTCGTCGTGCACGACGGGGAAGCAGCTGTGACCGGTGGTCCGCACGGCGCGGCCTACGTCTTCGGCGTGGACCGGGATCGTCAGGTAGGTGACGTCGACGCGGGGCGTCATCACCTCGCGCACGTCCATGTCCCGCAGGTCGGCAACCGCCTCGAGGATGATGCGCTCCTGCTCGAGGGCGGCGGGCGGCAACTCCGAAGTGGAGGACGCGCCACCTCGCCCGGCCCCGTCCGAGTCCTTCCGGTGCCGGCGGAACAGGCGCGAGCGCTTCGCAGGTGGAGGGTCTGGCGGTTCCCGGCGGTTCGACACGGTGCGCCGGGTCAGGGTTTGGGCTCGGACCCCGCCTGGAGCTCGGGTCCGGTGCCCACCAGCACGGGCACGGGGATGAAGGACTGGTCGGCGAACGTGCCGTCGTCCAACAGGGCCTTGACGGCGCGCCGCAGCCGCAGGGGGTCGAGCGGCTTGACCAGCCAGCCCTCGGCACCGGATCGCCGCGCCAGGAAGACGTCGGGCCGGCGGTCGAGGAGCATCAGCACGGGGATGTGGTCGACGGCGTCATAGGACTCCTGTAAGCGGAGTTCGAGGCACACCGCCATCCCGCCCATGTTGCCCATCTGCATGTCGACGATCACGAGGTCGGGCGACTCCTCGGCGACGAAGGACACCACCTCGGGGCCCGAGGTCACCGAGCGGACCTCGACGTCGGGGCCGCTGATGACGGCCTCTATCTCTTTGCGGAGCGTCGGCAAGTCGCTCGCGACCAGGATGGTCTGCACTGCCCGGACATTATCGGACCCTCCTCGACGGACGGTAACCCGTTCCACCGGCCCCGCCCGCCGGAACGGATCCGCCGGCATCGCCTCGGTCGCGACGTCAGCCGAAGAGGCAGTCGGCGGTACGCTCTAGCCCCGCCAGCTCGTGCACGTCGTGGCCGAACAGCGGGATCCGGCCGACCGGTGCCGGTGAAACCTGCGAGGCAAGCCCGGCGTAACTGGACGATTCCCGCGCCGCCACGGCGTTGAGCTCGGCCAGGTTGTCCTCCAGCGGCCGCAGGGCGGCCACGCCGACCGCTGCCGCGGGTGCCAGGGCACCTCCGTCGTCCGTCCCGAACGACGGCGCGATTCGGTTGACCACGAGGGCGGCCACCGCCACGTCGCGCTCGCCGAGCTTGGAGGCGAAGAAGCCCGCCTCTGCGACGGCGTCGGGCCGCGCCGAGGTCACCAGCACGTACGCCGTCGCCGGATCGGCCAGCAGCTCGTGCACCGCGCTGGCCCGGGTGCGGAAGCCCTCCTCCATCCCCTCGAAGGCCTGGAAGAAGGCGACCGCGTCCTGCACGATCTCCGCCCCCGCCACCTTCGAGATGGTGCGCAGCAACGCCTGGGTGGCCACGCCGACGGCCCGCAACGACATCCGGGTCGGGACCAGCAGCGCCCGGAACAGGCGGTTCTCCAAGAAACGGGTCAGCCGCCGGGGTGCGTCGAGCAGGTCCAACGCGTTGCGGGTCGGCGGCGTGTCGACGACGACGACGTCGAATTCGTCGGAGTTGACGAGCTCGTAGAGCTTCTCCATCGCCATGTACTCCTGCGTCCCCGACAACGCGCCCGCCAGATTCTGGTAGAGCCGGTTCGCCAGGATCGACTCCGCCTGGTCGGTCGTCCGGGCGTACCGCTGCACCAGGTCGTCGAAGGTCCCCTTCGAATCCAACATCAGCGCATGCAGGTGCCCGGGCCAGTCGCCTGCGACCTCGGTCGGGGTGTTGGGCAGCGACTGCACGCCCAGCGCGTCCGCCAGCCGCCGGGCCGGGTCCACCGTCACGACGCACGCCCGCCGCCCGGCCCGGGCCGCCGCCAACGCGAAGGTCGCCGAGACCGTGGTCTTGCCGACGCCACCGGAGCCGCAGCACACGACGACGCCCCGTTCGCGCACCAAGGCCGACAACGTGGTCGCGGGCACCGGCACCGCCACCCCCGCATCGACCCGCCCGCCACCCGCGCCACCCGCGCCACTGACGTCGCTCACGTCGCGCCCTCCGGCACCAGCGAACCCACCGCGGTAGCCAGCGCGTCCGCCAGGACCTTCGTCTCCGCGGGTCCGATCTGTTCGCCCGGCACCGAGGGCACCAGCAGTTGGGGCAACGGCAGCTCGCGGCGCATCCGCTCCAGCTGCTCGGTAGAGACCTCGTGACGCGCGACGCGGAACTGCCGAGCCGCCTCCAGCGCGGCCACGTGGGCCGCCGGCACGACATCGGTCCCCAGCCCCGCGTCGGCCACCACCGAGGCCGCGGGCCGGTCCAGCCCCACGGGCGCGGGGTCGCAGCCGTTGACGATGACGGGCCCCAGCTGGACCCCGGCCTTGTCCTCGAGCGTGTACGCCGACTCGATGGTCTCCGAGACCGGCAGCTCCTCGGGCAGGGTGACCAGGATCACGCGGCACCGGGCGGCGTCGTTGAGCATTTCGACCACGTCCTCGGCCTGGGTGCGCAGCGGACCCCCCCGGGCGGCGTCGACCATGCCCCGGGCCGAGGTCAGGAACGTGATGGCGTGCCCGGTCGCCGGTGCGTCGACCAGGATCAGGTCGGCCACCTCCCCCCGCTCCAGCTGCTTGACCTTGCCCAGGACGAGGATGTCCCGGATGCCCGGGATAGCGGTCGCCACCACGTCCAGGAGGCCCGAGTGCGCCAGCCGCTTCGACACGCGCTTCAACCCGTGGTCCTCGAGATACTCGACCAGCGCGTCGTCCGGCGTCAGCCGCCGGCCCCGCACGCCCTCGCCCAGGGCCTCTTCCTCGTAGCCGAGGTCCTCGGTCCGCCCGAAGGCCGCCGCGATCCCCGATTTGCCCTCCAACTCGACGATCAGAACGGATTTCCCGACGTCAGCGGCCATGCGCGCCATCGCCGCGGTCATGGTCGTCTTGCCGACTCCGCCCTTGCCGGCCATCACCAGGACATGGCTCTGTGCACAGAAGGTCGCCACGTCCATGTCGGGCCGAGCGTAGTTGCCGTGCTTGCGGCGACGATCGACCGCCAGCCAAAGATCCTGGTCAGGACCCTTGAAAGCCGGAAACCCCGGCGGTAGCTTGGCCCGCCAGGGGGGTTCTGTAGTGCCCGATCGGGGGATTTGATGCGCCAGGGACAGGAAATGTGGCAATTGAAGGCAGCCTGCAGGGGGCCGCAGGCGGCGGTGTTCTTCCCGCCCTCACATGCCGAACGTAAAGAGGAAAAGGCTTCACGCGAGATCCGGGCGAAGGCCATATGCGACCAATGTCGGGTCAGGTCCGAGTGCCTCGACTACGCCATTCGGATTCGTGAGCCCCATGGGATCTGGGGCGGTCTCAACGAGGTCGAGCGCAAGATGGTGCTCGACCGCCGCGCCAGCTGACATCCAGCCGACACCCACCCATAACCCCGGGCCTCCAGACCCGGCACCCCGCACCCTGGTCCCCATGACGGCGACCGGCCCCTGACCTGAAGCCTCACGCCGCCGGCGGCGTGATCTTCAGCGCTGCATCTGCCGCCTCCACCCCGCGGCTGTCGCACACGTTTCCTGGCTTCTGGCCGTCCACCGCGCAGATGGTCGCCGTGATCTCGTTCGCCGAGGCGACGACGGCCTGCGTCAACGGGCTTTGCGGCGAGCTCAGGTCACCGGCGATCTGGTCCTGGGACAGGCCCATCAACGCGCCTGGCGTGAAGGCGGCGCCGTTCAGGACCCACCGGTTGGCCACGTCGAGCAAGGGGAACGTCGTTTCGCTCGATGCGTAGCCAGCGACCGCCGCGCGCTGCCGGGCGTCCGGCGTCTGCAGGCTGAGGTACGTGGCTCCCGTCGGGTTCAACGCGCTGTAGCGCTCGACTGGCTCGAGGATCACGTACTTGCTCGTGTAGTGCGTGTCGTAGAAAGTGAAGGTGGACAGGTTGGCGAACGCCGTCGTGGCGCTCGACTGCACGAGCCCGAGCTGGTGGAACGTCCCGAAGCGCGACAGCGCCAGCACCAACGGCCAGCGCTCGGCTGCCGCGTAAGGCGCGAACTCGGCGCCGTAGAAGAAGACGACCGGCTCGGGCGACCCGCCGTTCGTCGTGGCCATCCACATCGGGGTGTCTCCGGACTTCGTCGTCGCCCGCAGCGGCGTGATCGGGTTGCTGGGCGAGCTGACACCGACCGCGTCGTAGACCGACTGCGGCACCGATGCGACCGTACCCACGAGCGACGACGGCGCGGGGTTGAACGTCTCGGTGGTGGGCGAACTCGGTGGGGAGTAGTTGTCCC
>DATHPK010000248.1:0-4725 GCA_035483935.1 Acidimicrobiales bacterium
ACTCTCGCCAGGTAGGGCGCGCTACTGGTCGCTCCGAACTCGGTGACAAGCCAAGCCGGTCCGCCGGGCTGCGTGTGCGATGCCATCTCCGGTCGGACCAGGTACCGCTTGCCGAGAGAGCGTGCCGCCTCCCTGGCACACACCGAGACGTTGGTCGGGTTCCCCGTGACGGGGCTCCGCGCCCCGCAGTAGAGGTGCACGTTGTAGACGAGGTTGCGCAGCCGCATCGGGCCGAGGTTCGTGACGTAGCCGAGCGTGCCGTAGGTGTCGTTCTCGTCGAAGACGAGATGCGACGGATCGTTCGCCAGGATGGTCGGCACCACACCGCTGGCCGGGTCGTTGCGGGGGCAGTGCAAGGCCGGCGCACCCGAGAGGCGGACCCCGATGTACTTCCTTCCCGTGTAGAAGCACTGGATCTGAGCGTCGAAGTGCTCGCCGCGGTAGTGCACGAGGGAAGTGGAGAAGGGCTCGTTGAACGGGTCGTAGCCGATGACCCACGGATCGCCCCGGAAGGCGCTGGCCACGTACCCCCACACCTTGTCGTACTGCCCCTGCAGGTTGCCGCGGACGTCGTTGTTCCAGAAGTGGCCGTAGGCGATCTGTGCCGCCGTCGTCCCGTACTCGCGCGACCACCGGCCCGGCGGGTCTGTCCTCGGCACACCGTTGGTGCACACGGCCCATGCCGGTGCGCCTTCGCCGTCGAACGCCTGGTTGTAGACGTCCTGGTGCATGTCGAGGATCGTGAAGATGTGGTAGCGCCCGAGGAGGTCGACGGTCTGCTTGAGATGGGCCACGTAGCGCTCGAGCACGGCCGGGTTGAGCTGGTGCGGATTGGTCGGCTTCCCCGCACGACAGATGGCCGGGGTGTTGGCCTTGGCCTTGCCGGGCTCGAGGCCGCTCCACGTCATGCCCAGCCTGACGACGTCGAAGCCCAGTCGCGCCATGAGCGACGCGTCGCCCGCCGAGAAGTTCCACGGCTTGCCCGGGTCCGCGTACAGCTCGAAGGGTTTCCGCTTGTAGACGGCGTCCACCCCGTGGAGGAAGACGACGCGTCCCTGGCTGTCGTAGAGGAAGGGACCGCCGGGCGACCTGATCGGGCCGGAGATGGCCGGGGTCCCGCTCACGCTGGCACCTGCGAACGACGGCGAGCGCAAGGTCGGCAGGCCGGCCTCGACCGCCGAGGCCGACCCGGCCCCCAGGGTGAGGACCGGGAGGAGTACGACGAGCGCGGCCGCTCCCGCAACACACTTGGCAAACATCCGCCGCAGCACCGTGCTCAGTCTGACCGCCCAACATGAAGACTTGGTCGCGGCCGGGTGGCTATTCGGATGGTCTCTGACCGGGCAGTTCGAGGCGCAACGGGTAGTCGGCGATGATGGCCCGCGCCGCCGCCAATGGCCGGACCGAGTGCGGAGTCCCGGGCGGCACCACGGCGACGCAGCCGGCGGTCAACACCTGCTCCTCGCCGTCGATGGTGAGGGCGATCTCCCCGTCCACGACGTGCCACACCTCTTCCTGCTCGTGATGATGCTCGTGCAGCGGGGCGGCGTCGGCCGCGATGTCGTAGTGCGCGAATGTCATGTTCTCCGAATGGAGGAACCGCCCGCTCCACCCTGGGAGGGGTGTGCCGCTGAGCATGTCCGAAGGCCGTACGAAGGGCACGTCAGTACTCCAGGCCGGCGTACCAGTCGCCCCGGCCTTGGGGCGTGATGTCGAGGATGTGCCAGGCCGGAGCGAACAGGTCGATCCCCCGCTCGCGGATTCGGTCGTCGAATTGCGGGTGCGCGGTGTAGAAGTGCCGGGGCGGGCCGTCGGGATCGAGCGTGAAGACCGAGACGGTCGAGTTCTGCCACCCTTCGTCGTCCTCGGCCTCGAAGTCGTGCTGGAACGTGCTGTCGCCGCAACTCAGGAGGCGGACGTTGTCCCAGCCGCGGTCACGTGCGTGCGCGCGCAGGGCGGGCGGGTCGGCTGCGGCCACGACGACGAAGTCAACGTTCTGTGCCACGTGGTGGGCCACCCCGTTGAGGCCGTCGATCCACATGGTGCACATGGGGCAGGGGGTCGTGTTCAACTTGCCGAACATCAGGTGGTAGACGACGAGCGCCCGGTCGGGCGCCGTGAAGAGCTCGGACAAGCGAACGGTGCGCACGGGCTCGTCGCCGTCGGCCAGCCGCGACGGTCCCTCCCTGAACTCGTAGTCCTGCACGGCGGTACCGGACGGAAGGGCACGGCGCAGCGCGGCGACCTGCTCGCGTTGGCGCATGAGCGCGATCTCCGCCTCGAGCAGTTTCTCCCTGCTCGCGGCGTATGCCGCCGGCTCGTCGAGGCGGGTCTGTCCCAAAGTCCGCACCTCCTTCCGCTTCCGTCCGTCCGTCTGAATGTAGCGCCAGGCCGTCGAGTAACGGTCAGGCCACCTGCTCGAGCGCCCGCTCGATCTCGACGTTGCCCGAGACGCTGCGCACGCTCAGCTCGACCAACGCGTCCTTACGCGCCGATCCCGGCTTGTCGTCCAGCGGGATGTCAGAACGTACCTCGCCCGACATCGTCTCGACGTCGACGTGCAGGTCCACCCCGGTCACCACGCCGACCACGACGTTGCCCGACACCGAGCGCACGTGGAGGGTGCCCTCGTCGATCGCGAGCACCCGGACGTCGCCCGAGACGTTGGTGATGCGCGCACCGTGGGCGAGCTCGCCGAGCCGCACGGCGCCCGAAGTCGCTTTGACCTCAACCTGACCGGAAGCGGCCCCCACCTCGATGTCGCCGGACGCCGTGGTGAAGAAGGCCCGGCCCGCGACGCTCGAGCAGCGCAGGTCGCCCGAGGCGGTCTGGACCTTGACGTCGCCGCCCACTGCGCCCACCGTGAGGCCACCGCTCGCCGAGCGGGCGATCAGGTTCGCTGCGACGTCGTCCGCCGCCACGTCCCCGCTCGAGGTGGTGAAGTCCCCGGCGCCGATCGGCCCGGTGACCTCAACGTCGGCCGAACCCGCGACGACCGTCACGTCGCTGCCTGCGGGCAGGTCGACCCGCACCGTCACCGGGTTGCGCCGGATGAAGCGGCTCCCCATGCCCTGCTTCGGGACCTTCACCACCACCATGTGGCGGCGGCCCGTCGACCGGCACTCGACGATGGCGCGCTCGACGAGCTCCTCGCCTCCCGGCGTGTGCGCTTCGAGCCACACCACGGTCTCCTCCGTCTGGGTGGCAGTGACGGCAACGAGGCCGACCTCGTTCTGGACGTGCAGGCGCACGGCCCCGGGCGTCTCGAAGATCTTCTCCATTGCAATTGCTCCTTTCAGCTCTTCAGGTGGTCCCGTAACCCCGCAGGCGGTTGCCCGCGTAGCTCTTCCGCTTGTGCTCGCCCGAGGCGCCGTGCTCCAACATGCGCACGATGAACGCGTTGACCGAGATGCCTTCGCGCGCCGCGCCCTCCTCCACCCGCGTCTTGAGGCTCTCGCTCAGACGAAGGGTGATGCGCGCCGACATGTCGCGATCACGATCTCCGGACCCGTCGCCATCGGGGCCGGCGGCCCCGGCGGGCGCGTCCTCCACGTAGGCGAGATCGACGTCGTCGCCGGCGACCCGGATCTCCACCCGGCCGTCGGGGAGCTCGGCCGACACCTCCGCTGCGACGTCCGACAAGAGGTCGAGGATCCGCGACGGGAGGGAGCGGCCCAGCACGTCGGCGATGCGGTCAGCCACCTCGGCGACCGCGTCGTCGCCGAGCTCGCCCACGCTGATCACGTCGGAGCGCAGCCCGTCCACCACCAATGACATCTTCATGATGTCACTGTGACATCACTTTGATGTCAGGTCAACCCTCCGGCCGAAGAAAGGGACCGGTGCGGCAGATAGTCCCTGGTCAGCCGCCCGAAGCGTCCTGCACCCGGGTCTTGCCGGCCGAGATGAAGGGCATCATCGCCCGCAACTCGGCGCCGACGGTCTCGATCTGGTGGGCCTTGCCCGCCTCGCGCAGCGCCTGGAACTTGGGCCGGCCCGCCTTGTTCTCGGCGATCCACTCCTCGGCGAAGGCGCCGCTGCGGATGTCGTCGAGGATGCCCTGCATGGTCGCCCTGACGGCGTCGTCGATCACCCGTGGGCCCCGGGTCAGGTCGCCGTACTCGGCGGTGTCGGAGATCGAGTAGCGCATGCCCGCGATCCCCTGCTCGTACATGAGGTCGACGATCAGCTTCAGCTCGTGCAGGCACTCGAAGTACGCCGACTCGGGCTGGTAGCCCGCGTTCACGAGCGTCTCGAAGCCGGCGGTGACCAGCGCGGTGAGCCCGCCGCAGAGCACCACCTGCTCGCCGAAGAGGTCGGTCTCGGTCTCCTCGTCGAACGTCGTGTCGAGCACGCCGGCGCGGGTGGCACCGATGGCGTGCGCGTAGGACAACGCAAAGTCCCGTGCCTTCCCGGTGGCGTCCTGGTGCACGGCAATGAGCGACGGGACCCCTCCGCCCTCGGTATAGGTGCGCCGGACGAGGTGGCCCGGCCCCTTGGGCGCCACCATGGTGACGTCGACACCCGCCGGCGGCACGATCTGGCCGAAGCGGATGTTGAAGCCATGGGCGAACATCAGGCAGTCGCCGTCCTTGAGGTTCGGCGCCACGAACTCGTCGTAGGCGGCCTTCTGCTCGGTGTCGGGCAGCAGCATCATGATCACGTCGGCTTCGGCGGCGGCGTCGGCGAGCGGCAGTACGCGCAGTCCGGCCTCTTCTGCCTTGC
>DATHPK010000249.1:0-4626 GCA_035483935.1 Acidimicrobiales bacterium
GGGATTCATGACGAAGAACGGTCGAGCCTTCTTCGTGCGGCGTCATCAGATTCGCCCCGTTCGTTCTCACATGAACGAACACGCCATACCGATCGAAATGTCCAAAAATGAACACCTGCCTGTGTTCGAAATTCGATCTGAGGAGGTTTGATCAGTTCAAGGTGATCCTTTGGCCTGGGACCGAGCACTCCTACGTACTCGGTTTTAGAGATATCGATCACCCCGGAACCGATGCCGCCATACGAGCGTCGATAGTCCCCTCACCCTTCGAAGGTTGGAACTGGCTCCGGGCAATCGTTGGCCTCAGCTCTTGAAGAGGTATTCCCCCTCGTCCTCGCTGAGCAGCAACCCCACCTCGTCACGGAGTCCCTCATGGTCCGCCAGCTGTGGGTCGGCATCGACGATGGACTCGGCGACCCGTTTGGCGTCGCCGAGGAGTGCGATGTCGCGCTCGTCGCTCAATGATGCCAACCGCAGGTCGCTCTGCCCCTTCTGACGGGCGCCGAGAAGCGTGCCTTCGCCGCGCAGGCGCAGGTCCGCCTCTGCAAGCGCGAAACCGTCGGTCGAGCCGGCGACTGCAGCGAGACGCTCGTTGCCGTCCTCACCGCCGAGGAGATAGCACCAGCTGGCATCCTGGCCGCGACCGACGCGGCCCCGCAGCTGGTGGAGTTGCGCGATGCCGAAGCGGTCGGCGGTCTCGACGACCATGACCGTCGCCTCCGGCACGTCGACGCCAACTTCAATCACGGTCGTGGCGACGAGGACCTGGAGCTCGCCGGCGCGGAACTGTTCCATGACCTCCTCACGGGCCGCGGCCGCCATCTGGCCGTGCATCAGGCCGACCCGCAGGCCCGAGAGCTCGTCCGCCGAGAGGCGCTCGAACTCCTCCGTGGCGGACTTTGCCTCGACGCGGGCCGACTCAGCGACCAACGGGCACACCACAAAGGCCCGATGACCCGACGCCACTTCGCTGCGGACGCGCTCCCACGCTTCGGTGGCGGCGCCTTCGCCCGGCAGCCATTCGGTCGTGATAGGGACGCGGCCGGGTGGCAGTTCGTCGAGCGTGGTGAGGTCGAGATCGCCGAAGATCACCATGGCGGCGGTGCGAGGGATCGGCGTCGCTGTCATCACGAGCAAGTCGGGGTCGCCGTCCGCGCCCTTGTCCCGGAGCGTGGCTCGCTGCTCGACCCCGAAGCGGTGCTGCTCGTCGATGACCACGCAGCCGAGGGAATGGAACGTCACCTCCTCGGTCAGCAGGGCGTGGGTGCCGACGACGAGGCCGATGGCGCCCGAGACAAGGCCCTCGAGGACGGCGGTGCGGGCCTTTCCCTTCACCTTGCTCGTCAGGAGCTCCACGCGGACGAGGCCACCGGCCATGCCGCCCGGTCCTTCGAGGTCGCCGAGGAGCGCCCGGACTGCGGTGAAGTGCTGTTCGGCCAACACCTCGGTTGGCACCATCAGCGCGCCCTGGTGCCCGCTCTGCACCGCGGCCAGGAGCGCTGCGAGCGCGACAACGGTCTTGCCCGAGCCGACGTCACCTTGAAGCAGTCGGTGCATGGGAAAGGGGCCGGCCATGTCGGCGACGATGACGGCGAGCGCGCGGCGCTGCGCTGTCGTGAGCTCGTAGGGCAGCCCTGAGAGGAAGCGCGCCACCAGCGTGTCCGATACACCCCCGGTGACCTCGCGGGGCGAGACATCGTGACGGAGGGCGCGGGCGTTCACCTCGAACGCGCGGCGGCGGAGCACGAGTGCCAGCTGGAGGCGGAACAGTTCGTCGAAGACCAGGCGGCGTCGGGCCGGTTCAATGATGTCGAGCGACTCCGGTCGGTGGATGGCGTCGAAGGACTCGGTTCGGCCCTGCAACTCGAGGGACTTGCGCACCTCCTCGGGCACCGGGTCGGCGAACTCGCCGGCGCGCTGGAGCGCCTCCTCGACGAAGGACCCGATCTCCCAGCTGGTGAGGCCGACCTTGGCCGAAGCCGGATAGACGGGAAGGACCCGGAGGGTGCGGCGACCGGGCGTGGCGCCGGCGATCACGTCGACGACCGGGTTGGCCATCTGTCGGCGCCCCCGGTACTCGGTGACCTTGCCGAAGAAGATCGCCTCGGTGCCCGACTCGAGCTGCTTGGCGCGCCAAGGCTGGTTGAAGAAGACGATGTTGAGCCGACCCGTGTCGTCGCGCACCGTGAGCTCGACCATCGCCCGACCCTGCCGCGTGCGGCGGGAGGAGACCGACTGGATGGCGGCGAGCACCGCCGCCTCGTCGCCCACGACGAGGTCCGAGACATCGGCCTGGCGGGTGCGGTCGATGTAGCGCCGGGGATAGGTGGTGATGAGGTCGAGGACGTTGTCGATCTCGAGCTCGGCCAGCATCTTGGTCCGCCGCTCCGAGACGCCGTGGAGCCGCGAGACCTCGATGTCGCGCAGAGCGCCCAGAGTGCGGCCGCTACTCAATCCCGAGCAGGTAGGGATAAAGCGGCTGTCCGCCCTGGTGCACCTCGAGCGCAACGTCGGGGTACTCCTCGGAGAGCCATTCTTCGATGCGCCTCGTGTCCGCGACGCGGGCGCCTTCACCTTCGATCAGCGTCACCAGTTCGTGGCTGTCGTCGAGCAGGCGACTGAGCAGGAGTCGCGTGCAGACGACGATGTTGTCGGCGATGGCGACGACGCCGTCGCGGGAGATGCCGATCCAGTCGCCCTCGTGCACCTCACCGACGTCCGTGGTCGAGTCGCGCACGGCCCGGGTCACCTCGGCCGGGACGACGCGGGCGGCGGACTCGGTCATGGCGGCGGCATTGGTCTCGACGTCGGCGGCGGGGTCGTAGGCGAGCAACGCGGCGAAACCTTCGACGATGGAGCCCGTTGCCACGACGCGGACGCTCTTGTCGCTGAGCCCGTCGACCTGCTCGGCCACCGGGCGGATGTTCTTGTTGTTCGGCAGGATCACGACCTCGTCCGAGGCGACCAACTCGACGGCCTTGACGAGGTCGGCCGTCGCCGGGTTCATGGTCTGGCCGCCGACAACGAGGTGGTGGACGCCGAGCGAGTGGAAGATGCGTCCGATGCCGTCGCCCGTGACGACGGCGACGACGCCTGTCGTGGCGGGGGGGCCGGCGCCTTCGGTGCTGGGACCGGCGCCGACGATGCCGGCGCCCTCTCGGACCCAGCGCTCCTCCTCGACCTGCTCTTCGAGGTCGGTGACGCGGATGCGCGAGGGCCGGCCGCTGTCGAGGGCGGCCTCAATGGCGGCGCCGACGTCGTTCGTGTGGATGTGGCAGTTCCACAGCCCGTCGCCGCCGACGACGACGATGGAGTCGCCGATGCCGGCCCAGACGTCCTTGAAGGCCTCGATGGAATCGTCGGGTGCGGCGAGCATGTACATGACCTCGTAGCGGAGGTCGCCGACGGAATGCGTCTCGCCCTCGGGGCCAGCGGCGCCGGCTGCGCCCTCGTCGCCGTTGCCGGAAGCGTGGCCGTTGAGGGCGGACAGGTCGGGCGCCGCCACTCCGGAGGGCTCCGGGAGCGGGCGGCCGTCCAAGACAAGAAGGAAGGCGTCGAGGAGAAGCACGAACCCCGCGCCGCCGGCGTCGACGACACCGGCTCGGGCGAGGACCGGTAGCTGCTCGGGGGTGCGGGCGAGGGCGTCGGCGGCCCCGGTGCGGGCGCTCTCGCAGACGGCGAGGAGGCTGGGGGCGGCGGCGCGGGCGGCGCCCTCGGCGGCGGCGCTGGCGACGGTGAGGATGGTGCCCTCGACGGGGCGGACGACTGCCTTGCGGGCGAGCTCAGCCGCGTGGGTCATGGCGTCGACGAGGGCGGCGGGGCCGACCCCGTCCTCACCGGCGGTGCCCATGCGCTCGCTCATGCCGCGGAGGAGCTGGGAGAGGATCACACCTGAGTTGCCCCGGGCGCCCATGAGCGACCCGTGGCCGATGGCCTTGCAGACCTCGGGGAGCCCGGCGGGGGGTGGGGTGGTATCGAGCTCGGCGACCACGGCCTCGAGCGTGAGCGCCATGTTGGTGCCGGTGTCGCCGTCGGGGACGGGGTAAACGTTGAGGCGGTTGATGTCGGCCTGGTGGAGCCGGAGAGCATCTCTGTAGCCCCCCATGACCGCACGCAGCTCGTCCGCGTGCAGTGCCGCAGGGGGTGCCGGGGAGGCTGGTGTGGCAGGAGAGGCTGGTGGGGCCGGGGGTGGCGAAGCCGGCGGCGGCGCCGGAGGCGCCGGAGGGGTCATGGCTGGTGATGCTAACCTTTAGGCCGTTCTCGAAGGCCTAGCTGGTCCTTTGGCCGCGGCTTTCGTTGGGTCTCTGTCCGGCTTGTTCAGGAAGGTTCACCTCCCATGGCATCAGTGTGCGACATCTGCGGCAAGAAGCCGGGGTTCGGCATGAACGTCAGCCACTCGCACCGGCGCACCAAGCGGCGGTGGAACCCCAACGTGCAACGGGTGCGTGCCGTCGTGAACGGCGCTCCGAAGCGGCTGCACGTGTGCACATCGTGCATCAGGGCCGGAAAGGTGACGAAGCCGGTGCGCCGGAACTTCGCATCGACGCCTTCGGGGTCGGCGGGCTGAACGGGCCCAGGCCTGCGTCGAGCTGAGGGCGTTCCCCCCGGGGTTCGCCCTTTGGCGGT
>DATHPK010000250.1:0-4787 GCA_035483935.1 Acidimicrobiales bacterium
GGCTCGATCACCCATCGCTACCTCCGGCCCGGGATGGTACCGCCGCAGCAGGCCCCAAGGTCGGCGAGCCCCAACTCAGAACAACCACTCTCGATGTTCTCCACCAACACGGCAGGCGTAATCGTCATCGATCGCGTGTGCCATGGAGCTCGACGCGCACAGCGATCTCGGGGTACACGCGCACCATCAGCATGCTGGGCGGCTTCATGCCGAACTCTCGGATGTCGAAGACGTCGTCTCCTGACAGCAGCACACTGCCATCGTCGACCTCGATCGACATCTCATGCGTGAAGCTGCGGGTCTTGCCGTGGAAAGAGATGTCACCGGTCACCGCGTAGCTGGGGTGGGCCTCGCGGAGTTCGACCCGCCTGATATCACCCGTGATGGTGGGGTAGCGGCGCGCATCCAGGCGGCGCTTCAGCTCCCGGTCGTAGAGCGCATTGCCGGATGTCAGGCGGTCGACCGAGACCTCGAGCTGACCCGAGACCGGCGCGTCGAGGTCGAGCGAGCCGTTGTCCCCCGTCGTTGCCGCGAACCATCCGCTCACGCCGCGCGTCTCGGTGTTGATGGGATGCAGGCTGGAGCGACCGCTCACCCAGATACAGGACCGCACCGGGTCGAATGTGTAACGAGCAGTGTGCATGCGCGCCCACTGGCATAGCATCCTTGCGTGGCCAGACTCCAGATCCCGCCCGGCGACGGCGGCGACGCGGTCAGGATCTGGTCGCTGCGGCCAGAGATGGCACCAGCGGTCGGCAAGCTGATCGACGCCACGTACAACAAGAGCATCCTCCCCGTCGGCGTCAGGGAAGCAGCACGTATCCGCATCGCGCAGCTCAACGACTGTGCCGTCTGCCTGACATTCCGCGCCGACTCGGTGCGGGCGCAGGGGCTGGGGGAGGAACTCTACGACGCCGTGGGGACGGACGACGGCGGGCGCGGTCAGCTCAACGAACAGGAGCGCCTGGCGGTCGAGTACGCAGAACTGTTCGCGCTGGACCACGAGCGCATCGACGACGCGTTCGTCGAGCGCATGAAGGGCTGCTTCACCGACGAGGAGATCCTCGACCTCACCATCTGCGTTGCCGCCTTCCTCGGGCTGGGCCGTGCCCTCCATGTCCTCGGCATCACCGAGACGTCGTTGACGGACGTCTAGCCCTCTTCAACCCTGAGCGGGCGGATTGAACACCGCGTCACGCTCGCGGGTCGCCTCACGCAGGCCGATCTCGCCGATGCGATCCGCGAAGGCCAGGGCCTCGGGCGTCCGGTGCCCGATGGCGTCGTTGAGCGCTGCGAACTTCTGGAGTTGCGCCCTTCCCATCAACTCGATGCCCAGATTCAGGACGCGTTTGTTGGCCGTCAGGAGATCGCGGCCGATCAGCGCGATCCGGTTCGCCAGGTCGAGCACCGCGTCGTCCAGCTCCCCAGGAGGCGCAGTCTCGATGACCAACCCGATCTCCTTGGCTTCGACGCCGGTGATCGTGTCGCCCGTGAGGAGGAGGCGCTTCGCCCACTGCGGACCGACGTGGTAGATCCACATGTTGGTCGGAGGAACTCCCATGGAGCGCACCGGCGGGAACCCGATGCGGGCGTCTTCGGCCGCGACGACCAGGTCGCAGTGCAGCGCCAGATCCGTTCCACCGGCCAGGCAGTTCCCATGGACCTGGGCGATCACGGGAATGGTGCAGTCCCAGACGCGCGACCAGCCCGCCGCCAGGGCGATCATGGCCGAGACATCAGCCTCGAGCACGTCACGCCCGGCGAAATCGCCCGGTTCGAAGTCCTCGGCGATGTACCCGTATCCCGAGGAGAAGGAGCGGCCGGAGCCGCGCACCACGACGACCCGGGCCTCCGCGTCGGCCTCGAATTGATCGATCGCACGGAGGATCTCGCGGATGCACCGCGGCGTGAGCGGATTGTGTTGATCCGGCCGGTCCAGGGTGAGGCGACGCACACGGCCGATCTCCTCGACACGAACAGTGGTGAAGTTCTCCGTCACGGCTGGCCCCCCGGCTTCTCGCTGGAAACGAGCTCGGACTTGAGGACTTTGCCACTCTCGTTCCTCGGGAGCGCGCCGATCACGCTAATGCGCCGCGGCACCTTGTAGTCGGCCAAACGGTCCAGCAGGAATGCGCGCAGATCGTCGATGCGGACCGGCCCGCGGAGCACGATCCAGGCGGCGACGTCCTCGCCCAGGACCGGGTGGGCGACGCCGGCCACCGCGGCCTCGGCCACCGCGGGGTGCTCGAACAGCGCGGCCTCCACTTCCCCCGGGACGATGTTGTGCCCGCCGCGGATGATCATCTCCTTCTGGCGCCCGACCACCCACAAGTGGCCGTCGTCGTCCAACCGGCCGAGGTCACCGGACAACAGCCAGCCGTCACGCCAGGCCGTCGCTGACGCATCGGGATCCCTGAAATAGGCGCGGGGGCGACGCCGCCCGCCGACTGCGATCTGCCCGATCGCTCCGCGAGGGAGCTCCGAGCCGTCTTCGTCGAGGATCCGAACTTCCACCCCCGGGAGCGGCCGGCCCACCGAACCGAGATGACGGCCGCCGTCGCCCATCGGCACCGCCGTCACGGCGCCGAACTCCGTCATGCCGTATCCACACAGCACCTCGGCGCGGGGGAGGCGCGCGCCGAAGCGCTGCAGTGTGGCCGTCGCGATGGGTGCGCTGCCGATGTTGACGACGGCCAGGCTGGACAGGTCCGCCGACTCGAACTCCGGCGTCCGGACGATGAGCTCGACCATCGCGGGCACCAGGAACGCGGCGACGGGTCGGTCGGCCTCCACCGTCCGCAGCCAGCGCGCCGGGTCGAAACGCGGAAGGACCCAACCGGTGAGGCCTCCCCGCATGGGCCCGCACACGAGCAGCGAACCGCTTGTTGTCGCAAAGGGGGAAGAGGTGAGAAAACCGAGTCCCAACCACGCGTCCGGCACCTGGTCGATCGTGGAGAGGCTCCCGTGGCGCACGAGCACCCCCTTGGGCTCACCCGTCGTCCCCGACGTGTACATGACGTCGGCGGCGTCGTCGGGTGCGAGGGCCACGTCCAGGTCGGCGTCGTCGGCATCCAACAGTCCGCTCCAGGTCTCCGCTGCCTCGGCCCCGGTGGAAACCACGGTCGCCGACCCCGCCGCGGCCGCGGCGGGGATCTCCCCGCACAACACTGCGGTTGGTTCTGCGTGGTGGAGGACGCGGGCGAGCTCTGCGTCCCCAAGACGCGCGGACAGGGGCAGCGCCACCGCACCCGCCTTGTGGATCCCCATGTACGAGATCAGCCATTCGAGTGGGTCGTCGCCGGGGAGCATGAGCGCGACGCGGTCGCCCTTGGCGACGCCGATGCGGCCGAGCCCACGGGCCAGGCGGTTGGACATCCGGTGCCACCCCGACAGGGTGAGCTCGGTTTCGTCGGACACGTTCCGCCACGCCACTCCGTCCGGATGGGCTCCCGCCAGGTGGCGCAACAACTCGGGCTGGAGCAGGCTCACCGCCCGGGACCTGCCATCAGTAGGGCGTCCCGCCTTCGAGGATCCGGCGTGGGTTGTCGACCAGCATCGTCGTGATCTGCTCCTCGGTGATGTCGCGGGCGCGCATCGCGGGCAGCACCTCGTCGGAGATGTACGTCCAGCGCCATGTGTCCGCGCTGTCGATGAGCGATCGCGGGAACCAGTCGACGAAGCACATCGAGTCGTGCGACAGCACGATCCGCTCCGCATAGCCGCGCGCGCACAGACGCGCCACCGCGTCGACCCGGTCCTCCAGCGTGATTCCCGGGATCCCGAAATGGTCGAAGCCGAGATACGAGCCGTTGTCGATGAGGCTCAGGTGGTAGTCCGTGTTGACCGTGCCCCCGCTGTGGCCGATGACGACACGCGACAGGTCCACACCCTCCTCTTTGAAGACCCGCTGCTGCTCGAGTCCCCATGGCTCCGGCGGCGTCGGCGTGTGGGTCGTGATCGGCACCCCGGTCGCGCGATGTGCCTGGGCCACCGCGCGCAACACGCGCTCGACGCCCGGTGTGATCCCGGGCCGGTCCGAGGCGCACTTCAAGATGCCGGCGCGGACGCCGGTCTCGCCGATCCCCTCTCGGATCTCCCGGACGAAGAGCTCGACCATCGGCTCGGGACCACCCAGGACCGTGCCCGGCCCGCGGAAGTGGAAGTACATCGGCACGTCGTTGTACGTGTAGACGCCGGTCGCCGCCACCACGTTGATCTCGGGGACAGCTGCGGCGATCTGGGCGACGCGCGGGATGTAGCGACCCAGGCCGATCACGGTGAGGTCGACCAGGGTGTCGATCCCGTGCGCTTTCAGTTCCCGGAGCTTCTCGACGGCGCGTTCGACCTGGGCGGGCTCGTCCCACTCCCCGGTCGTCTTCTCGATGTCAGGGCTCAGCACGAAGATGTGCTCGTGCATCAGGGTGCGTCCCAGTTGGGACCCCTCGATGGGTCCCCGCACGGTGTTGACCTGGGCCATGGCCCTCCCCTCGGCGACGCCCACCCGGGCCGGGGGCGCGGCGTGATCGTAGCGGTGGATGGGTAATTTTCGATGGGGCGCGGAGGACGGAAGTCACAGCAGGCCCACAGCGGGCTCTGTAATGGCGCCGATGCCGCCATGGTCCCATGGAGCCACCCCCGAGCAGAGGCCCCCGAAGACAGATGTCAGCCCACCACGATCCCAGCGCCGGCGCGAGCAGAGACCGAGCCCGTGCACGACTGCGCACCCTGACGACGCTCGCGCTGTTCGCCACGACGGGCGCGACCGTGGCCGTCGGCATCGTGGTGGC
>DATHPK010000251.1:0-10041 GCA_035483935.1 Acidimicrobiales bacterium
TGGTCACCCAGGGGACGACGTCGCCGTAGTCGAAGCGGACCACCAACTCCATGTGCATGTCGACCGTCCCGCTCACGCCTTCGACGGATCGCACGAGGTGGGGGTGGCCCTCGCGATTGGGCATGCAGTCCGTGATCCGCACGGTGCCCGTTGCCGTGTCGAACTCCGTCTCGAGGACGAGCGAGTCGGGGCGGTACCAACGCCTCGTCGCGAGAACGCTGTTGGGCGCGCCGACCGGCGCGATCTGCCAGAAGCCGTGGCTTTTGTGTCCGAGGAGACGCGCGAAGCACGCCGGGGAGTCGAAGTGCGGCAGGCACAGCCAGTCGATGGACCCGTCCAGGCCCACCAGGGCGGCCGTGTGCAGGTCGCCGATGACGGCGTAGTCCTCGATGCGTTGCGCCATGTCCTCATTCTTGCCGCATTGCGCCGGGAGCCGATCCGTTTCACCCGCCGGCCTGCGGGTCCCGCTCAGCCCGAGATGCAGGGACCCGTGCTTACCGCCGCGTGATGTTGTTCGGCCGCCTGGACTCGGGAGAGCACGCCGGGCGACGTGAGGGCGTAGCCGACGTTGGAATAGACGGTCGAGCGGGAGAAGACGACGCCGATCACTTGGCCGCCCGGGCCCATCAGCGGTCCGCCCGAGTTCCCCGGCAAAACGGTGGCCGCCAGGGCGTAGACGCCGCGGGTGACCGTGCCGCTGTTGTAGATGTCCTTGCCGACGGCCGTGACCTCCTCGGTCACGCTGGCCGGGTTGACCGTGAGCGGGCCGTCCTCCGGATACCCGAGCAACGCCGCCTGGGTGCCGTTCGGGACGAGGCTCGAGCTGATGGTGAGCACGGGGCCCAGCGGCGCGTTCGTCCGGAGCACCGCCAGATCGAACGACGGGTCGAAATACACGGGCGTCGCGCCGTAGGCGGTGCCGCCCACGAGCACCTGCGTGCTGCCGGAGCCTTCCCCGGCGATGACGTGCGCGTTGGTGGCGACCAGACCGGGCGCCACGACGAAGCCCGATCCCTCCTGCTCGTTGGCGCACGCCGTGCCGAGAACCTTCACGGTGGAGAAGATGGCGGGGTTGGCGAGCGTTCTGGTCTGCGCCGTCGTCGGCGGCGCGACGTTCGGCGTCGCCGGGGGGGTCAGGGTCGAGAAGACCTGCGGGAACCCTTGGTTGTTGAGAAAGTTCTGCAGGTCGTTGAAGATCGACGGCGCCTGCGGGAGGATCCGGTCGATCGAGTGCAAGATGTCCGAGCGGTTCACGGCGGCGTCAAGCGATGCGAAGCGGCTGTTCGGCGACGAGATGACCGCCGCGACGAGCCATACGGAGAGCAATACGGCCACGACCGCGACCCCGACTCCGAGGGCGGCGTCCACGTTGCCCAGATGGTGGCGGCGCAGGCTGATGTTGCTGTAGGTGCCGACGATGCGGCCGACGTAGCCCAGGGCGCAGGCCGTCGCCATGACCAGCCCGATGATGACGATCGAACGGGTCGCGCTGTCGTGGGGCGTCTTGAGGAGGTTCGTCCACACGACGGCACCGACCAGAAAGCCCAACCAGAAGCCGCCGAACGTGAGGATCTGGATCAAGGCGCCCAGCCGGAGCCCGTGGACGGCGGCCAGCAGTATGAGCCCGATGATCAGCAGGTCGACCCAGTCCACCGACTGCGAGCGTAGACAACGATGACCCCGAAAACGGGTCCGCCACCACTATTGTCACTTCGCCGTGGTCCCATGCTCCGTGCTTCGACACTGGGGTGCCCGGCGATCCGGCTGGCGGATGGTGGTCCTGCTCGCAGCCGTTGCGCTGGCCGCGGCCAGTTGTGCGGCGAACGCAAACTCCGGGTCGTCCCGCACGCCCCATGTCCTGGGTGCCCCGAAGGGCACGCCGCTCGTGCTCGGCCAGCCCGCGCCCGCGGGCACCGGCGAGCTCGGCGCACTGTCGTGCGCAACCGCGCGGCGCTGCTGGGCCGTCGGAATCGCAGGTGCGAACGCAGTGACACACCCGGGGTCGACGACGGTGATCGTCGCCACGAAGAACGGGGGGCGGACGTGGCGGGACCAACACGTCACAGGCGGGAGCAACCCGCAGCTGAGCGGGGTGTCGTGCCCCACACCGACCCACTGCATCGCCGTGGGATCCGACGGTGGGTCGCTCCCGGGGAGTGGGGTGGTCGTGGCCACCACGAACGCGGGCGCGACGTGGACCCAGGTGGCCGCACCCGCGGGGGCCCTCACCG
The DNA here is from genome assembly GCA_035483935.1 of Acidimicrobiales bacterium. Classification (GTDB taxonomy): domain Bacteria; phylum Actinomycetota; class Acidimicrobiia; order Acidimicrobiales; family RAAP-2; genus Bog-473. Next base: position 2,232 of record DATHPK010000251.1, read on the forward strand.
TCCTGTCGGTCTCGTGCTCCTCGACAACCCAGTGCCTCGCCATCGTGAACGACGGCTCGTTGATCTGGTCAGCGACGAGCACCGACTTCGGCCAGACCTGGACACGAGAGGGCAACATGCCTTCGCTGTTCCTCGCGAACGACGACCTCTCCTGTACCGCGGGCGGACCATGTCTCGTGGCCGGGTACGCACCGACCGGCACCGGTACCGGCGAGGGCGCCGTCGCGCTCAGCACGGACGGCGGGCAGACGTGGTCTCTGGGTTTGGTGCCCAGCGGCATCGGCGTGTTGCGCAGCGCGACGTGCTCGGATGCCACCAGTTGCCTCGCGGCCGGCTCGACGTCCCCTTCGGTGAACGACGTCGTCCCCGCGCACGGTGCACTCCTCGGGAGCGCTGACGGCGGCCACACCTGGCAGCCGGTCACGGGCACTCCACCGGTTGCGGACGTGTTCGACGTCGAGTGTCCGTCGGTGACCGTGTGTGCCATGGTCGGCACCGTGTGGAAGGGCACGCCTGCGGTCGGCGCCGGCGCCGTTGCCCAAAGCGGCAACGGAGGGACGACCTTCGAGTTGTCGTCAGCCGCCTACGTGCCGCTGACGCTCACCGCGCTTTCCTGCCCGACCGCCACCGCCTGCTTCGCCGCCGGCGGCGACTCCTTGGCCAGGATCACCTTGGCTCCGCCCAAGCCCCGACACCACGGAACGGGCTCTGTGGGTACCGGAACTTTGGGCACTCGTTGAGCCTCCATCCCTAGTCAGAGGCCCCCTCTCCCCCTACAATTGCGGTTGCTGCCCGTCTCGCCGTCGCAGCAACCAAGCGTGGGGGGGCCACACACCCCTTTCGGCGCACAACCGATGGAGGTCCGTCATGCCGAAGACCTGCCCTCAGTGTCAGAGCGAAGCCGCTGACTCTGCAACCTTCTGTCCGAGTTGTGGTGCGAGCCTCGCTCCGGCGGCCGCCACCGGCGCACCACCGACTGGGACGCCGACGGGCGGTGCCGCCCCAACCGCGGCCTCCACTCTCCCGCCCTTCCGGTTCGACGTCGCCCGTTGGACACTCGCCGACCGCATCGCGGGCATCGCGACAGTCGTGCTCTTCATCAGCCTGTTCCTGCCCTGGTTCACGGTCACGGTCGGCGTCGGCAGCTTCTCTCTCAGCACCTCCGTCAACGGCTTGTGGCACGGCTGGATGTACCTCACCCTGATCGTGTCAATCCTCATCGTTGCCTATCTGGTCCTGCGGGCGGGTTGGGAGAAGCTCCCAATCAGCCAGGACGTTCCTCACCTGACCGTCATGATGACGGCGACCATCGTGAACGCCGTCCTCGCGCTCATCGCCTTCATCGACAAGCCGGGCGGTGGGGCAACGGGTTGGGGCTTCGGCGCTGTGCTGGGCCTCATCGCCGCGATCGTCGCCGCTGCGCCGTACGCCGTGCCGCAACTGCGCGCCAAGACCATGTGACAATCGGGTCCGCCCGGTGGGCTACGAACCCGACCGGGAACGTAACGAGCGATCAGTGACGCACCGCCGAGACGAGGAGTCCCGGGATCTTGGCGGCCGACGGCTCGGCCTCGAAGGACACGAAGCGGCGCATCACGTCGTAACCCGACGGCGCCGTGGCGAACCAGGGCGGCTTGGGCCGCGAGCGGAACGGGGCGCGCACGACCGACTTCTGCGGCCGGTCGAACATCAGCGAGTTCCCCACGACGCCGGTACCCGACTGGATGTCCGTGCGCGGGTGCCCCGGGTAGGCGCCCCAGGTGGTCGAGCCCATTGCGAAGGACAGACCGTGCCAGGCGTTGATGCCGATGGATCCGTACCGCAGGTCCGCGATGGAGCGCTCCAACGCCTCTGACACGCCGGCGTCCTTGAGCGACGACGGCGCCACGATGATCGTGGCGCCGAGGGTGCCCCACACCACGTCGTTGCAGAAGGCGGTGGCGGCGTCGAGGAACCCCGCCGCATCCGGAGCGGGCAGTGCCGTCTCGGCCACCTCTCCGAAGAAGGACTCGACGTTGAAGGCGATGTCGTCGGTACGGCCGGGAGGGACGTCACCGATGAAGGTCCAGGGCAGCGCATCGGAGGGCCCGCTGCCGAGCGACTCGGCCTCGGGGTGCGCCGCCACGAAGGCGTCCCGGCGGGCGGCGGCGCCAGGGTAGTAGGCGCGGCGGGTACGGATGCCCGCGAGAGTCTGCGTGAGTGCACCGATGAACGCGTCGCGCTGGCCCCAGCCCTCGTGGGTGACGACGACGCGGGCGCTGATGCAGTTGAACCCCGCGTTGTTCGCCAGCATCGTCGCGATGTGCTCCGCCTGGTAGCGCAGTTCGGGGATGGTCCACTTGCCCGGAACGACGACGATGGGTGACACGTTGCCGAGCTCGGCGGTCACCGGCTTGTCGAGCACCGGCTCGTCGGCCGCCTTGCGGCGCGCGCCCTCGTCGCCGACGCCGAACACGACGGCGTCGTAGGTCTTGTCCGACCCGGTGATGTGCACTTCGTCGATCCGCGGGTGCGCCGTGAGGTACTCGCCGACGGCTGCACCGCCGTCAACGATGCGCAGGACGCCGGCATCGATGAGCGGAGCCAGCGCCCGGCTCCAGTGCGGCAACAGGTAGTCGTTGACAGGGTTCGCCTTCATCACGACGACCTTGCCCTCGACGAAGAGCTTGGAGAGCACGTCGCGCGGGCCGAGCGAGGCGACGTTGCCCGCGGCGAGGACGAGGGCGGTGCCCGCCCAGGCGACGGGGTCGGCGTAGGCCGGTGCCTGGCCGGCGACGACGGATTCCCGTGTGACGCCGGGCTGCATCCAGACCTCGGCCGTGGTCTGAGGGAAGGTGATCCGGTCGAAGGCCGTCGCCGGGAAGACCTGCACGCGCAGCCGGCCGTCGGGCGACTCGCGCACGGGGCCGGCGAACGAGGGCCTCCCGTCCTTCGCGATGTCGCGCAACGAGTCGCGGAACAGGCGCGCCATGCGAACGAAGGTGCCGACGCCGGCGAACAGCTCCTCCCCCGCCTCGGTCGATCCCGGCTCGAGACCCTTGGCCTCGCAGGCGGCCGCGAGCCAGTCGTCCTGCGCGGCCATGGTGGCGTCGATCACATCTTGCAGCAACGTCGCCCGCGCCGCGGCGGCGGTCTTCGCCCAGCCGGGCGCGTGATCGGCCACGAGGGTGACGACCGCATCGAGCGCGTCGGTGTCGACCGGTGCTGTCGTCGCCGTCGGCGCGCCGCCCGTACCCGCCGCGCCCCCCGTCCCCCGTGTCTGGTCGGCGGTCGGGGCCACCGCCCCGCGGCTCGTGATGGTCATCTGTCGTCCTCCCCGGCGTGCCGAACCCTGTCTCCCGCCGTCGGGGTTGCTTCAGCCCGGATCACCGGAATCCAGCGTACCGATGCGTGCCTGCGCTCTGCCCTGCGTCGCGGGTTGCAGTTAATTCCCTGGCCGGAGGGGAATGACTGTGTGGAGCGGCGTCCGCCGAAGGGCGCTCGAATCACTCGAATCACGGAATCACCGGAACGAGCCGGAACGCTGGGAGGATCAATGGGCTTCACCAAGAACGGACACGACCACGGGGCGCGGATGCGAGCGAGACACAGCTTCCGAACGCGCACGACGGGAGCGGTCGCCGCCGCGCTCTTGTGTGGTCTGTTCGGTTTCGCAGCGATCGCGGTCGAGGGCGTGCCGTCAGGTGCAGCCACCACCGCCACTCTCTACGTCGACAACGTCAACGGAACCGCGACCACAGGCTGTGCCTCCTCCGGCGCCGGCGCATGCAAGACCATCCAGCAAGGTGTGGCCGCGGCTGAGCTCCTCACCGGCACCGCAGTGACCCTGAACGTCGCTGGATCGGCAACGAACTACAGCGAATCGGTAACGGTGAATGTGCCCTCGGGAGATTCTCTCGATATCGAGGGCACGGGATCGACGCAGCCGACGCTCAACAACGGGGGGACGGGGAGCGGCTTTGTCATTTCGAGCGGCAGCGTCGGTGCCGTCACCATCGACCACATGACCATCAGCCACGGCCAGTCGGCCTTCGGTGGTGGCATCAACGATCTCGGGGCCGGCACGCTGACGGTGGGCAACGACACCTTCTCCTCGAACACGGCCACCACCGACGACGGTGGGGCAATCGACGCTTCCGACGAATGTGAAGCCGCTACCGCCAGCAGTCTGGTCGTGACGAACTCCACCTTCGTCAACAACACGGCGCCCGGCGGCGCCGGTGGCGCCATCGACGCCCAGGACTTCTGCGGCGGCACCCACCCCGTGGGCTCCCTGACCGTGACCGCCAGCACGTTCCAATCCAATTCTGCGGACGGGGACGGCGGAGCAGTGGGAGCGTGGCATGGTGGCAACACCATCACGAACAGCACGTTCGCCTCGAACGCCAGCACCGCCGGCTCCGGCGGTGCGTTCGACGGCACGGGAACGGCGCTCGTCTTCGACACGCTCACCGCCAACACGGGCAGTAGCGCCATCGGGAACAGCAGCCAGAACTCGTTGGCCAACACGATCCTCGCCGACGCCCCGACAGTCGAGTGCGATGGCACAACCACCGACAACGGCCACAACGTGGCCTCCGATGCGTCGTGCGGACTCGGCTCCACCAGCATCTCGAGCTCGACGACGATCGGGACGCTCACCCTGGCCGCAAACGGCTCCGCCGGCCCGCAGACCGCTGCGATCACGACCGCGAGCTCGGCCCACGGGGTCGTCCCGTCCAGCGCCTGCACACCGAACACTGACGAGCGCGGCCAGCCCCGACCGGGGGTCGGCTACAGCACCTGCGACGCGGGCGCCTACGAGATACAGAAGTCGACCGGTTACGACCTTGCGGGCTCCGACGGCGGTGTGTTCGTCTTCCCGACCGGCCAGGCCTCCGGCTTCTACGGTTCACTGCCCGGCCTCGGGATCCATGTCAACAACGTCGTCGGCCTGGTGCCGACGAACAACTACCAGGGCTACAACCTCGCCGGATCCGACGGCGGCGTGTTCGTCTTCCCGCTCGGGATGACATCGGGCTTCTACGGCTCACTGCCGGGTCTCGGGGTAAAGGTGAGCAACGTCGTCGGACTGGTGTCGACGAACAACAACCACGGCTACAACCTGGTCGGGTCCGACGGTGGCGTCTTCGTCTTCCCGACCGGTCAGCAGGCCGGGTACTACGGCTCGCTGCCGGGCCTCAACGTCCACACCAACGACATCGTGGGGATCGTGGAGCAGCCCGATGGTGGTGGCTACCTCCTCGTCGGGCGTGACGGCGGCGTGTTCGCCTTCGGCGACGCGAAGTACTACGGGTCGCTCCCCGGCATGGGGATGACGGTGAACAACATCATCGGCATCGCCGCCACCCCGACCGGCAAGGGGTACTACCTCGTCGGCTCGAACGGCTCCGTCTACCCCTTCGGCGACGCGGTGAGCCACGGCTCGTTGCCCGCGATGAACGTCACGGCCTCCAACATCGTGAGCATCGTCCCCACCGCCGACGGCGGCGGGTACTGGCTGATCGGCTCTGACGGCGGCGTGTTCGCCTTCGGTGACGCCGGGTTCATCGGCTCGCTGCCTGGCCTCGGCGTGAAGGTGTCCAACGTGGTCGGTGCCGTCCCCACGATCTTCTGAGTTCTCATTCCGAATGGCCGGGCCTCCCCTCCGGGGGCCCGGCCACGGAGTGCTTTAGGAAAGTGTGAGGATCCGCCGCAAACGGTTGACCCGCTTCGCTGTCGTGCCAATAGTGCATGCATGCATCGCTCTCCCCTCGAGCTGTCCGCCGGGCTGATCCGTCGGACCCGGCGGCAACAGGCCCTCGTCTGTGCCGCCTTCGGTGTCGTCGTCCTCGGTTTGACGCTTTCGGCGTGCGGCGGCAGCTCGTCCCCGCCCCCACCACAGGCTGAGCGCGTCAGCGGCGGTCCCACGGGGAGTTACGTCGTGGCGGAGGGCATCCACAAGATCAAGCACGTCATCATCATCGAGCAGGAGAACCGCTCCTTCGACAGCTACTTCGGCACGTACCCCGGGGCGGACGGCATCCCGTCCGGCGTCTGCGTGCCCGTGCCGGCGGGTGGCTGCCAAGCGCCGTACCACGACACGGCCGATGTCAACGGCGGCGGACCTCATGGCGACGCCAACGCCGAAGCGGACGTGAACAACGGCGCTATGGACGGCTTCATCGCCCAGGCGACCAACGCCAAGAAGGGCTGCACCAACCCCAACGATCCCGCGTGCACGAATGCGGCCACACCGGACGTGATGGGGTATCACACCGCCGCCGAGATACCGAACTACTGGGCCTACGCCAATGACTTCGTGCTCCAGGACCACATGTTCGAGCCCGTCCACTCGTGGTCGCTGCCCGACCACCTGTATCTGGTCTCGGGCTGGTCCGCCATCTGTTCGAACCCCAAGCCCTCGAGCTGCACCAACGACATCCAGGGCCCCTACACACCCGCCAAGATGCAGCAGTACGTGACCCAGGCACTCGAGACGGGCACGGCGGACGTGACGAACGCCTGGACGGACCTCACCTGGCTGCTCTACAACCACCACGTCCCGTGGGCCTACTACGTCCAGACCGGCGACCAGCCCGACTGCGCGAACGACTCCGCGCTCACGTGCGCGCCGGTCGAGCAGAGCTACCTGACTCCGGGCATCTGGAACCCGCTGCCCATCTTCGAGGACGTGCAGAAGGACCACCAGCTCCGCAACATCCAGTCGCTCGACGACTACTTCACGGCCGCCCAGAAGGGTGATCTGCCGGCCGTGTCGTGGATCACGCCCTCACAGAACGACAGCGAGCACCCTCCCGCGAGCGTGCATCGAGGCCAGGCCTATGTCACCGCCATCATCAACGCGGCCATGAAGAGCAAGGACTGGGACTCGACCGCCATCTTCCTGCAGTGGGATGACTGGGGCGGCTTCTACGACAACGTGGTGCCGCCCAGCGTCGACCAGAACGGCTACGGCCTGCGGGTGCCGAGCCTGGTGATCTCGCCCTACGCCAAGGCGGGCTACGTCGACCACCAGGTCCTGAGCAGCGACGCCTACCTGAAGTTCATCGAGGACGACTTCCTCGGCGGCTCACGGCTCAACCCCAAGACCGACGGCAGGCCCGACCCGCGGCCCACCGTGCGCGAAGACGTGAAGATCCTCGGCAACGTCACGAGCGACTTCGACTTCAACCAGGCGCCGCGTGCACCCGAGCTGTTGCCGACAAACCCGCCGACGGACTCGCCGTCGATCCCGGCCTATTTCACCGGCAAGGGACCTTGCGTCGGTTGCACGGTGGTGCCACCCGCGGTCCCGAAGGCGAAGTCCAAGACGTAGCGGCGCCCTCGGGCGAAAGGGGTGCAAACGGAGGCAGACTCCCGGAATGGATATCGGCGTGATCTTCCCCCAGACGGAGCTTGGCTACGACACCGGAGCGGTGCGCGCCGTGGGTCAGGCCGTCTCGGACCTCGGTTATGCACACCTGGCGGCATACGACCACGTCCTCGGCGGAGACACCGCGGTGCTCGGCAACCTCGGCGGCCCCTACGGCATCGACCATCCGTTCCGTGAACCACTGACGATGTTCTCGTACCTGGCGGGATTCACGGACATCGGGTTCGCGACCTCCATCCTCATCGGCCCGCAGCGCCAGACCGCGCTGCTCGCCAAGCAGGCGGCCGAGGTCGACCTGCTCTGCGGCGGACGCTTCCGGCTCGGCCTGGGCATCGGCTGGAACAAGCTCGAGTACGACGCGCTCGGCGTGCCGTTCGAGGAACGGACCGCGATCTTCGAGGAGCAGGTCGTCGTGCTGCGCGCCCTGTGGACACA
>DATHPK010000252.1:0-22132 GCA_035483935.1 Acidimicrobiales bacterium
TGGCCGCGCCCGTCGTGCACATCTGGTACCTGCGCGGGACGCGGTCGTGGTTGGCCTACCTGCTCATGGGCACCGAGCCCCGCGAGGAGCTCAAGGCCAAGCAGCTCGAGAAGGTCAACTACTTCGCCGCCAACCTGGTCACCTGGGTGGACGACGAGAAGCGCCACCAGGACCTCCCGAGCCTCGAGAACGAGATGGCCGAGGAGATCGCGGACATCGAGAAGAAGCGCGACCTCGACATCGACCGCCGCTTCAAGGCCGTCGAAGAGGAGCTCAAGGCACTCGAGGGTGAGGGCGCCCGCGACGCCGAGATCAAGGCGCGCCAGCGTGCCGTCGAGAAGGAGATCCAGTCGGCCCGCGAGCGGGCCCAGGAAGAGGTCGAGATCGCGCAGCGGTCCCTCGACGAGTTCCGCAGCATGCACGGCCGTCAGATCATCGAGGACGAGATGCTCTGGCGCGAGCTCCGCGTGCGCTACGACGAGTACTTCGAGGGCGGCATGGGCGCCGAGTACATCCTCAAGCTCATCGACCGCATCGACCTCGACGCCGAGGAGATCAAGCTCCGCGACATGATCGACGCCAAGGACGGGCGTCGTCCCCTGAGCGCCCAGCGCCGGCAGAAGACGATCAAGCGCCTCAAGATCGTCACCGCCTTCAACCGGCGTGACGACCACGGACGGCGCATCAACGACCCGAGGGCCATGATCCTCGAGGCCGTGCCGGTGATCCCGCCGGACCTGCGGCCCATGGTGCAGCTCGACGGTGGCCGCTTCGCCACCTCGGACCTCAACGACCTCTACCGCCGCGTCATCAACCGGAACAACCGCCTCAAGCGGCTGCTCGACCTCGGCGCGCCCGAGATCATCATCAACAACGAGAAGCGCATGCTCCAGGAGGCCGTCGACGCGCTGTTCGACAACGGCCGCCGCGGGCGCCCCGTCACGGGCCCGGGCAACCGGCCGCTCAAGTCGCTCTCCGACATGTTGAAGGGCAAGCAGGGTCGGTTCCGCCAGAACCTGCTCGGCAAGCGCGTGGACTACTCGGGCCGTTCGGTCATCGTCATCGGCCCGAACCTCAAGCTGCACCAGTGCGGCCTGCCCAAGCTCATGGCGCTCGAGCTCTTCAAGCCCTTCGTCATGAAGCGCCTCGTCGACGCCGAGTTGGCGCAGAACATCAAGAGCGCCAAGCGCATGGTCGAGCGCCGCCGGCCCCAGGTGTGGGACGTGCTCGAGGGCGTGATCCGCGAGCACCCGGTGCTGCTGAACCGCGCCCCGACGCTGCACCGACTGGGCATCCAGGCCTTCGAGCCGGTCCTGGTCGAGGGCAAGGCGATCCAGGTGCACCCGCTCGTGTGCACGGCCTTCAACGCCGACTTCGACGGCGACCAGATGGCCGTCCACCTGCCGCTCTCCGCCGAGGCGCAGGCCGAGGCCCGCGTGCTCATGCTGTCGGCCAACAACATCCTCTCGCCGGCGACCGGGCGCCCGATCACCGTGCCCACCCAGGACATGGTCTTCGGCGCCTACTACCTCACGCTGGGTGTCGACGAGGGCACCGGTGCGGGCCGGGTGTTCCGCCACATCCACGAGCTCGAGGCCGCCTTCGACGCCGGGGACGTGGAGCTCCAGGTCCCCATCACGCTGCGCCCCGCGCCGGCCTCGTCGCTCGAAGAGCGGCTCACGGCGGCCGGCGTCACGCCGCAGTCGAACGGCAACGGCGCCCAGGGCGGCAGCACCGACGCCTCAGTCGAGACCCACGGCAACGGCACGGGCGACGGTCTCGTGTTCGAGACGACCCCGGGCCGCGTGTTCTTCAACGAGGCGCTGCCCGAGGGCTTCGCGTTCGTCAACGACGTCGTCGGGAAGCGCAACACGCCGATCGGCACGATCGTCGAGGAGCTCTCGGCCAACTATCCCAAGCACGTGGTGGCGGCCAGCCTCGACCGCATCAAGGCGCTCGGCTTCCGCTTCGCCGCCCAGTCCGGCCTGACCATCTCCATCGACGACGTGCAGACTCCGCCGGACAAGATGGCCATCCTCGACCGCTACGAGAAGGAGGCGGAGAAGGCCGAGACGCAGTTCAAGCGCGGCATCATCACCGACGACGAGCGGCGCCAGAAGGAGATCGAGATCTGGACCTCGGCCAACTCCGAGGTCGGCCGGGCCATGGAGGCCCAGCTGGCCACGATCGCCTTCAACCCGCTCGACATGATGGTGGACTCGGGCGCCCGAGGGAACAGCCAGCAGATCCGACAGATCGCCGGCATGAAGGGCCTGGTGTCCAACCCCCGCGGCGAGATGATCCCCCGTCCCATCAAGTCCTCTTTCCGTGAGGGCCTCTCGGTCCTGGAGTACTTCATCTCCACCCACGGCGCCCGCAAGGGCCTGGCCGACACCGCGCTCCGCACCGCCGACTCGGGCTACCTCACCAGGAGGCTCGTCGACGTGGCTCAGGAGCTCATCGTCCGCATCGAGGACTGCGAGACGACGCGTGGCGTCTGGATCGAGGGCGTCGAGCCCGACGGCCCGGGTCACCGCAACTACCTCGAGACACGCGCCTTCGGCCGTCTCCTCACCGAGGACGTCGTGCTGAGCAACGGCACCACGTACCCGCCGGGCACGCTGCTCGACGACGAGATCCTCGCCGCCATGCGCGACGACGAGGCCGTCACGCGCATCCGCACCCGCTCGGTGCTCACGTGCGAGTCGCCGCAGGGCGTCTGCGCCGCCTGCTACGGCCTGTCACTCGCCACCGGCTCGATGATCGAGCTCGGCGAGGCGGTCGGCGTCATCGCCGCCCAGTCCATCGGCGAGCCGGGCACGCAGCTGACGATGCGGACCTTCCACACCGGTGGTGTGGTCGGCGAGGACATCACCCACGGCCTGCCTCGCGTCGTCGAGCTGTTCGAGGCCCGTACGCCCAAGGGCGCCGCCGTGCTCGCGCACCACTCGGGCGTCGTGCGCGTCGAGGACGAGGAGACGGGTCGCCGCCTGACGGTGGTGGCCGACGACGGTACCGAGGACTCGAACCTGGTCGCCGCCCGCGCCCACCTCGAGGTCACCGACGGCCAGGAGGTCTCCGCCGGCGATGCGCTGGTCGAGGGCCCCAAGGACCCCAAGGAGCTGCTCGAGGTCAAGGGCATCCGCGAGACCCAGCAGTACCTCGTCGAAGAGGTGCAGAAGGTGTACCGCGACCAGGGTGTCTCGATCCACGACAAGCACATCGAGCTGATCGTGCGCCAGATGCTGCGCCGGGTCCTCGTCGCCGAGCCGGGCGACGCGCCGTTCCTGCCGGGCGAGCGCGTCGACAACCAGATCTACGCGGAGGTCAACCGCACGCTCGTCGAGGACGGCAAGGTGCCGGCCGAGGGACGCCCCGAGTTGATGGGCATCACCAAGGCGTCGCTCGCCACCGAGAGCTGGCTCTCGGCCGCCTCCTTCCAGGAGACGACGAGGGTGCTCACCGAGGCGGCCATCGAGGGCCGCAGCGACCAGCTCTTCGGCCTCAAGGAGAACATCATCATCGGCAAGCTCATCCCGGCCGGTTCGGGCATGCAGCACTACCGGGACATCCGCCTCGAGATGCCCGACGCCGAGGCGATGCCCTTCTGGGCCATGGGCGCGGGCGACGAGTCCGACACCGAGGACCTCGCCAACTGGCTGCGGGACATGGGTGAGGGCGGGGGCGAGGACCCCTTCGACTCCTCGATCGACGCCAGCTGGCTCGGTGCCGCCCCGACGGCCGAGGACGCCTTCGGCAACGCCATCGGTGGCAACGCGGTCACTGGCAACGGCGCCGGTTCCGACGGCGCCGGCGCGAACGGGTCGGCGTCGGAGCAACCCGGTCCGGACGCGGCCGAGGCCGGAGCGTAGAGGCGCCGATTCGGCCTCTCTGACCAGGGAGTTCGGGTCGGCGGCCGCGCCGGTGCCCCCGGGACGGTTCCGGCGGGCGGGCCGGGGCGGGCCGGTGTCGAAGGCGGGCGCCACGACCATTTAGGGTTTTTGCACCGCAGACGTAGGGTCGGGGCGCCGGGGGGCGTTCCCGTCAGGTGCCTGGAGGGAGCGTCGAGTGGCGAGAGCACGGGTAGTCACCGACCCTGACGGCGCGGGCGGCGGTCCGCACACGGGGTACCGGCTGACGCACCTGCGCGCGCTCGAGGCGCAGTCGATCCACATCTTCCGCGAGGTGGCGGCGGAGTTCGAGCGACCCGTGCTGCTGTTCTCCGGCGGCAAGGACTCCATCGTCATGCTGCACCTGGCGCGCAAGGCGTTCTGGCCGGCGCCCATCCCCTTCCCGGTGCTCCACGTCGACACCGGTCGCAACTTCGCCGAGGTGCTCGAGTTCCGCGACCGCTACGCGGCGACGCTGGGGGTGAAGGTGCTCGTGGCGTACGTGCAGGACGACATCGACGCCGGCCGCACCGTCGAGGACACCTCGCCGCGGGCGACGCGCAACCGCCTGCAGACGCCTACCCTGCTGCGCGCCATCCGCGAGGGCAAGCACGACGCGGTGTTCGGCGGCGCCCGGCGCGACGAGGAGAAGGCGCGGGCCAAGGAGCGCATCTTCAGCTTCCGCGACGAGTACGGCCAGTGGGACCCGAAGAACCAGCGGCCCGAGCTGTGGAGCCTCTACAACGCCCGGCACCACAAGGGTGAGCACATCCGGGTCTTCCCGCTCTCGAACTGGACCGAGCTCGACGTGTGGAACTACATCGGCCAGGAGCGCATCGACACGCCCTCGATCTATCTCGCCCACAGGCGTGAGGTGGTTCAGCGTGACGGCATGTTGATGGCGGTGGGGCCGCATCTCGCGCTCGAGCCGGGCGAGACGCCCTTCGAGGCCACCGTGCGCTTCCGCACCGTGGGCGACGCGGACTGCACCGGGTGCGTCGAGTCGAGCGCGGTGACCATCGACCTGGTGATCGAGGAGGTGGCGGCCACCCGCCTGACCGAGCGGGGCGCCACGCGGGCCGACGACCGGATCAGCGAGGCCGGCATGGAGGACCGCAAGCGCGAGGGGTACTTCTAAGTGGAGCTCCTGCGCCTGGCCACGGCCGGCTCTGTCGACGACGGCAAGTCCACCCTGATCGGGAGGCTCCTCTACGACGCCAAGGGGATCTTCGAGGACCAGCTCGAGTCGATTCGCCGCACGAGCGAGCAGCGGGGCAGCACCGACACCGACCTGGCCCTGCTGACCGACGGCCTGCGGGCCGAGCGCGAGCAGGGCATCACGATCGACGTGGCGTACCGCTACTTCGCCACGCCGAAGCGCAAGTTCATCATCGCCGACACGCCGGGGCACACCGAGTACACGCGCAACATGGTGACCGGCGCCTCGACGGCGCACGTGTCGTTGATCCTCATCGACGCCCGCAAGGGCGTGATCGAGCAGACCCGTCGGCACGCCTTCCTCTCCTCCATGCTCGGCGTCCCCCACATGGTCGTCTGCGTGAACAAGATGGACCTGATCGACTGGGACCGCGCCCAGTACGAGCGGATCCAGTCGGACTTCATGGAGTTCGCGGCCCGCCTGAACGTCCACGACATCACGTTCATCCCCATCTCGGCGCTGGCCGGCGACAACGTCGTGCAGCGCTCCGAGGCGATGTGGTGGTACCAGGGGCCGCCGTTGCTGACGCATCTCGAGTCCGTCTACATCGGGTCGGACGAGAACTTCATCGACCCGCGCTTCCCGGTGCAGTACGTTATCCGGAGCCAGACGCCGGACAACCCCGACTTCAGGGGCTACGCCGGAACCGTGGCCTCCGGCGTGCTGCGGCCGGGCGACGAGGTGCTGGTGCTCCCCACGGGGACGACGTCGAGGATCGAGTCGATCTTGACCGCCGACGGCGAGGTGCGCGAGGCGTTCCCGCCCATGGCGGTCGTGGTCACGCTCGAGGACGACATCGCGGTGTCACGGGGCGACGTGCTGTGCCGTCCCAACAACCGGCCGACCAGCTCGCACGACATCGAGGCGACCGTGTGCTGGATGGACGAGCGCTCGTCGCTGACCGTCGGCCGCTCCTATCTGCTGAAGCACTCGACGCGGACGGTGCGCGCCACGGTTGAGTCGCTGCAGTACCGCCTCGACGTGAACGGGCTGCGCCGCGATGACAGCGCCACGACGCTCGACCTCAACGAGATCGGCCGGGTGTCGTTCCGCACGACGGAGCCGCTGCTGGTCGACGACTACGGCACTAATCGCACCACCGGAAGCTTCATCGTCATCGACGCGCAGACGAACGCGACGGCGGGGGCGGGCGTCATCCGGGTCATCGCCACGACGCATGCCAGCCCCAACGTGGTGCGTCACAGCGGCCGCCTGACCCGGCACGACCGCTTTGCCGCGCTCGACGCGCAGGGCGCGACGGTCCTGTTCACGGGCCTGTCGGGCGCCGGCAAGTCGACGATCGCGGCGGGGGTGGAGGAGGCCTACGTGCAGAGCGGCCGCCACGCCTTCCTGCTCGACGGCGACAACCTGCGTCACGGCATCAACGGCGACCTCGGCTTCTCGGACCATGACCGCAAGGAGAACGTCCGGCGCGCCGGCGAGGTGGCGCGCATGTTCGCCGAGTCGGGCTCACTGGCACTCATCGCGCTGATCTGCCCCTTCGAGGAGGACCGGCGCCTGATCCGGATGCTGCACGAGGACGCCGGGTTGCCCTACATCGAGGTCTTCGTCGACACGTCCCTCGAGGAGTGCGAGCGGCGCGACCCCAAGGGCCTGTACGCGCGGGCGCGGGCGGGACAGCTGCCCGGCTTCACCGGCATCGACGCGGACTACGAGGCGCCGCCCCGCCCGGACCTGGTGCTCGGGACGACCTCGGGCAGCGTCTCCGAGCAGGTGTCCCGGGTGCTCGAGCTGCTGGAAGCCACGCTCCGCTAGCGGGCTCTCGGGTGGCCCAGAAGAACCGGCGTCAACGCCGGCTCGAGCAGTCCAAGCAGGACCGGGCGCAGCAGACCCAACGGTCCCAGCGAGGCCTGGGGGGCCGCGGCGGGGGTGACCAACGGCGGGAGCGCCGGCGCCGCCGGGCGGCGTGGGCCGGGGTCGCGGTGTTCGTCGTGGTCATCGCCGGCGTGACGCTGCCGCTCGTGCTCACGTCGTCGGGCCCCTCGGGGCATCCGACCGTGCCCGGCGCCGTGCTCTCCTCGCGCACGCTGCTGAAGCTCCCGGCGGCCTCTGCGGTCGCAGAAGGGACCGGGACCGGCTGGGTCACCGACGACCTGCGCGACCTGCTGCTGCGTTTCGATCCGGCGACCGGCAGGATCGAGCGCTCGGTGCACCTGGCTGGCCGGCCGGTGGCGATGGTGCTGGCGGGCGGGAGGTTGTGGGTCGCCGACGCCATCGACAACGAGGTCGTCGAGGTGGACCCGGCGACGCTGGCGGTCGAAGGCAGCATCGCGGTGCCGGCGGGGCCGACCGGCCTGGCCGTGCTCGGCGCCGACGTGTGGGTGTCGTCGTTGCAGGCGAGCGCAGTGACGCCGATCGACGTGCACACGGGCGTGGCCGGCACACCCGACTCCATGCCGGCGGGTTCGGTGCGGGTGGCCGCGGGCTACGGCTCGCTCTGGGTGACCGGTACCACGGACCAGTTGACACGGGTCACGCCGGGGGCGGGCGCGGCGGGGGTGCGCCAACGCACCGTCACCGTCGGGCCGGGACCGATCGGCGTGGCGGCCGGCGGTGGTGCGGTGTGGGTGGCCGACGCCTCGGGCGGGACGGTCTCGGTCGTATCGCCCGCGTCGATGGCGGTGACGCACACGCTCCGCGTCGGGGGCGACCCGCTCACGGTGGCCGTGGCCGGGGACCACGTCTACGTGGGCGACGGGACGGCGCAGACGGTGCGGGTGGTGTCGCCGGCGCCCGGGTCGGCGGCGCTCATCGTCGGCACCGGGCCGCGGGCACTGCTGCCGGTGTCCGGCCGGGTGTGGGTGGCGGGATCCAATCCGGGTCGGGTCGTCGAGGTGAAGCCGTAATGCGCGGTGCCGTCGAGCGGTTCTTCGAGCATTTGACGGCGCGGGACTGGGAGGCGCTCCGCGGGGACCTGGCGCCGGAAGTCGTACGCGTCGGCCCCTTGGGGGACCGGGTGGAGGGGCGCGACCGCTATCTGGCGATGCTCGCGGACGCGGTGCCCGGCGAATACGGCAACGACGTGCACGTCGTCACGTACGCGGCCGACGGCCGGTCCGCGTTCGCCCGGGTGACCGAGCACCTCGGCTACCCGAACGAGACCATGCATCTCGAGGAGGCATACGCGTTCGGGCTCGACGACGACGGCACGGTGCGCCGGATCGAGGTGTTCTGGCAGACGCCGCCGAACCAGGCTTAGCGGTAGCGGCCGCTCCTGCTGCTCGGCCGGCGCCGGCTCGTCGGTTGAACCGAGTGTGTATCCCGCCCATGATGGGCGCGATGGAGCGACGGTCCGAGGAAGGGGGCGGGGAGGGCGAGGTGTCCCGAAAGGCGGCCGGAGATGACGGAGCGCTCGCGTTCTACGCCGCCCCCGGACGCTTCACGACGCTCGGCCGCGACCGCTTCGCTTCTGACGATGTCCGCCGGGTCGTCGACGTCGTGCAAGGGCTGCTCGTCTACGACGTGGTGGCGCAGCCCTTCTACGGCGTCGAGCTCACGCCGGAGCAGGCGGACGCCATCCACGAGCGGGACTCGGCCCGCTTGCTCGCCCTCGCGTTGGAGGTCGACGACCGTCCTCTCGACGAAGCGCGGCCCCCGGGCCGCCGGGTGGGAGCGCGCTGTCATGTCTTCAGCCGGCTCGCGGTGGCGTTCCTCCGGGCCGCCGGGGTGCCGGCCCGGGCCCGCTGCGGGTTCGGCGCGTACTTCCGGCCCGGTTGGTTCGAGGACCACTGGGTCGCGGAGTACTGGAACGAGGCCGAGGGCCGCTGGCAGTTGGTCGACGCCCAGCTCGACGCCACGTGGCGGAAGATGCTCGATTTCGGGGGCGACCCCTTCGACATCACGGCGGCGGAGTTCCCCACCGCGGGGGCCGCGTGGCAGGCATGGCGCCGCGGGGACCTCGACGCGTCGCGGTGCGGGCTCTCCGGGATCGACGAGCACGGTGCCCATTGGATCGCGGGCAACCTCCGCCTGGACTTCGCCTCGCTGAACAAGGTCGAGATGCTCCCCTGGGACGTGTGGGGTGCAGGTTGGAAGCCGGGTCAGCAACCGACCGACGCGCAACTCAGCTACTTCGACGGCGTCGCCGAGCTCACGGTGGACCCGGACCGAAGGTTCGACGCCCTCCGCCGGCGCTACGACACGGATGAGCAGTTGCGCGTCGGCGACGAGGTCTTCAACGTGCTGCGGGCAAGAATTGAGGCGGTATAGCGCGGGGCGCCCGAGGGCCTCTGCTACAACTGTGCGCGGGGAGGAGCGCCGGGGTGCGCGTCACCTCGGAGGAGGGAACGACATTGGAGCGCCGAAGAGGTCCCGTGCCCAGCTGGATCTCAGGGTCCCTCGTGGCGACGATCGCAGCGACCGCGGCGGCGCTGCTGCCCCTCGGTGCGCCCGATGCTCTGGCTGCCGGTGCGAGCCACGTGCCGGCCACGACGCTCTTGCACAACGCCTGCACCGCCACGTTGGGCGCTTCTGCCGTCCACGCCCACGGTCAGGTCAGCACGGGCGGGAAGTCGATGACCCTCGACGTCTATTGGGGTTCGGGCGGCGACCTGATCACCCTCACCCAGGGCGCGGACCAGACGGTGCACGCAATCGTCGACGGGCCGTCGACCTACTTCGAGGGCAACCACGCCTTCTGGCAGTCGGTCACGAACAGCAGCGGCACGGCCTCGCTCCTCTCGGACCGCTGGATCGACATGACCTCGGACACGAAGGACGCTGCCAGCCTCACGCAGAGCGTCAACAAGACGTCGATCCTCAAGCAGTGCGGACAGGGTTGGTCGACCTCCTATGTGGGGAGCGGCACCGTCAACGGGGTCAAGGCGAAAAAGGTCCACCAGGACTCGAACAAGGAGTCCAACACCTACTACATCGAGAACGGTTCGACTCCCTACATCCTGAGAGTGACCGGTAGCCCGTCGCAGAAGGACTCGGGGAATCTGCTCTTCAGCGGCTTCGGCGTGCAGCCGAACATCGCCGCACCGCCCAACGCCATCCCGATCTCCCAGTTCGAAGGGTAACGCCCGCGGCGTCATAGGCCCGCTCGGTCCTGACCACGTCCGCGGGGCCTCGCGCTACCTTCGGGCGATGCAGATGCCGTCGAAGATGGCCGATTATCTCGAAGGCCTGGCGGCGACGACCAGGGTCGCCTTGTCCGCCGCGGTCGGCGTCGTCGCGGGGGTGGTGGCGGCGTACTTCACGGTCGGGCCGGCCGCCGCGCTCATCGGCTGGGATGTCGCCGCGGCCAGTTTCCTCGTGGGAATCTGGCTGACCATCGGGCCTCTGAAATCCGAAGCGACACAGCGCCGCGCGACCCGGCTCGATCCGAGCCGGGGGGTCGCCGACACCATCGTGGTCTCGGCCGGGGTGGCGATCCTGGCGGCGGTGGGGTTGGCGCTGGCGCGTGCGGGCAGCGCCCACGGCGGGACAAAGGCGTACCTCCTCGCGGTCGGACTGGTCAGCGTCGTGTTCAGCTGGCTGGCCGTCCACACCGTCTTCACGCTCATCTACGCGCGCCTCTACTACGGCGACGAGGTGGGCGGGATCGACTTCAACGAACCCGACCGGCCCGACTATCTGGACTTCGCCTATCTGGCCTTCACGATCGGCATGACCTTCCAGGTCTCCGACACCAACCTCACGGCGAAGGCGGTGCGCCGGGCCGCCCTACGCCACGCGCTGGTCTCCTACCTGTTCGGCGCGGTGATCATCGCCCTCGTGATCAACATCGTGGCGAGCCTCCTCTGAGCGGGAGACCCGGTCGCGTGCAGGGCCGGGCCTGCTGCGCGCTACTCCTGTACGAGCTCGATCAGCGTCCCGAACGAGGTCTTCGGGTGGACGAAGGCGACGGTGGTCCCGCGTGAGCCAGGACGCGGCGCCTCGTCGATGACCCGGCCGCCGGCGTCCTTCACCGCCTGCAGCGCGACCGCGCAGTCGTCGACGCGGTAACCGATGTGGTGGAGGCCCTCGCCCTTGGCGGCCAGGTACTTCGCCACGGGTGAGTCGTCCCGGATGGGGGTGAGCAACTGGACGTAGGAGTCCGCCACCTTGAGCAGCGCCTCCTCGACGCCGTCGGACTCGACCCTCTCGCGGTGGTCGACCGTGGCGCCGAAGACCTCGGCGTACCAGGCGATGGCCGCCTCGAGGTCGTTGACGGCGATGGCGACGTGATCGATCTCGGTCAGCAGGTCGTTCACGCCCCGTGCCTCCGGAACAGGGTGATCCGGTCCTCGCCGATCTTGGCCCGGAACTCGGGGTCGTCGATGCCGAGCCCCTCCTTCGGCGCGAGGCAGAGCACGCCGATCTTGCCTTCGTGCAGGTTGTGGTGGACCTGGTACGCGGCCTCGCCCACCTCCTCGAGGGGGTAGACGGCCGACAGCGGCGGCAGGACCTTGCCGTCGTAGATCAGCTGGTTGGCATCCCACGCCTCGCGGTAGTTGGCGAAGTGTGAGCCCTTGATGGTCTTGAGCTTCATCCAGAGGTGGCGGTTGTCGTACTCGATCATGTAGCCCGAGGTGGCCGCGCAGGTCACGATGGTGCCGGCCCGCTTGCACGCGAAGACCGATGCGCCCATGGTCTGGCGTCCCGGGTGCTCGAAGACGATGTCGGGCTCGCCGCCCACCAACGAGCGGATGTCCTTGCCGAAGCGCCGCCACTCGGACTCGTCCTGGGTGTGCTCGTCGGCCCAGAACTTGTAGTTGGCCGCCCGGCGGTCGATGACCGCCTCGACCCCGAGGTCGTTCAGCAGCTTCACCTTCTCGGGCGACGACACGACGCCGATGGGGGTGCCGCCGCCGTTGAGCACGTGCTGCACGGCGTAGCTCCCGAGGCCGCCGCTGGCGCCCCAGACGAGCACCTTGTCGCCCTGGGTCATGCGTGCGCCGTTCGGCGAGACCAGCATCCGGTACGACGTGGAGTTGCACAGCGCGTTGATCGCCGCCTCCTCCCAGCTCAGGTGGCGCGGCTTCGGCATGAGCTGGTTGGCCTTCACCAACGTGATGTCGGCCAGGCCGCCGAAGTTCGTCTCGAAGCCCCAGATGCGCTGGTTGGCCGCCAGCATGGAGTCGTCGTGCGCCGTGGGGTCCTGGTCGTCGACGTGGTTGCAATGGATGGTGACCTTGTCGCCCACCTTCCAATTGCGCACCTGCGAGCCGGTGCGCAGGATCACGCCTGCGGTGTCCGAGCCCACCACGTGATAGTCGAGTGCATGGCGCGCCCCCCACGTGCTCTCCTTGCCGAGCCGGTCCAGGAAGCCGAACGTCGGCAGCGGCTCGAAGATGGAGGTCCACACCGTGTTGAAGTTGATGGCCGAGGCCATCACCGCCACGTAGGCCTCGTCGGGCGCCAGCTCGGGCAGTGCGACGTCCTCCACATGGAGGGACCGGCGCGGGTCTTTGTCCGACGACTCCATGCCGGCGAACATGTCGACCTCGCTGCGCCTGACCAGGGCGGCCCGATAGTGGTCGGGCATCTCGAGTTTGGTCAGCTCATCTGCGGGCGCGCCGGCAACGACTGCTTCGAGGATCTCGCTCATGTGACCGACGATACTTCCGCCGGTACGATGTGGTTTCCGGCCGGTAACCAGACCGGCGGGCAACCCGGAGGTGCAGGGAATGGCTGAGGCCGTCATCGTCGCAGGGGCTCGGACCCCCATCGGGAAGCTGTCGGGCGCATTCGCCGGCTTCACGGCCATGGACCTGGGCGGCTTCGCCATCGCCGATGCGCTGCAGCGAGCGGGGGTTGCACCGGACCAGGTCGACTACGTCCTGATGGGCCAGGTCATCCTCGCCGGCCAGGGGCAGATCACGGCACGCCAGGCGGCGGTCAAGGCCGGGATCCCGATGAACGTCCCCGCCAACACGATCAACAAGGTGTGCCTCTCGGGCCTCAACACGATCTACCTCGCCGACCAGATGATCCGCGCCGGTGACGCCGAGATCGTCGTCGCCGGCGGCATGGAGTCCATGACCCAGGCGCCCCACCTGCTGCCCGGGGCGCGGGCCGGGTTCCGTCTCGGCGACGGCACCCTCGTCGACTCGATGATGTACGACGGATTGACCGACTCGTTCGACCACATCGCCATGGGCCTCTCGACCGAACAGCACAACCAGAACACGGCGAAGGTCTCGCGCGAACGGCAGGACGCGTTCGCCGCCGCGAGCCACGAGAAGGCGGCGGCCGCGATCAAGGAGGGCCGCTTCGCGGAGGAGATCGTCCCGGTTGAGGTGCCCCAGCGCAAGGGCGACCCGTTGGTGGTGGACACCGACGAGGGCGTACGTCCCGGCACGACGGCGGAGTCGCTGGCCGGGCTCCGGCCCGCGTTCGACAAGAACGGCAGCATCACGGCGGGCAACTCGTCGCAGATCTCCGACGGCGGCTGCGCCGTCATCGTCATGTCGGCCGACAAGGCCAAGGAGCTCGGCGTCGCGCCGCTGGGCCAGGTGGTCGGCTACGGCATGGTCGCCGGGCCCGACAACTCGCTGCTGACGCAGCCGTCGCGAGCGATCCTCAAGGCCGCGGAGCGGGCCGGGACGGACCTGAACGGCATCGACCTCTTCGAGATCAACGAGGCCTTCGCCGCCGTCGGGCTGGCGTCGATGGACGACCTCGGGATCGACGAGGACAAGGTCAACGTCAACGGCGGCGCCATCGCGCTGGGCCACCCGGTCGGCATGTCCGGCACGCGCGTCGCGCTCACCGCACTGCTCGAGCTGCGCCGCCGCGGCGCGTCGACCGCGGCGGTGGCGCTGTGCGGCGGGGGCGGGCAGGGCGACGCCGCCATCCTGCGCGCGCTCTGAGCCGAGCCGCGTCCCGCGTCAGCCGCCGTAGGGCGGCACCATGAGCGCAGCCAACTTGGCGCTGCCCGCGGTGACGTCGGCCCAGCGCTCCGCCTTGAAGGAGTAGACGCCGAGCGCGCACGTGGGGAACCCGGCGCGCACCGCCAGGGACAGCCCCTTCTTGTCGCTCGGCGCCAGGAGCCCCTCGGAGAGCGCGTGCGCCGTCGGGTTGTGGCCGACGACGATCACCGCGTCGGCGTCGTCGTCGAGCTCGTGCACGTAGGCCATGACCTCCTGGGAATCGGCCCCGTAGAGCCCGTCGTAGAAGAGGCACTTGGGGGGCTCCGCCATGCCGGCGAATGCGAGCTCCGCCGTGGCCCTCGTCCGGGCCGCCGGCGACACCAGGGCGACCGTCGGCCGCGGGACCCGCTTGAGCGTCGGCCCGAGGCCCTCGCCCTTGCCGGCGAAGAGGCGCCCGAGCGCCGTGCCGTCCCGCCGCCCCCGTGGGGCGAGCACGCGGTCGAAGTCGCCGCCGCCGGGCGGTGGGTTGGTCACCGTCTTGGCGTGCCGGAGCAGCCAGAGGGTACGGGCGGCCGATTTCGGTGGCATCAGCCGAGGGCGAACGCGCCGTGGAGGCTGCGCACCGCCCGTTCGACGTCGGCGTCGGCGACGATGCACGACGTCCTGATCGTCGACGTCGAGATCATGTCGATGTTGATCCCCTCGTCCGCCAGCGTCTCGAACATCGTGGCTGCGATGCCCGGATGCGACCGCATCCCGACCCCGATGAGCGACACCCGCGCCACGGCCGCGTCTGCGGTCACGCCCGTTGCCCCGAGCTCGTCGGCGTGCGCCTGGGCGGTCTCGACGGCCATGGCCAGGTCGTCGTTGGGCACGGTGAACGAGATGTCCGTCGTCCCGTGCGCCGAGCTGTTCTGCACGATCATGTCGACGATGATCGACTTGTCGGCGAGCGGCCGGAAGAGGCGGGCGGCGACGCCGGGGTGGTCGGGGAGACCGCTGACCGTGACCTTGGCCTCCGACGTGTCGTGGGTCACGGCGGTGACGACGGCTTCCTCCATGTCTGCATCCTCCTCGACGACCCAGGTGCCTGGTTCCCAGGTGAAGCTGCTGCGCACGTGCAGCGGGACATTGTGGTTGCGGGCGAACTCGACGGCGCGCAGCATGAGCACGCGCCCCCCGGTCGCCGCCATCTCGAGCATCTCGTCGAAGGAGATGCGGTTCAGGCGGTGGGCCTCGGGCACGATGCGCGGGTCGGCGGTGAACACGCCGGTGACATCGGTGTAGATCTCGCAGACGTCGGCCTCGAGCGATGCAGCGAGCGCGACCGCCGTCGTGTCGGACCCGCCCCGCCCGAGGGTGGTGATCTCGCGATCGACCGAGACGCCCTGGAACCCCGCCACCACCGGCACCTTGCCCGCGGCCAGCGCCTCGCGCAGGCGGTCGCCCTTGACCTCCTTGATCTTCGCCCGGGTGTGGTCGGCGTCGGTGATGATCCCCACCTGGCTCCCGGTGAAGGACTGGCCCTCCACCCCCAGCTCGGCCAGCGCCATCACCAGCAGGGACATCGAGATGCGCTCGCCGGTGCTCACGAGCATGTCGTACTCGCGGGGCGGCTGGGTGCTGCTGACCGAGTTGGCCAGGTGGATGAGGTCGTCCGTCGTCTTGCCCATCGCGCTCACCACGGCCACCACGTCCGAACCCTGGCGTCGCGTCCGCGCGATGTGGTCGGCGACGGCCCGGATCCGGTCGGCGTCGCCGACGGAGGTACCCCCGAACTTCTGGACGACCAGCGGCATCGCCCGAGGCTACCGACTGCGCACGGGCATCATCGGCGTCGGCCCTGGCTACGGGCGGGCCGGCGCCCTCGGGGAGCCGCCGTAGCGACCAAGGGGCACCCCCGCAATTGGATAGGGTCTGCGCCCGTGCCCAGCGAGAAGCGAGCCCGCCAGCGCGCGGCCAGGGAGGCCCGACTGGCCGCCGAGGCCAGGTCGGCCAAGCGCCGCAGGCAGATCCGCAACGGGATCATCGTCGTGATCGTGGCCGGTGCCATCGTGGGGATCGCCTTCCTGGTCTCGAGCAACAACAACCCCGTGGGCAAGCAGTCCAGCACGTCGACCACCGAGAGCAGCGCGGCCAAGACCAACGCCCACCTGCAGGCCGAGGCCAACGCCGCCGCCGAGAAGGCCGGCTGCCCGGCCAGCCCCACCACGCCGGCGAACACCCAGCACTACACGGCCGCACCGGCGATGACGATCGACACGACGAAGAGCTACTCGGCCACGGTGAAGACCACCACCGGCACCTTCGTCGTCGGCCTCGACGCGCAAGCCGCGCCCAAGACGGTCAACAACTTCGTCTTCCTGGCCGAGAAGGGGTTCTTCCACTGCAACTCCTTCTTCCGCGTGATCCCCAATTTCGTCAACCAGACCGGCAACCCCGCGCAGACCAACGCCAACAGCACCACGAGCGGGGCCGCGTACACGCTGCCCCCCGAGAACCTCCCGGCGACGGGGACCGCGGGCAACCCGACCTACCCGGCCGGCTCGCTGGCGATGGCCACGTCGTCGGCGGGCGTGAGCGGGAGCCAGTTCTTCATCGTGGCCGGGAGCCAGGGCGAGGCCCTGCCCAACTCGTACCCGCTGTTCGGCCTCGTCACGTCGGGTCTGCACGTCGTGCAGACGATCAACCAGCAGGGGTCGTCGTCCGGCACCCCGCCGGACGTGACCCAGCGCATCCTGTCCGTCACCATCCACGAATCCTGAGGTAGCCCGCCATGGCCACGCCCACCGCACCCAACCCCGACGGCTCGAGCCCGCAGCAGCGGAAGTTCGACGAGGAGCCGCCGATGATCATCGACACCGCCAAGCGTTACGTGGCCACGATGGTCACCTCGCACGGCACGATGGTGATCAACCTCGACCCGCTGGCGGCGCCGCGGACGGTCAACAGCTTCGTCTTCCTCGCCCGCTACCACTACTTCGACGGCATCGTGTTCCACCGCATCATCCCGGGCTTCGTCCTCCAAGGCGGCGACCCGACGGGCTCGGGCTCCGGTGGTCCCGGCTACCGCTTCGCCGACGAGTTGCCGCAGGCGGGGCGCTACAAGGTCGGCTCGCTGGCGATGGCCAACGCAGGGCCCGACACCAACGGCAGCCAGTTCTTCGTCATCAGCGGGGCCGACGGCGTGCGCCTGCCTCCGCTCTACGCACTCTTCGGCGAGGTGGTGAGCGACCTCGACGTCGTCGCCAAGATCGATGCCCTCGGCAGCCGCTCGGGCACCCCCAAAGAGCGCGTCGTGATCGAGAGCGTCACCGTCGAGGAGAAGGACTGAACCCGCTCACCCCGTGAGCGCGGTCAGGCCTTCGGTCTGCGCGCCACCGACGAACACGACCGGAGTCCCCGCCCCTTCCGCCCGCCACGTGCCGGCACCGTCGCGGACGAGGGCCGTGCGGGCCGGCAGGGCCACGACCGGCAGGGCGGCCGGTGCCATGGCAACCGTGCGCTCCAGCTTCTGGCCGTGGGCGTCGTCGTGCTCGTCGCCGAAATGGGGGACGACGGTGAGATTGTCGACGAGGCCCAGCCCGAGCGTGAGCGCGCCCCCGCGCGGGTCCACCATCGGGTCGGTCAGCACCATGGCGCCCGCGCCGGCCCCCGCCACGACGGCACCACCGAGCCAGGCCGCCCGCAACGCGTCGAACACCGCCGATTTCTTCAGCGCCGCCTTCAGGTGCAGCGGTGAGCCGCCGGCCAGGTAGACGAAGCGGGCCCGGGCCACCGCGGCCGCCATGCCCGGGTCCTCGGCCGAAGCCCGATCGACCACCATCAGCCCCTCGACCTGGGCCCCGAGCGGGGCGAACCACTCGGCCGCCCGCAGGACCGTCCGCTCGGGATGCTGGTAGGCGGCGGCCGTCGGCAGCACCACCACGTCGGTGCCCCCCGACGCCGCCAGGAGCGTGGCGTCGAAGCTGCAACCCTCGGTCCATTCGTCGCCCCCCACCAGGGCCAGCGTGCCGGTCGAGTCCATGCGCCACTTTGGCACGCCCAGCCGGCCGTCCCGGCTTCGACTGCGGCGGTTACCGGCCGGTAGCCTTGGCGGCCATGTCGATCACACGGGTGGGAATTGTCGGTTCCGGAATCATGGGCTCGGGCATCGCCGAGGTGGCGGCCGCGACCGGACACGAGGTCGTGCTGCGCAGCCGGAGCCAGTCGGGCGCCGACGCCATGTTGGCCGGCCTGGAGAAGTCGCTCGCCAAGCAGGTCGAGAAGGGCAAGCGCGACGAGGCCGAGGCCAAGGAGATCGCCGGGCGCGTGCGGGCCACGACCCACCTGGGCGAGCTGGTCGACGCCGACCTGGTGATCGAGTCGGTGGTCGAGGACCTCGCGGTCAAGAAGGATCTCTTCGGCGAGCTGGACAGCGTCTGCAAGCCCGGGACGATCCTCGCCACCAACACCTCGACCCTGCCGGTCGTCGAGATGGCGATGGCCACCGGCCGCCCCGAGCAGGTGTGCGGGGTGCACTTCTTCAACCCGGCCCCTGCGATGGCGCTCGTCGAGGTCGTGCGGCCGATCACCGCGAGCGACGCCACGGTCGCCGCCGCCCTCGCTTTCGCAGAGAAGTGCGGCAAGGACCCGGTCGAGGTCAAGGACCAGGCGGGGTTCATCGTGAACGCGCTCCTGTTCCCGTATCTCAACAACGCCGTGCGCCTGCTCGAGCAGGGCGTTGCCACGCGCGAGGGCATCGACGCCGCGATGAAGGGGGGCTGCGGCTTCCCGATGGGGCCGTTCGCGCTCCTCGACCTCGTCGGCCTTGACACGTCCCTTGCGATTCTCGAGGCGCTCTACGAGGAGTACCGCGATCCCAACTATGCCGCGGTGCCGCTGCTGCGCCGCCTGGTCACGTCGGGCCAGCTGGGCCGCAAGACCAAGAAGGGCTTTTACGACTACAACCGCTGAGCGCGCCGAGCGGAGGCGAAAGACGGGCAAAATGATTGGTGGGCGACACCGTCTGGAGGTGAGCTGATGGCGACCGAAAGGGAGCGGGACGCGCCCTGGGTCATGCGCACCTACTCGGGCCACTCGTCGGCGCGCGCCTCGAACGAGCTCTACCGCACAAACCTGGCCAAGGGCCAGACCGGGCTCTCCATCGCCTTCGACCTGCCGACGCAGACGGGTTACGACCCCGACGCACCGGAGGCGGCCGGCGAGGTGGGCAAGGTGGGCGTGCCGGTGGCGCACCTCGGCCACATGGAGGAGCTCCTCGACCAGATCCCCGTCGCGGAGATGAACACGTCCATGACGATCAACGCGACCGCGGCCTGGCTGCTCAGCCTCTACGTCGCCCACGCCGAGGACATCGGCGTCGACCCTGCGCTGCTGGCCGGGACGACGCAGAACGACATCGTGAAGGAGTACCTCAGCCGGGGGACGTACATCTTCCCGCCGGGACCGAGCCTGCGGCTCACGGTCGACACCATCGCCTACACGGTGCGGCACGCGCCGAAGTGGAACCCGATCAACGTGTGCAGCTACCACCTCCAGGAGGCCGGGGCGACACCGGTGCAGGAGTTGGCCTACGCGCTGGCGACAGCGATCGGCGTCCTCGACGGCGTACGCACCTCGGGCAAGGTGAACGAGGACGAGCTGCCCGCCGTCGTCGGCCGCATCAGTTTCTTCGTGAACTCGAGCGTCCGATTCGTCGAGGAGACGTGCAAGATGCGGGCCTTCACACGGATGTGGGACCGCATCTGCCGCGAGCGCTACGGCGTCGAGAACCCCAAATTGCGGCGCTTCCGCTACGGGGTCCAGGTCAATTCGCTCGGCCTGACCGAGCAGCAGCCCGAGAACAATGTCCAGCGCATCGTCCTCGAGACACTCGGGGTCACGCTGTCGAAGGACGCCCGCGCCCGCGCCATGCAGCTGCCGGCCTGGAACGAGGCGCTCGGGTTGCCACGGCCGTGGGACCAGCAATGGTCACTGCGCATCCAGCAGGTGCTCGCGTTCGAGTCCGACCTCCTCGAGTACGACGACATCTTCGAGGGGTCCAAGGTGATCGAGGCCAAGACGTCCGAGCTCGTCGAGGAGGCCACCGCCGAGCTGGACGACGTGCAGGCGCTGGGCGGCGCCTTCGAGGCCATCGACGAGCTGAAGCGCCGGCTTGTGCGCAGCCAGGCCGAGCGCGTGCGCCGCATCGAGAGCGGCGAGCTCACGGTGGTCGGTGTGAACTCCTTCACCGAGACGGCCACGTCGCCGCTCCTCGGTGACGGCGAGATCGAGAACATCCTCAGGGTCGATCACCGCGTGGAGGCCGAGATGATCGCAGACGTCGATCGCTGGCGCGCCCTGCGCGACAACGCGGCGGTCCAGGCGGCGCTCGACGGGCTGCGGCGGGTGGCCGAGGACGATGGCCCCGAGGGCAACGTGATGCCGGCCACGGTCGCCCTCGCCCACGCGGGCGGCACCACAGGGGAGTGGGCCGGCGCGCTGCGCGAGGTGTTCGGCGAGTTCCGCGCCCCCACGGGTGTGGGCGGCGGCGTGGGGCACCGCGGCGAGGAGTTGGCGCCGATCCGCGTGCGCACCCGACAACTGGCGGAGCGCACCGGCGGCCCGCCCCGGCTCCTCGTGGCGAAGCCCGGGCTCGACGGGCACTCGAACGGTGCCGAGCAGATCGCCGTCGCGGCGCGCGACGCCGGCTTCGAGGTGATCTACCAAGGCATCCGCTTGACCCCGGCGCAGATCGTGGCGGCCGCGCTCGACGAGGACGTCGACATCGTCGGACTGTCCATTCTCTCGGGCTCGCATCTCGAGCTCGTGCCCGACGTCCTCGACCGCCTGCGCGCCGCCGGCAGCACCGCCGCCGTCGTGGTGGGCGGCATCATCCCGCCCGACGACGCCGAGCTGTTGACCGGCAAGGGCGTGGCGTCGGTCTACACGCCCAAGGACTACTCGTTCGACGCGATCATGGAGGACCTGGTGGCGCTGGCGGAGCGCCAGCGCGCCGCCACTCGCGCGTGAGCCGCGCCATCTGGCGCCAGGTGACAGGTACCGCACCCAGTGCGATCGCCCGCTCCCGGAGGCTCTCGGGCAGGTCGTAGTGGTTCAGCGCGGCGGAGCGCCGGTGAACCTGATAGCCGCGCCGGGGGATGCCGAGCGCGCCGGCCAGGGCATGGAGCTCGCCGGGTTCGTCGGCCAGCAGGTGTGACCAGCGGTCGGTCCGTCCGCGGACGGTCGCCGGCTGCCGCCAGTCGTCGACGTAGACGGTCAGCGGCGCGTCCAGGGACGGTCGCGGCTCACCGGAACGGGCTTGTTCCACCAGCGGCCGCTGAAGCGCCAGGCCTCGTGCACGCGGAGCCGCTCGTCGGGAGCCGTCGGGCGCGGCCAGGCCAGCTGGACGGCCGACGCGATCGCGGCGAGGACGGCGGGCTCTGGTTCGGGGCGCGGCCGCAGGGCGAGCTGCGCCGGGTCGACCGAGAGTGCGCTCACAGCGGGACGTTGCCGTGCTTGCGCCGCGGCAGGTCCTCGCGCTTGGAGGCCAGGATGTCGAGGCTGCGGCAGATGACGGCGCGCGTGTCGGCCGGCGAGATCACGTCGTCGATGTAGCCGCGCTCGGCCGCGATGTAGGGGTTGGCGTAGCGCTCCGTGTACTCGTCGATCAGCTCGGCGCGGCGCTGCGCAGGGTCGGCGGCCTCGGCCAGCTCGCGCCGGTAGACGATGTCGACCGCGCCGTTCGGCCCCATCACGGCGAGCTCGGCCGAGGGCCAGGCGAAGGCCAGGTCGGCGCCGATCGACTTGGAGTTCATGACGACGTAGGCGCCGCCGTAGGCCTTGCGCGTGATGATCTGGATCCGCGGCACCGTCGCCTCGCAGTAGGCGTAGAGCAGCTTGGCACCGTGGCGGATGATGCCGCCGTACTCCTGGTCCGTGCCCGGCAGGAAGCCCGGCACGTCGACGAAGGTGAGGAGCGGGATGTTGAACGCATCGCACGTGCGCACGAAACGCGACGCCTTCTCGGAGGAGTCGATGTCGAGCACCCCGGCGAGCACGGCGGGCTGGTTGCCCACGATGCCAACGACGCGGCCGTTCATGCGGGCGTACCCGCACGTGATCGACATGGCCCAGTGCCGGTGCACCTCGAAGTACTCGCCGTCGTCCACCACCGCGGCGATGATCTTCTTCATGTCGTAGGGCTGGTTGGGCGACATCGG
>DATHPK010000253.1:0-3557 GCA_035483935.1 Acidimicrobiales bacterium
GGAGAGCACGTCGAGCTGGCGGGTCTGGCCCACGAAGTACGCCACGGTGGCGTGGCCGGCCTCGTGGGTGGCGACCCGGTCACGCTCGTCGGGCGCGTAGATGGTCTCGTCGGTGACCCCGAGCTCGACCAGCATCTTCGCCTCGGCGACGTCGGCCATGGTCATGGCCGAGCGACCGTGGGTGAGCGCGATGACCAGGGACTCGTCCATGAGGCGCTCGAGCGACGCCGGCGAGTAGCCGAACGTCATGCCCGCCACCGTGTCAACCGCGCCGTGCTCATCGAGGTCGGCGGCATGGGCCTTCTTGCCGAGGTAGTAGGCGACGATCTCGCCGCGCGCCCGGCGGCCGGGCAGGCCGAAGTAGATCGAGCGGTCGAAACGGCCCGGCCGGATGAGAGCCGGGTCGAGGTCGTCCTTGCGGTTCGTGGCACCGACGACGAGGACGTTGGCCGGCTCGACCTTGGGCTTCTGCAACTTCGACCCGTCGGGGAGGTACCGGTTGAGCAGGTCGATCCAGGCCCAGGCCAAGCGCTGGCTCCGGCTCGGGCTGTCGAACGACTGCAGCTGCACGAGCAACTCGTTGACCACGCCCGAGATCCCCTCGGTCCCACCGCTGCCGCTCATGCCTCGCCGTGAAGCGCCGATCGCGTCGATCTCCTCGATGAAGCCGATGGCGCCGCCCTCCTTGTGTGCGTGCTTCCGGAGCTGCTTGAAGAAGGAGCGGATCTTGCGGTTGGTCTGGCCGTAGTACATCGACTGGAACGCCGAGGCGGACACGAAGAGGAAGGGGACGTTCGCCTCTTTGGCCATGGCCTTCGCCACGAAGGTCTTGCCGGTCCCGGGAGGGCCCTCGAAGAGGACGCCGCGTCGGGCCGAGCCACCCATCGTGTCGCGGAACGTCTGGTGGGCGAGGAAGAGGTTGATGGAGCGCACGACCTCCGCCTTGATGGCGTCGATGCCGACGAGGTCGTTGAGACCCACGGCCGTCTCGCCCGGACGTACGAGCGTGTGCGGCGAACGCCCGGCCCCGAGGAACGGAGCCAGCATGACGACGCCGAGCATCAGCACGATGAAGATGATCGGCAGCGAGCCGCCGAGCCAGTGCGGGATGGGGAGCGAGGGCATGATGCTGTGCCCGCGCATCGTCCGGATGACCACCCACCCCAGAAGGAGTGCGGCGAGGGCGACCAGCCGGCGCAGGCGCGTCATCCGCCGGCGCTCGCGGGCGCGTGCCACGTCGGCGCTGCCCAGGATCGAGGCCCCGACGATTGCCGACACGTCGTCCGGACGGTTGGCGTCCAGGCGCGGCGAACTTGGGACCAAATCGGCGGGCCGACTCATGACCAGACTCCGTTCACTCCCCCGAGGACGTTTTCCAATTTAGACAATCGCGCCGCGCACCCGACCTTGCGAAGTGTCGAAGGTCCTGCCTTTTGCACAACGGCGGCACAAAACGCGCGGCGGGCGCCTGCGGCGGACAGGGCCGGATGGGGGATCGAACTGGCTTTTTGGCGGCCCGAGCCGGTGCAGAGTTGAATGTGACGGGGCGTCAGATGTGCTGGCGCACGCCCGACCCGGGAGTTCAGATGGCAGAGACGACGCGTGACGAGCAGCAGCTCCTGATCGGGGGCAAGTGGGTCGACGCAGCCGAGGGCACGTACGAGATCGTGAACCCGGCGACGGAGGAGCTGGTGGGCCGGGCGCCCAACGCCAGTGCCGGCGACGCCCTCGCAGCGGCGGCGGCGGCAAAGGAGGCCCAGCCCGGGTGGGCGGCGTGGTCGGTCGAGGAGCGCGGCGCCCTGATGCGGGAGGCGGCGGCCGCCATCCGGGCCAAGTCCTCCGAGCTGCTCCCGCTGGTCATCGCCGAGACGGGCGCCACTGCCACGGTCGGCTCGCGCATGCAGGTCCCCGTGGCGGCCGACCGCTTCGAGCGATACGCGCGGGACCCGCGCCAGGTGCTGCAGACGCCACTCCTCCCCCAGCCGGCCCAGGCGACGCCGCTGGCGCCCGGCGGGATCATCGGCGGCATGGTCAACCGCCAGGCGCTCGGCGTGGTGGCGTGCATCACCTCGTACAACTTCCCGATGGTCAACATGGCCGGGAAGGTCGCTCCGGCGCTCGCAGCCGGCAACACCGTGGTGGTGAAGCCGGCGCCGCAGGACCCGCTCGCGATCGTGGAGCTGGTCCGGATCCTCGACGAGGTCGGGTTCCCCCCGGGCGTGGTCAACCTGGTCAACGGAAACGGTCCGGCCTCCTCGGCGGCGTTGGTGGATTCCGACGAGGTCGATTGCGTCAGCTTCACGGGCTCGACACAGGTGGGCGTTACGATCGCCGAAAAGGCGGCGCGGACGATGAAGCGCACACTGCTCGAGCTGGGAGGCAAGGGCGCGTGCGTGGTGTTCGAGGACGCCGACATCAAGGGAGCGATCGGCTGCATCGGGTCGACGTGGTCGTTCCACTCGGGCCAGATCTGCACGGCGCCCACGCGGGCGGTCGTGCACCGCAGCGTGTTCGACCAGGTACGTGAGGGCCTGGTGCAGATGGCCGGGTTCCTGAAGGTCGGCGACCCGACGGATGCCAAGACCATCATCGGGCCGGTGATCTCGGCGGCCCAGCGGGGACGGATCGAGGCGCACATCGCCACGGCGGCCGAGGACGGCGGCGAAGTGGTGATAGGCGGCGAGCGGCCGGCCGACCTGCCCAAGGGCTTCTACGTGGCGCCGACGCTGATTACGGGCACGAACGACATGCGGGTGGCGCGTGAGGAGATCTTCGGGCCGGTGATCACGATGATCCCCTTCGACGACGAGGAGGAGGGCATCGCCATCGCCAACGACTCGGAGTTCGGGCTGTACGACTACGTGTTCTCGGGCGACGGAGCGAGGGCGCTCCGGGTGGCCAAGCTGCTGCAGGCCGGCCACGTCGGGATCAACACCGCGCAGCGCAACCACGACGCGCCGTTCGGCGGCTTCAAGATGTCCGGCGTCGGGCGTGACGGGGGCGACTACGGGCTGCTCGCGTACACGGAGCCGCAGGCCATTATCTGGGGCTCGTGAGCTCGTAACACCGGGTCGGCACCGCCTGCGCTAAGAACGCGGCCGTGGCCGAGTCCGGAGCTGTCTTCCCGCACACCCCGATGCCCGGGAAGGGACTGCCGCGGGGCGAGGTCATGCAGCAGCTGCTCGCCCTCAAGCAGGACGACCAGGACTGGCGGGGCGGCCGGGTCTTCTCGCTCGTCTACTCGGCCGGCGACGAGGTGCACGAACTGTTGTCCGATGCGCTGGCGCTGTTCAGCGCCGAGAACGGGCTCAACGTGCTGGCGTTTCCCAGCATCGGGGTCATGCAACACGACATCGTTTGCAACACCGCGACGTTGCTCGGGGCCGACGAGCCCGAAGCCGGCGGGGCGGTCGAGGGATACCTGACGTCGGGCGGCACCGAGAGCCTGCTCCAGGCGGTGAAGACGGCACGGGACGTGGGGCGCGAACGGGGTCTGGCGCGACCGAGTGTGGTGTGCGGGGAGAGCGCGCACGCCGCCTTCACCAAGGCGGCCGACT
>DATHPK010000254.1:0-1572 GCA_035483935.1 Acidimicrobiales bacterium
ACCGAACTGGGATAGATCGTAGGCGACGGTCCCGTGGCGACCCCGGGGGTGCCTTTCCATGAAGGACGCCATGGACTCCACAACGCGTTGGTCCAGCGGCTGGCCGGCCAGCTCGTAGACGCGGGCCACCGTGGCCAGGTCGTCGGCCATGAACGCGTCGAAGTGGACGTCGATCGTCCGGTCCGCCGGCAGCACGTCGCGCTCGTCGGCGCAGCGGCGCAACATCCGCTCGAGGCGGTCCGCCCAGTAGCGGCCCATGTCCTCGACGTCGACGCGGTCCCGGGTGAGCCGGGCCGTGTAGGCGATCATCGTGACCATCGACGCGGTCACCGAGACCGGATCGCGGTGCGTGACGACGAAGGTGGCGTCGGGGAACGTGTCGAGCAGGGCGGGGAACTGCTCGATGTGCTGCGGGGACTTCAGCACCCAGCGGGTGCCACCGCGCAGCCACTGGAGCACCTGGAGGACGCGTCGCATGTAGGCGTAGCTGGGCCGCTGGTCCCGGGCGCGGTAGGCGTCGCGCCACGTAGGCATGGAAGCGGTGGTCTCGAACAGCATGGTCGAGAAGTCGATCGCCAGGAGTTGGATCTCCTCGTGCGCATGGTCGACGGTCATCTCGTGCATGCGGTTGAAGTTGGGCAAGGCCACATCGAGGAACGACAGCGCCATGCCCGTGCGCTCTCGCCGCGGGTCGGGCTCTCCGGCGGCGGGCCGTTCGCGATCGGCGAGCACGGGCTCGAGGCTCTCCCAATAGGGGAGGGAGCGGATGGCCGGGTCGGCCGAGATCAGGTTGTGCAGGTGCGTAGTGCCCGTTCGCGGCAGGCCGCAGATGATGATCGGTGCCGCGATCTCCTCGTCGAGGATCTCGGGGTGGCGGCCGATCAGGTCCTCGATCAGCAGTCGGTTCTTCAAGAGCCCGAGGATCAGCATGTGCTGCTGCAGGATGCCGGCGCTGTTGAAGCCACCCTCGTCCATCATCGTGCGACACAGCAGTTCGAGCCGCGGCGCGAAGTCCATGGCGCCGAAGTCGTCGAGGCCGGTGTCGCTCTTCGCTGCTTGCATCAGCGCGGTGGGCTCGAGGGTGAGCTGAGACCCCGCCTCCTGCATGAATACGAGCGCGGCGCGGGCCTCGTCGGAGAAGCGGGGCTCGGCCAGGTCGTCGATATGGACCGGCGCAGGCCTGTCGGTCACAGGGAGGACACCGGGACGACTTCGACTTCCGGTTGCTCGGGCGTCTCGGCGGGAAGGAACCAGCGGAACCAGATGCGGCCGCTGCCGTGGCCCGCCGTCGACACCCAGTTGGGGTGCTTCGGCCGCTGGGACGACACGACGATGGTCCAGGACCCGTCGGGCTCGTACTGGACCTGCGCACCGTTGATGGTGACGCGCTCGTAGTCGTAGTTGTACGTGTGCAGCAGCCGGTTCCACAGGCACATGTTCCAGAACACGCAGTCGGGCGAGCGGCCCCGGATCACCAGCGCCTCGTCGTCGGCGAGCTCGAATGCGCCCATGGCGTAGGCGGCGTCGCCGGCCGCCCAGCCAAATGTCGTCGTCGGCACCGGATAGGGCGGG
>DATHPK010000255.1:0-5782 GCA_035483935.1 Acidimicrobiales bacterium
TTCCGGGGTCGGACTCCGGCCCGCCGGACCCGCCCCGGATCAGCCTCAGCCCGCCAGCTCGAGTCCCGCCGGCCCCGGACCCGTCGGCTCCTGTCCCGCCGTCCCCCGGCTCATCCGTCGACGAGTCCTCGACCGCCACGATGGCAGGGTGCACCCCGCTGTGCTCCAGGATCCAGGCCTCCTGCTCGGCTTTTGTGCGCGGCACCATGTCGAAGGTGTTCGTCGATCCGAGGACTTCGACGTTGTAGATGGCCCGGATGGCCTCGGCGTCGGCCAGCTCGGCCAGTCGGATCCGCATCGGGCGATGGTACTGTTGACGTGGGCAAACCAGGGAGGGAGCGGAGGCAACCCGTGCCGTCCCCTGGCTATCATTGACCGCTCGCGGAAGGTAGCCGCGGCGCCCCCTTAGCTCAGTCGGCAGAGCACAGCCATGGTAAGGCTGGTGTCGTCGGTTCGATTCCGACAGGGGGCTCGCCCATGGCGGCGTAGCTCAGTTGGTCAGAGCACACGGCTCATAATCGTGTTGTCGCGGGTTCGAGTCCCGCCGCCGCTACCAGGCCCGGGGCGGGTGCCCGGGCGGTTAATCAGGAAGGAAGCGCCATGCCCAAGAACGAGAAGAGGGTCCAGGTCACGCTGGCCTGCGAGGTGTGCAAGCGGCGGAACTACATCACGACCAAGAACAAGCTCAACGACCGTGAGCGGATCGAGATGAAGAAGTACTGCCGCTGGGACCGTCAGCACACGCTGCACAAGGAGACCCGCTGAGCCGATCCGATCCTGCCGGTGCTACTCTGGCAGGCCGTTCCCCAGGTCAGGGGGGAAGAACCACCCGCCCGAGGGCAACCGAAGGCAACCCCACCGAGGGCAGTAGCTCAACTGGTAGAGCACCGGTCTCCAAAACCGGCGGTTGGGGGTTCGAGTCCCTCCTGCCCTGCCCCGGACGTGAACACCCGACGAAGTACGTGAGGCGAGATCAGTGAACCGCGAGACAAAGCGCATGATGCAGCGCCAAGGGCAGATGGAGGCCGATGGCTCTCCGTCCACCCGGCGCGCGCCGGCGCAGCCGACGCGGACGCCCCGCCAGCAGAAGGGTGGCGCCCCGGCCCGCCGCCGCGCCACGCCCGCTCAGTTCGTCCGCGAGGTCCGCGACGAGATGCGCCAGGTCGCCTGGCCCTCGCGCTCTGAGCTCATCAACTACACCTCCGTGGTCTTTACCACCCTGGTGATCATGATCAGCCTGATCTTCGTCCTGAACCTCGCGTTCGGGAAGCTGATCACGCTTCTCTTCACGAAGTAGCACCGAACATGACCGACATGTCGCACACACAAGCAGAGGAAGCCCTCGCGACCGGTGACGAGGAAGACGTCGCGGA
This sequence comes from Acidimicrobiales bacterium, assembly GCA_035483935.1. Taxonomy (GTDB): domain Bacteria; phylum Actinomycetota; class Acidimicrobiia; order Acidimicrobiales; family RAAP-2; genus Bog-473. Next base: position 1,374 of record DATHPK010000255.1, read on the forward strand.
AGCCGTCGAGGCAGAGCGGGAAGAGTCCGAGCAGGCGCCCGAGGAGGCCGCAATGAGCACGACGTCGACTGACGACGTCCTGGACGAGGTCGCTGCCGAGGACGAGGCGGAGCACGAGGCGATCGCCGACGACGCCGTCGTCGAAGCGGTGGCCGAGCAGATCGAAGAGGTCGCCGCCGAACAGGTCGAGGAGGAGATCGTCGAAGCAGTCGTGGAGGAGATCCTCGAGGAGGCGGTGCTGGACACGATCGAAGAGATCGAAGAGATCGAGGTGGAGCACGAGCTGGAGGCGCCGGGGGCGAGTGCGGAGCCGGACCTCGTGCTCGATGCCACGGGCAACGGCTCCGCCGCCGTCGAAGAGAACGTCGAGCTGGGCGGCTGGGGCCACGACGAGGACGAAGAAGAAGAGGTCGTCGAAGTCGAGAGCCCCTACGACCGGCCCGGCCGCTGGTACGTGGTGCACACCTACTCGGGTTACGAGAACAAGGTGCGCTCGAACATGGGCAACGTCGTTGCGTCGCGCGGACTCGAGGACCGCGTCTTCGAGGTCGTCATCCCGATGGAGGACGTCGACGAGTTCAAGGGCGGCAAGAAGGTCACGGTCCAGAAGAAGGTCTTCCCCGGTTACCTCCTCGTGCGCTGCGATCTGGACGACGACACCTGGGGCGCCATCCGCAACACGCCCGGCGTGACCGGCTTCGTCGGACCGGGCACCAAGCCCACGCCGCTGTCGCGGCGCGAGGTGGAGAACATCCTCCAGGTCAAGGTCGAGGGCGTGCCCGGCGCGGCCCCGAAGCGGTCCCGCGCCCGCCTCGAATACGAGGTCAACGAGACGGTGCGGGTCAAGGAAGGCCCCTTCGCCGACTTCTCGGGCCAGATCTCCGAGATCAACGAGGACCAGCTCAAGCTCAAGGTGCTGGTCAACATCTTCGGCCGGGAGACCCCGGTCGAGCTCGAGTTCAGCCAGGTCGCCAAGCTCTAAGGCGACCGTGGCGCCCGGCGCACGGCCGGGCCAGACAGACACACAGGACGAGGAACAAGAAGGAGAACAGACGATGCCACCGAAGAAGAAGGTGCTCGCCGTGGTCAAGATCCAACTCGAAGCGGGCTCGGCCACGCCCGCGCCCCCGGTGGGCACGGCGCTCGGTCCCCACGGCGTGCAGACCATGGAGTTCTGCAAGCAGTACAACCAGCAGACGGAGAACATGCGCGGCCAGGTCATCCCCGTCGAGATCACCATCTACGAGGACCGCTCGTTCAGTTTCATCCTGAAGACGTCGCCGACGCCGGTGCTGCTGCGCCAGGCGGCCGGCCTCGACAAGGGCGCGCAGACGACGGGACGGGAGACGGTGGGATCTATCACCGACGCCCAGCTCGCGGAGATCGCCACGGCCAAGCTCAAGGACCTGAACACCGACAACCTCGAGGCGGCCAAGAAACAGGTGGCCGGCACCGCCCGCTCCATGGGCATCACCGTCGCCAGCTAGGCGCCAAGGAGAACGACATGACCCAGCACGGGAAGAAGTACAAGGACAGCCTCACCAAGGTCGACCGCGAGCAGCTCTACGGTCTCGGCGAGGCGGTGGACATCCTCAAGGAGCTGGCCAGCGCCAAGTTCGACGAGACGGTCGAGCTGGCGGTGCGCCTCGGCGTCGACCCCCGCAAGGCTGATCAGATCGTGCGCGGCACGCTGTCGCTGCCCGAGGGCACCGGCCGCACCAACCGGGTGGCCGTGTTCGCCGCCGGTGAGGCTGCCACCGAGGCCCGCAACGCCGGCGCGGACGTCGTGGGCGCCGACGACCTCGTGGCCAAGATCAACGGTGGCTTCCTCGACTTCGACGTGGCCATCGCCACGCCGGACCTCATGGGCCAGGTCGGCTCGCTCGGCCGCGTCCTCGGCCCGCGCGGCCTCATGCCCAACCCGAAGACCGGCACCGTCACGACCGACGTGGGCAAGGCGGTCACCGAGTTCAAGGGCGGCCGCGTCGAGTACCGCACCGACAAGGTCGGCAACGTCCACCTGCGTGTCGGCAAGGCGTCGTTCACCAACGACCAGCTGATGGCGAACATCCGTGCCGTGGTCGACGAGCTGCAGCGGGCCAAGCCGGCTGCGGCCAAGGGTCGCTACTTCCTCTCGATCACGGTGTCGACGACCATGAGCCCGGGCATTCACATCGACCCGACCAAGGCGCGCGTGACCGACGAGGAGCTCGCCGTCCCGGCCTGACCGGGCACCCGTACGGGACGGCCCGCCGGCTCGTACTACGCTTTCCCGCACAGCTCGCCGCCTGCCGTACCGGCGGATGGGCAATGAATCCGTACGCCAGAGACCTCCGGTGCACCTCAGGGTGCTGAAACGGCCCGCCGGGCCGGCCTGACGAGGCGACATCGTGCAGAACGGCTCCCCGCCGCCTGCGCCGTCGCACGCCGGAGACTCCTGGCCCGCTTCCGGGCAGTCGAGCCCGGTGGAGGAACCGATGGCAACGCAGAACGCACAGATGGCCCACAAGGTCGAGGTGGTCGACGAGGTCAAGACGCGCATGGGTGCGGCCACCGCCTCGATCGTGAGCGAGTACCGCGGCCTGACGGTCGCCGAGCTGGCCGAGCTCCGCCACGCGCTCGGCGCGGTCGGGGGGGACTACAAGATCTTCAAGAACACCCTCGTGCGCAGGGCCATCGACGGCGGCGAGTACCAACCTCTCGGGGAGTACCTCAGCGGGCCGAGCGCGCTGACCTTCGTCCAGGGCGACATCAGCGCGGTGGCCAAGGCGCTGCGCGACTTCTCCCGCGCCAACCCGCACCTCGTGATCAAGGGCGGGCTGGCCGACGGCTCGCTGCTCTCGTCCTCCGACCTGGCCGCACTCGCCGACCTGCCGCCCCGCGAGGTGCTGCTGGCCCGCCTGGCCGGTGCGATCGCCGCGCCGATGACGCAGATGGCCGGCCTCCTCAAGGCACTGCCGCAGAACATGGCCTACGGGATCTCGGCGCTGATCGAGCAGAAGGGCGGCGTCGACGAGGTCGCTCCGACACCGGTGACCGCCGAGGAGGCCGAGGCCGAGCCGGCCGAGAACGACGCGACCGCCGAGACAGTCGCAGAGGCCGTGGCTCCAGAGGCCGAGGCCGCTGCGCCCGACACGCCGGACGCCCCCGAGGCAGCGGCACCCGAGGCGGCCGAGGTGGCCGAAACCGCCCCCGAAGCAGAGACGGCGACCGAAGAGCCGGCCGCCGAGTAGTCGACCGATCTAAGACCGAATACCAACAAGACCGAAGGAAAGAAAGGAAGGCCAGGAAGATGGCAACCCTGACCAAGGAAGAGATCCTCGACGGGATCGCCGAGCTCTCGGTGATCCAGTTGAGCGAGCTGTTGAAGGACTTCGAGGAGCGCTTCGGCGTGACCGCGGCCGCTCCGGTGGCTGTGGCGGCTGCCGCGGCTCCGGCGGGCGGCGGCGACGCCGGTGGAGCGGAGGAGGAGAAGTCGGCCTTCGACGTCATCCTCACCGGGGCCGGCGACAAGAAGATCCAGGTCATCAAGGAGGTCCGTGCCCTCACCAGCCTCGGCCTCAAGGAGGCCAAGGACCTGGTCGAGGCCGCCCCCAAGCCGGTCCTCGAGAACGTGAACAAGGAAGACGCCGACAAGGCGAAGGCCGCCCTCGAGGGCGCCGGAGCCACGGTCGAGGTCAAGTAGCCCGGAGCCGGGACCGCGGGGCTCCCGCCTCGCGGCCCTGGGGGGGGTTCCTCTGGGGGTTCACGACGACGCTGCCCTTCTCGGTTCGTGGGCGATCGCGCAGCTCCCCGCTGCGCACGTTCACGCTCTGAACAGGGTTTCCTCGTAGGGATCCCCGGGCCTCGGCCACAGGGTCCTTGACGCAGGGGGAGGTCACCTTTACCCTGTCGGGGACCCCGGGCGCAGCCCGTCTGGGCTGACGCGGCCCGAGGGGTTGTGTCCAGGCACGCCCCACGTTAAGATGCACGGTTGCCGTGCGTCTCCGTGTGCTCGAACCCGTAATTCCTGCGGGTCGACGCGCGCCCCGGCAGCCCTCGTAGTCCCGCCTAGCCGTCCCGTCCGCCCCGCAGCACCAGCAGTACCGCAGTCCCGTCCCCTGGCCGTCCTTTCTCCTTGGAGGTGTTGACCGTTGTCTTCACGGTCCCGCAGCCCCGAACGCGTCTCCTTTGCCAACATCAAGGAGGCCCTGCCGCTCCCTGACCTGATCGCGATTCAGCGCGACTCGTTTCAGTGGTTCCTCGACAAGGGCCTGGCCGAGGCATTCAACGACATCAGCCCCATCGAGGACTTCACCGGCCAGTTGAGCCTGGAACTCGAGTTCGACCCGACCGACGCCGACCTGCGCCCGCCACCGAAGTTCTCGGTGGAGGAGTGCAAGGAAAAGGACATGACCTACGCGGCGCCG
>DATHPK010000256.1:0-2038 GCA_035483935.1 Acidimicrobiales bacterium
CACCGAGACAGTGTACGGGCGCCCGTAGGGCACAACGCGGGGCCGCCGTAGTCTTTTGGCATGAACAGCGACAAGGTGGCGGTGGTCGGTGCGGGTTCATGGGGCACGGCCGTGGCCGCCCTCATCGGCGCCTCGCATCCCACCTCTCTGTGGGTTCGCTCGCCGGACCTCGCGACGTCGATACGCGAGACGCGTGAGAACAGCACGTATCTCGCCGGCGAGCGACTTCCCGACGACCTGAGAGTGACCTCCTCGCTCGAGGAGGCGCTCGACGGGGTGAGCATCGTCTTCATGGCCGTGCCTTCGCACGGCTTTCGCACCGTGCTCGGAAATGTCGCGCCCTTGGCGGGCAACATCGAGGCCGTCGTCAGTCTCTCCAAGGGCATCGAGATCGGCTCCAACCTCCGCATGTCGCAGGTGGTGGCAGAGGTGCTGCCTGACGTGGCCGCCGGCGTGCTGACCGGCCCAAACCTGGCCCGGGAGGTCGCGGCCGGCCACCCCGCCGCCTGCGTGGTGGCGCTGCCGGACGAGGATCTGGCCTGCCGGGTCCAGAACCTCGTCCACACGAAGACGTTCCGCGCCTACACAGGCACCGACGTCGTCGGTTGTGAGATCGCTGGAGCCACCAAGAACGTCATGGCCATCGCCGCCGGCATCAGCGATGGCCTCGGTCTCGGCGACAACACCCGCGCCGTGCTCATCACCCGCGGCCTCGCCGAGCTCGGCCGCCTCGGGGTGACGTTGGGAGGAAAGGTCCTCACATTCGGCGGCCTGGCCGGGGTGGGTGACCTCGTGGCGACCTGTGCCAGCCCCAAGAGCCGCAATCGCACCGTCGGGTTCGCGCTGGGAGAGGGCCATTCCCTCGACGAGATCGTCAGTGGCATGCACATGGTGGCCGAGGGAGTGAAGAGCGCCGGACCGCTCGTCGGGCTCGCCCGCGCCGCCGGCGTCGAGATGCCGATCGCAGAGCAGGTCGATGCCATCGTCGAAGGGCGTTGCTCGCCCTCGGAGGCGCTGATGTCGCTCATGGGACGGCCCTCGCGGCCGGAATGGGACGAGTCGCTGTTGCGGGGCCTGCCGACGTGACCGGTCTGTTCCAGAGCTTCGAGGAATCGCCGGAGCAGGTGGACGAGGCGAGGCGTGCGGCTGCGCTCTTGCACATCAAGGAGCTCCTGCTCATGCGTGGGGCAACCGAGGAGGAGATCGACCAAGCCGTCGCGGACGGCGTCATCGACCTGTTCGTGGCGGATCGCATGCTCGTGCCGTCGCGGCGCCGTTACACGAGGATGGAGGTCTCCGAGCTCACCGGGGTCCCCATCGACAAGCTCGAGCGCTTCTGGCGGGCACTGGGCTTTCCGGCGGTGGACGACGCCGACACGGTGTTCACCGACCTGGACCTCGAGGCCGTCCGCATTTATCAGGGCCTGCAGGCCCTGGGCGCGGCGGACGTCGACACCTCGGTGCAGCTCGCCCGCGTGATGGGCTCGTCGATGGCTCGGATCGCGGAGGCGGAGCTCGGGACGGGCAACCTGATCAGCAACGAGGTCGACCCCATCATGTCCGCCGAGGCGTTTGCCAGTGTGGCGGACGTCACCATTTCCGGCGTGGCGCGACTCCTCGAATTCGTGTGGCGACGGCAGGTGGCGGCGGGCATTCAGCGCAGCATGTTGCTGCGCGGCCACGGGCTCGCTCCGGGACAGAGTCCCGAGATGGCCGTCGGGTTCGCCGACATGGTCGGGTTCACGCTCCTCAGCCAGCATCTGACCGACGAGGAGTTGGCTGCCGTCGTGCGGCGGTTCGAAGAACTCTCGCACGACATCGTGACGAACGCCCGGGGCCGGGTGGTGAAGATGATCGGAGACGAGGTCATGTTCGTCGTCGACAGCGTTGCAGACGCCGCGAGGATCGGGCTCGGCCTCGCTGATGCCTACGCCGACGACGACCTGTTGTCCGATGTCCGCGTGGGGCTGGCGTTCGGACCGGTGCTGCTGCGAGATGGGGACTACTTCGGGCCCACGGTCAACCTGGCCCACCGCAT
>DATHPK010000257.1:0-10376 GCA_035483935.1 Acidimicrobiales bacterium
GCCGGCACCGAGAACGTCTGACTTGTGTGCGGCCGGGTCACGCACTTCGGTCAGAAGGCGGACGCCGAACACGAGGGCGAGCACGCTGAAGGGCAGGTTGACGAGAAAGACCCAGCGCCAACTCGCCTGCACGAGCAGACCACCGATCGGCGGCCCGAACGCGGCGGCGGCGCCACCGACGGCCGACCACAGACCAATGGCCGCGCCCTTACGCGCGGGACCGAAGGCGGGGAGCAGCAGCCCGAGCGAGGTCGGCAGCATCAGTGCGCCGCCGACGGCCTGGACGACGCGCGCCCCGATCAGGACGTCGAGCGAGGGCGCCAAGGCGCACGCCGCGGACGAAGCGGTGAACACGGCGAGGCCGATGAGGAAGGCCCGCTTGCGTCCGGTCCGGTCGGCCCAGCGGCCCGCCGGCACGAGGACCGCCGCGAACACGATGGCGTAGGCGCTGAGGACCCAGGAGAGGGAGCTGGTGCTCTCGCCGTGGAAGCTGGCCGAGATGCTCGGGAAGGCGATGTTGACGATGAAGAGGTCGAGGGAGGACAGGAACACGCCCGTCAGGACGATCAGCGCAGTCAGGACGGGGTGGCCGCCCCTGGGCGTGGAGGTTGCGCCGGACCGAGAAGTCAGTTCCGTCATAGGACGTATTCTAGCGATAAGGGTTTTATAAAACAACCCACTGTTCTGAAAGTGCGGTATCCTGGAGCGATGCTGAAGCGTGACTACGCCAGCCAGTACTGCCCGGTCGCGTCGACACTCGAGGTCGTGGGCGAGCGCTGGACCTTGCTGATCATCCGCGACGTCTTCCTGGGAATCCGCCGCTTCGAGGAGCTCCAGCGTGACCTGGGCGTCGCCCGCAACGTGCTGCAGGCCCGCCTGGAGCGCCTCGTCGAGGAGGGGATCCTCGTGAAGCGGCCCTATCAGGAGCGCCCATTGCGGTGCGAGTACCGGTTGACCGAGAAGGGCGCCGACCTGTGGCCGGTGATGGTGGCGCTGCTGCAGTGGGGCGACCGGCACGGCCTCGAAGGGGAGCGGCCGATGATCCTGCAGCATCGAGGCTGCGGGGGCGAACTCGACGACCGCCGCCGTTGCCTGGCCTGCGGCGCCGACGTGTCCGTGCACGAGGCCCTCGCCATCCGCACCGGTGCCACCCGTCCGGGTGCGGAGGTCACCGCCTCGGTCTGAGCCCCCTCTGGGCGGCCGAGCGCGTCGGATCGCATCTCGGTACGGTGCGTCCATGAGCGACGACACCACATGGCTGGACGCAACGGGACAGGCGGAGCTGGTCCGCACGAAGGAGGCGTCGCCGGCCGAACTGGTGGCCGAGGCGATCACGCGGATCGAGAAGCTCAACCCGCAGTTGAACGCCGTCATCCACGAGCTGTTCGACCGGGCGCAGAAAGAGGCGGCGGGCGATCTGCCCGCAGGCCCGTTCCGCGGCGTGCCGTTCCTCCTCAAGGACCTCGGGGCCGAGCTGGCGGGCACGGCCTTCAACGAAGGCCTCGACTTCTCGGGCGACTACGTGTCCACCGTGACCCAGGAACTCACCCAGCGATACATCGACGCCGGCTTCGTCATTTGTGGCAAGACGAACACGCCGGAGCTCGGCATCCTGCCGACGGCGGAGCCGCGGCGCTTCGGTCCGTCGCGTAACCCGTGGAACACGGACTACTCCACGGGAGGGTCCTCGGGGGGTTCTGCCGCCGCGGTCGCATCGGGCATGGTGCCGGCGGCGCACGCCAACGACGGCGGGGGGTCCATCCGCATTCCGGCGTCGTGCTGCGGGCTCGTCGGACTGAAGCCGACACGCGGGCGCAACTCGTTGGCGCCCAACTACGGCGACCTGCTGGGCGGACTGGTGTGCGAGCACGTGGTCACCCGCTCGGTGCGCGACTCGGCGGCCATTCTCGACGTGACGTCCGGCCCCGTCCCCGGGGATCCGTACTGGGCGCCGCCGCGGCGCGGGCCCTCCTTCGCCGCCGCGGTCGCCAGCGCGCCGCCCCGGCTGCGAGTCGCGGTGATGACGGCCGCGCCGACGGGGGGCCGGGTCGACCGGGCCTGTGTGGCCGCCGTCGGAGAAGCGGCCAATCTCTGCGAGTCGCTCGGCCACCGGGTCGAGGGTGCCACCCTCGACGTCGACGGAACCGCCTTCACGACGCACTTCATCAACCAGTGGGCCTGCGGCAACGCCTGGGCCATCGCAGACTGGGAGTCGCGGCTCGGGCGCGCCGTCGCCGAGCGCGACGTGGAGCCGTTGAGCTGGGCGCTCATCGAGCTGGGTCGCTCGATCAACGGGCCCCAGTACCTGAGGTCGATCCAGGAGCTCCAGAAGATCTCGCGCCAGATCGCCGAGTACTTCGAGCACATCGACGTCCTGCTCACTCCCACGCTGGGTGAGCCGCCCGCCCCTCTGGGCACGTTCGACTCGCCACCGGGCGAGCCGCTGGCGGGCCTGTTCCGCGCCGCCGACTACGTGCCGTTCACCCCGCCGTTCAACGTCACGGGTCAGCCGGCGATCTCGCTGCCGTTGCACTGGGACGATGCCGACCTGCCGAGCGCTCTGCCGATCGGCGTGCAGTTCGTCGGCCGGTTCGGTGACGAGGAGACGCTGCTTTCGCTCGCCGGCCAGCTCGAGCAGGCGGCACCGTGGGCCGGGCGCCGGCCGCCGGTCTCGGCCTGAGTCCTGTGGACGGCGACGACGCCGCGCTGGTGCGCCTCATCGAGGCCATCGTCGCGGACGACAGGCCGACGTTCGACGCCCTTTTGTCTGCGGACCCCGGGTTGGCGTCGGCGAGGGCCGAGGCGGGCGCGACCCGAGCGGAGGCGAAGAGCTATTTCTTCGAGGAGATCGCGCACTACGTATACGCCGGCGACACGGCCCTCCACATGGCAGCGGCGGCGCATGCAGCAGACCTCGTGGAAGCGCTGGTGGCCGCGGGCTCCGACGTCGGCGCCGTCAACCGGCGGGGCGCGCAGCCACTGCACTACGCCGTCGACGGGGGACCCAACGGGCCGCGCTGGGACTCGGCGGCGCAGTCGATGACGATCGTGCGGCTGCTCGACGCTGGCGCAGACCCCGACGCCGCAGACAAGGGAGGGACGACGCCGCTGCACCGGGCGGTCCGCAACCGCTCGGCGCCGGCGGTCGGGGTTCTGCTCGAGCGCGGTGCAGACGCACGGCGCCCCAACGGGAGCGGCTCGACGGCCTGGCAGCTCGCGCACTGGACGACGGGCAAGAGCGGAAGCGGAACGGCGGCCGCCAAGGCGCAGCAGGCCGAGATCCAGCGGCTCCTGGAGTCCTACGACGCTGTGACCGACTGAGCTGAGGGGGAACGTCGGCTCAGTCGGAACCGGGGCGGTCGGCCACCAGGACGCAACGCGTGCCCGAGTAGATCGTCGGCATGCACTTGTTGCAGTGGATGCAGAGCGACGAGGTCGCGGCGCCCGCCTGCATGCGGTTGGGCAGGTCCGGCTCGCGGAGCAGGGCCCGGGCCATGGCGACAAATGCGAAGCCCTCGGCCAGCGCGGCCTCGATCGTCGCGAGCTCGGTGATACCGCCGAGCAGGATGATCGGCGTCGTCAGCGTGGCGCGGAACTGGCGCGCGAAGGGGAGGAAGAAGGCCTCCTCGTAGGGGTACGTCTTGAGGAAGCGGTGGCCGATGAACTTGAAGGCGACGCGGACCGGGGGCGGGAGGGTGGCGCCGAACTCGGCCAACGGCGCGTCGCCCCGGAAGAGGTACATCGGGTTGGCGAGCGAGCTGCCGCCGGTGAGCTCCAGCGCGTCGAGGGTGCCGTCCGCCTCGAAGAGCCGGGCGACCTCGACGCTCTCGTCGACCCACAGGCCGCCGTCGACCCCGTCGGCCATGTTCAATTTCGCGGTGACGGCCGCCTTGTCACCCACGGCGTCGCGGACGTTGCGCAGCACGGCGCGCGCGAATCGGGCGCGGTTCTCAACCGAGCCGCCGAACTGGTCCTTGCGCTTGTTGAGCTTCGGGCTCAAGAACGCGCTCAGCAGGTAGTTGTGGCCAACGTGCACCTCGATGCTGTCGAAGCCGGCGTCGACGGCGCGCGTCGCCGCGGCCCGGTAGTCCTCGACCACGCGCTCGATGCCGGCCGCGTCGATGGCGTGGAGCCGCGAGCCCATCGGGGTGAAGCCGCCGGAGGGCGCGAGGGCCGGGGCACGGTTGGAGCGTGCGTTGGCGACCGGGCCGGCGTGGCCGATCTGGGCCGCGGCGGCGGCACCCTCGGCGTGGACGGCGTCAGTGAGCCCTCGCAGTTCCTTGGCCGTCTCGTCGTCGAGGAGCAGGCAGTGGCGGTCGGTGCGGCCCTCGGGTGAGACGGCGAGGTACGCCACGGTGGACATGGCGGCGCCACCGGCGGCGACGCGGCGGTGGTACTCGATCAGCGCGTCGCTGACCTTGCCCCCTGGCATCACGCCCTCGAACGTGGCCGCCTTGATGATGCGGTTGCGCAGCGTCAGGGGACCGAGTTGGGCGGGAGTGAAGACCTCCGGGGTGGCCGGACGGGTCGTGCGGGGCATGATTCCCTACCTTTGCCGACCGGCGGGTGCGGTCGCACGTCCGGTCCGCCGGAGCCTGGTCAAGAGCCGGCGCCGTCAGCGACGGTGACGAGTGGGCGCGGGGGCGGGACGCCGACGGCACAGGAGTAGGGGCACTTGACCTCGGCTTCTTCGGCGGGCCGGCGGGCCGGGTTGCGAATGGTCAGTACGGCGAGGAGGCCGCCCGCGGCGCAGGTGACGCCCGAGATGTACATCGCGGTACGGAAGCCGTGGGCGAGCTCTTCGGGCGCGAGGCCGGCCGCTCCGGTGAGGCCGGCGGCCAGTGGGAGCACGGCGACGGCGAAGAGGCTGGCGGCTCGGGCCACGGTGTTGTTGACGGCAGACGCCACGCCCGAGTGCTCGGGCGGCGCGGCGCCCATCGCGGTCGCGGTCAGAGGCGCCACGGTGATGGCCATGCCGGCGGCGAAGACAATGACGGCCGGAAACACCTGCGTCCAGTAGCTGCCGTGGTCGGTGGCCCGTGCCAGGAGGGCGAGCCCGGCGCCGGCCACGACCGGGCCCAGGCTCATTTGCAGCCTCGGGCCGATCCGAGCCGAAAGGGCGCCAGAGCGGGCCGAGAAGAGCAACATGATCAGGGTCATCGGTAGCAGCGCCAAGCCCGAGTCGAGCGGGGTGTAATGCGCGACGACCTGGAGCTCGACGGGCAGAAGAAACAGAGCGCCACCGAGGGCGCCGTATACGACGAAGGTGACTGCGTTGGCGCCGCTGAACTGGCGCGCGCGGAACAGGTCGAGCGGGAGCATCGGGTTGGCGGCGCGTTGCTCGACGACGATGAAGGCAGGTCCCGAGATCGCGGTGAGTACGAGTGCGACCACGACCAGTGGGCTCGACCACCCCTTCGTCGGACCCTGGATCAGCGCGTAGCTCACGCCGGCCAGGAAGACGACTCCGAGCGAGGCTCCCGTGACGTCGATGCGGCCCTTGACGGTGGGGTCGGTCGACTCGGGGACGTGGCGGGCCGTGATGATGAGGACGAAGATCGCGATGGGGAGGTTGATGTAGAAGATCCAGCGCCAGGATCCGGCAGCAAGCAGATAGCCGCCGATCAGCGGACCGGCGGCCGTGGCCACCCCACCCAGGCCGGACCAGGCCCCGATGGCCCGCGAGCGGTCGTCCGCCCGGAACGACGCCTGGATGATGGCGAGACTGCCGGGGGTGAGGAGTGCGCCGCCGATCCCCTGGACGACGCGCGCCGCGATGAGGAACCCCGCGGTCGGCGCCAGCCCACAGGCGGCCGAAGCGACGGCGAACCAGGCGATGCCGAGGGAGAACATGCGCCGGCGCCCGAGGCGGTCACCCAGCGAACCGCCGAGCAACAAGAACGCGGCGAGCGTGAGGGAGTAGCCGGTGATGACCCACTGCAGCGTGCCCACGCCACCCCCGAAGGCACGGCTGATGGAGGGGAGCGCGATGCCGACGACGGTCGAATCGAGGAAGGCGATTCCCGTACCGAGGACGGTGGCCGCCAGCACCCAGCGGCCGCGTGCCGTGCCGAAGGCGAGCTCCTCCTCCGCAGTCCCTGCGGCCGGTTCACGGGGCTCCGAGCCGGCGCCGGACCCGGTCATTGGGGGCAATGATGCATGACAAGGGCGACGGAGGTGCCGGCCTCTACGAGGGTGCCCGCCATGGTGCCTTGGCTCAGGATGGCGGGGGCCGTCGGCTTGGTGGTCGTCGTGGTCGACGTGGTCGGCGACGCCGTGGTCGTTGTCGTCGTGGGACCGCCGACGGAGTAACAGGCCCAGTTCAGGCCGGCGAGGTGCAGCAGGTGCACGGCGCTGGCAAACGTGTGCCCACTCACCAGCGGGACCGTGGTGCCGGCGGGGTAACAGCCCGACCAGGTGATGCCGACCCGGGCGCCCTCGGCCAGTCGCGTGCCGGGGGCCAGGGGTTGGGCGCCGACGGTCACGCTGGGCGGTCTACCCGGAAGCGACAGCGACGCGACCACGCTCTGACTGGGGGTCGTGCCCTTGTTGCAGGGTGCATTGAGCGGGACCACTGCAAAGCCGGCGACCCGCAGGTAGAAGCGGGCCAGATCGATCTTCATGCCGACGACGTTGGGGACGGCTACCCCCGGCGGCAACGTCGTCGGCGGCAAGGTCGTCGTGGTGGTGGTGCTCGTCGTCGTTGTGCTGCTGGTCGTGGTCGGCGGGGCGCGCGGGGCGGGCGGGTTGCCGCACGAGGCGATGACACCGGCAGCTGTGACGAGGGCACAGCCGGCGAGCATGGTGCGGCGACTCGGTCCCACGCCGCAAATCATGGCCGAGCCACCGAGCCGTTTCCGGTCCCCAACGGCGGGGTATCCACACGTTCGGTGGCACCCTCGCTGACCCACCAAAACGTGGTATTCCCGCCGCGCAACGACGAGCGGGCCGAAGACGCGATGGAGCGCTCGGTCGCCGCGGGCGATTGGCTCGACGCCGAGATCGACGCCTCGTTCCCGGCGAGCGACCCGCTCTCACACTGGGCGGGCCCGCGACGCAGCGAGCATGCGGGCGACCGCCGAACGTCCTAGGGGATCCGACCCTCGCCCTTCTCGTTGGCTCCGGTCTCGCCCATCGCACGCTCGTGCTCAGACACGGACTCGGCCTCGTCGGCATACCGGGACCGGGACTCGTCGGCCAAGCGTTCTTCTTCCTCGGTCGGCGCCCGATCCGCCGTGTGCGGCGCGCCCGCCTCGACTTGGTCTTCCTCTTCCGTGGCCGAGCTTGGCTTGGTCTCGTCCATGCAGCCTCCCTGAGTCTCGGGCGTCGTCTCCGGTGACCCCGCTGGCCACCGCTGTTCCCGGCTTTCCATACCCACGTCCAGACCAATGCAGGCATCGGCGGATGCCGGAGCCGTCTGCGGCCGGAGGGCTGCGCTGCAGCGGTCATCGGGGGTGCTGGAAACCGATCTCGTCGTCGTGGCACGTGCGCCGGCCCCTGACCGTTCCGGCTCCCGAGATGCCACAATCGCCCGGTGCGAGAACTCCGGGATCGCGTGGCTGTCGTCACGGGCGCCGCCAGCGGTATCGGGCTCGCCATCGCAGAGACCTTCGTGGGCGAGGGCATGCGCGTCGCCATGGCAGACATCGACGAAGACCAGCTCGGCGCCCAAGCCACCCGCCTGCGTGCCAACGGTTCTGAGGTTCTCGCCGTTCCAACGGACGTTCGCAGCCCCGAGTCCGTCGAGGCGGCGGGCCTGTCCGTTCTGGACCATTTCGGCACCCTGCACGTCGCCGTGAACAACGCCGGGGTTGTCGGCGGCGGCAATTCTTGGGAGATCCCGCTCGAAGAATGGCGCCGGGTGATCGACGTCGACCTCTGGGGCGTGATCCACGGCATCCGCACGTTCGTTCCGTTGATCCTCACCTCGGGCGAGGAGGGACACGTGGTGAACGTCGCGTCGATGGCTGCCGTCCTGGCCCTCCCTCGGCTGGCGCCGTACACCGTGGCCAAGCACGGAGTCCTCGGCCTGACCGACGTGCTGCGGGCTGAGCTCGAAGGACTCGGCGCCCCGGTGGGAGCGAGTGTGGTGATGCCGGGCATGGTGAAGACAGCGATGAACCCGATCGGGACGGTGCAACCTGCCACGGTCGCGGCGAACGTGCTCGATGCCATTCGGCGCGATCGCGCCTATGTGTTCACCGACGACCACAGTACGGAGGAGGTGGAACGCCGGCTCCGGGCCGTGCTTGCCGCACGCTCCGAGGTGATCACGTGACCGTCCCGGCTTCGTCGTCGGACCAACTCGTCCTCGCATCGGACGAGGGCCCGGTGCGGACCCTCACACTGAATCGCCCGACAAGGCTCAACGCCTTCACCGCTGCGTCCTACCGACGCCTCGCCCACCTCCTCCGCGACGCCGCCGAGAACGCCGACGTGCTCGCGGTCGTCCTGCGTGGCGAGGGGAGGGCGTTTTGCAGCGGCGTGGACCTCGAGGAAGTGAGAGACCAACGAGGCCAGGGCGGCCAGCGCCTCGGCGAGGCCTTCGATGTGCTCGTCAAGGAGCTCCTCGGCTTCGCCAAACCGCTCATTGCAGCCGTGCACGGTCCTGCGGTCGGCTTCGGGGCCACGATCCTCTTGCACTGCGACGTGGTGGTGGTCGCCGACGATGCGCGACTGCGGTTCCCGTTCACCTCGCTGAACACGGCGCCAGAGGCCGGGAGCAGCGCGCTCCTGCCGGCGATCGTGGGACCCCAACGCGCCGCCGACCTGTTCTTCACGTCGCGCTGGATCGATGCCGCCGAAGCGGTGAGCTACGGGCTCGCCTTGTCGAGGTGCCCGCGAGAAGAACTCGATGCGGAGGTCAGCGCTTTGGCCGAGCGCATCGCGCAGCAACCGGCGGCGGCCGTGGCCTCGTCGAAGCGGCTGCTCCGGGCGGACCGGATGCAAATGGTGAGCGCGGCGAGCCGCCGGGAGCGGGCAGAGGCGGGCTGGCTCAGCTCGAAATTCGGTCCGCCCGGGACTGCCGGCCGGCCCGCCTGAGGGCGCGGATCAGGACGTGGGATTGCTGTAGATCCGGTGCGGTGAGATCAGGACCGCCGCTCGTCGCTCCTCTGCCATGGTGCGGTCGTACGCGTCCCAGTCGTCGTGCCGCCCACCGGCGGCCTTGAAGATGTCGCGCAACAGAAGGCGAAGCCGCTCCCCGTCGACCTCTGGGCGCTGGTCATCGGGACCGATGATCTCGGCGGAACCTTCGACGGCGGCCCATCGCCAGCCGCCGCGGGCGACGATCGTGCACCGGGGATCGGCGCGGAGATTCCGGAGTTTGGTGCGACCGGCTGCCACGACTCCGACGACGGATTCGCCCGTCACAGGGTGCGGCAACACTCCGGCGTTGACGACGCTCGATTGCACGCTGCCGTCCGGACGGAGGGTGCTGATCACACAGAGTCCGCCGTCGAGGGGTACCAGTGCAGCGAAGTCCGTGAGGTCGGTCATGCTCGCTCCCTTCTCTGCTGTCACGTGCACAGTGACGTACGTCGTCGTGTACTGGCAACTCTCCGAGAAAGACCAGGACAGGCGCATAAATCTGTACCGGGACCAGGCGTCGGCGACGCCGCGGTCGTCCCTGCGGTATCGCCCTTCTCTGCTTCGATGCCGATGAATCCCGATACGCCTGGACGGGGTCGCGTTGTCGCGTCCCGACCCCGCACGAGGCCAGAACGGGACGGACGTGCCAGAGTCGCGCCGGGATCGTTTCGTCGAAGGAGCCTGAGATGGGTCGACTGCAAGATCGAGTGGCGGTCATCACCGGAGCCGGCGACGGCATCGGTAGGGGAATCGCCCGGGCCTACGCGCGGGAGGGGGCCCGGGTCCTCGTGGCCGAGCTCCAGGCGGAGGCCGGTGCTGCGGTGGCGGACGAGCTCACGGGGGAGTTCGGGACCGACGCCCATGCTGTGACCACCGACGTCAGCGACGAGGCCATGGTGCGTTCCATGGTGGCCATTGCCATCGATCGCTGGGGCACGGTGGACATCCTCGTCAACAATGCGTGGGGCGGTGGAAGCCTGTCTCGGCTCGAGTACAAGAGCAACGAGCAGATGATGCATGGATTTCAGGTCGGGTTCTACGGACCGCTGTGGGCCATGCAGGCGGTGCTGCCCGCCATGCGTGCCCAGGGTCGCGGGAACATCGTCAACCTCTGCTCGCTCAACGGCGTGAACGCGCACATAGGTACCGCCGAGTACAACTGCGCCAAGGAGGCGCTGCGCACTCTCACGCGTACCGCCGCACGGGAGTGGGCGTCAGACGGGATCGTGGCCAATGCAATCTGTCCCGGGGCCAAGACGGCCGCATCACGAGCGGTCTTCGCGGCG
>DATHPK010000258.1:0-3073 GCA_035483935.1 Acidimicrobiales bacterium
CGTCCCCTGGGTGACCACCAGCGACGGCCTCACCCGCCTCACCGCGGGACCCGACTCCGTCGCGCTGTGGCACCGGGTCGACGCCAAGGGCAAGGACCTGCGCACCATCGCCGATTTCACCGTGACCGAAAACCAGCGCTACCCCTTCACCTTGGTCTGGTACCCCTCGCACGAGGAGCCCCCGCCGCCCCTCGACAGTTGGTACGCGGTCCACCTCACGGAGGCGTTTTGGACCGAGTGGGCCCAGATGTGCTGTTACCAGGGCCCGTATCACGACGCCGTGATGCGCTCGCTCATCACGTTGAAGGCCTTGACCTACCAGCCGACCGGCGGCATCGTGGCCGCCGCGACGACGTCGCTGCCCGAGGCGCTCGGGGGCAACCGCAACTGGGACTACCGCTATTGCTGGCTGCGGGACGCGACACTCACCCTCGAGGCGCTGATGCGGGGTGGTTACTTCGCCGAGGCGATGGCGTGGCGTGACTGGCTCCTGCGCGCGGTGGCCGGGGACGTATCGAAACTGCAGATCATGTACGGCCCGGCGGGGGAGCGCCGCCTCGACGAGTGGGAGGCGTCGTGGCTGCCCGGCTATGAGAACTCGGCGCCGGTGCGCATCGGCAACGCCGCCTCTGAGCAATACCAACTCGACGTGTACGGCGAAGTGATGTCGGCGCTGTACTCGTCCGCGCGCACACAAGGTGTGCATTCCGAGGCGGCGTGGGAGCTCCAGACGGAGCTGATCAAGTTCATCGAGAAGGGGTGGACGCAACCCGACGACGGCATCTGGGAGGTGCGCGGGCCGCGGCGGCACTTCATTCATTCAAAGGTCATGGCCTGGGTGGCCGTGGACCGGGCGGTGCGGACACTCGAGGAGTGGCCCGAGCTCAAAGGGCCGCTCGAGGAGTGGAAGACCCTTCGCCACGACATCTTCACCGAGGTGTGCGAGAAGGGGTACAACCAGGACCTCGGTGCCTTCACGCAGTACTACGGCTCTGACAAGCTCGATGCGAGTGTGCTCATGATCCCGCTCGTCGGTTTCCTGCCACCGACCGACGACCGGGTGGTCTCGACGGTCGAAGCCATCGAACGCGATCTGGTCGACCACGGGTTCGTCCTGCGCTACCGCACCGACGACGACGGATCGGTGGACGGGCTGACCGGGCGGGAGGGGGCGTTCCTGGCCTGCTCGTTCTGGCTGGTCGACTGCCTCCACATGATCGGCCGCGAGGATGACGCGATCGAGCTCTTCGAACGCCTGCTCGCCCTCCGTAACGAACTGGGTCTGCTCTCGGAGGAATACGACCCGTTGGCCGGACGGTTGGTCGGCAATTTCCCCCAGGCCTTTTCGCATGTGTCGCTGATCAACTCGGCCTTCCGCCTCAGTGGGAACGATCCGTTGGCGACGGGCTCCCAGGCCGAACGCGTGCTCATGAACTCGTTCAACCCGGTGGCGCCGGCTTTCCAGCGCTTCAAGCGCCTCGGGCGGAGCAGAGTCGCGGTGAAGAGGCGGGAAGGAACGGCTCGCTGAGGGAAGTCCGAGGGGCGCGAAGGAAAGGAACAGACGCGTGAAGGCTCTCACCGTTGTCCCCCTGAAGGCAGACAGCGGCGAACTGACGGACATGCCCGAGCCGCCGGAGTCCGACGGCCCCGTGCTGGTCGAGACGATCGCCATCGGCGTGTGCGGCACCGACCTGGAGATCTGCTCAGGCGCGTACGGCTGGGCCCCTCCGGGCGAGCAGCGCCTTGTGCTCGGCCACGAGTCCCTCGGGCGCGTCCTCGAGGCGCCGCCTGGCGACCTCGCCAAGGGCGATCTGGTGGTCGGCATCGTGCGCCGTCCCGACCCGGTGCCGTGCGCGAACTGCGCCGTGCTCGAGTGGGACTTCTGCCGCAACGGCCGGTACACCGAGCGCGGCATCAAGGAGCATCACGGCTACTGCTCCGAGCGCTACCGCAACACCCCGGACTTCACGATCAAGATCGATCAGAGCCTCGGTCTCCTCGGCGTGCTGCTCGAGCCGACGAGCGTGGTCGCCAAGGCGTGGGAACAGGCGGACCGGGCCGGGGCGCGCGCCCACTGGGACCCGAAGACCGTGCTCGTCACGGGGGCCGGGCCGATCGGCCTCCTGGCTGCACTCATCGGCGTGCAGCGCGGGCTCGACGTGCACGTGCTGGACCAGGTGACGACGGGAGTCAAGCCGAACCTCGTACGCGACCTCGGCGCCACGTACCACACCGGCAAGGTGGCCGACGCGGTGCCTTCGCCCGACATCATCATCGAGTGCACCGGGGTTCCGGGTCTGGTCTTCGACTCCATGTCCAATGTCGGCACGGGCGGTGTCGTCGTACTGACGGGGGTCTCTTCGGGCGGGCACCTCATCGAAGTCGACGAGGGCCAGCTCAACCGCTCGATGGTACTGGAGAACGTCGCGGTCGTCGGCTCCGTGAACGCGAACCGTCGCCACTACGAGGCGGCCGCGGATGCCCTCGCCAAGGCCGAGCGTCCGTGGCTCCAACGGCTGGTCACCCGGCGCGTGCCGCTCGAGCAGTGGCGTGACGCGCTGAAGCGGGCGCCCGACGACGTCAAGGTGGTGATCGAGGTGCACGCGCCGTGAGCGGGTCGCACTCGCACGGTGGCCACCACCACCGCCACGCCGCCGCCGGGCTCCACAGCCACGACCCCGAGAGTGGCGAGGCGATACCGGCGGTGCCGCCGCCCCGCCGCATCGCCGAGGGCGTGCTCGAGATCGACACCATGCTCGGCGGCTGGGAGCGGGTCACGGCGGGCTACCTGATCGAGGGCTCGGCGCCCGTGCTGATCGAGACCGGCAGCCAGACCTCGGTCCCGGTGTTGCTCGCCGCGCTGGCCCAGATCGGAGTCGGGCCCGCTGAGCTGGCAGGTGTCGCCGTCACGCACATCCACCTCGACCATGCGGGCGGGGTCGGAAACGTGGCAAAGGCCTTCCCATCCGCCACCGTCTACGTGCACGAGAAGGGGGCACGGCACCTGGCAGACCCGACCCGGCTCATCGATTCGGCGGCGCGCGTCTACGGCGGCCTGCTCGACTCGCTCTAC
>DATHPK010000259.1:0-9016 GCA_035483935.1 Acidimicrobiales bacterium
GGCGTGACGGGGACGAACGGCAAGACCGCCGTGACGCAGCTGCTGGGGGATCTCCTGACAGCAACGGGTCGTCCTACGAACGTGATGGGCACGTTGTCGGGCGCACGCACCACGCCGGAGGCGACGCAGGTCGAGCGAGTCCTCGCTGGGGTGCGGGACCGGCAGCGCGCCGACGGGCTCCGTCACGCGGTCGCCATGGAGGTCTCGAGTCACGCGCTCGTGCAGTCGAGGGTGGACGGCATCCACTTCGACGTCGCCGTCTTCACCAACCTCAGTCACGACCACCTCGACTACCACGGGACCATGGAGGATTACTTCGAGGCCAAGGCGGAACTCTTCACCCCGAACCACGCGTTGCGGGCGGTGGTGAACGCCGACGACCACTGGGGACGACTGCTGCTCGATCGCGGGAAGATCCCCATGACCGCGGTGCATCATTCGGACGCCACGGACATGGTCCTGCGGCCGGGTCACACCGAGTTCACCTGGCGGGGCCAGCGGGTGGCGACGCCGTTGACCGGTGGCGTCAACATCGACAATGCGTTGCTGGCGGCGGAGGCGGCACTCGCACTGGACCTCGAGCTGGAGCCCGGCGAGATCGCCGCAGCCATGGCGCACCTCCGTCCCGTCCCGGGCCGGCTGCAGGTCATCGCGGCCCCGGCGACGCCGGACGCGTCGGCGGAGGCCGATGCGGGAGCGGGCGTCGCTGGTGGGAGGGGGCGGGGCTCCCGGCCGCAGTTCACGGTCCTCGTCGACTACGCCCACACGCCGGCTGGCCTCGAAGTTGTGTTGGCCGAGGCCCGGCGGCTGGGCCTCGGCCCTTCCGGCCGTGTGATCTCGGTGTTCGGCTGCGGTGGGAACCGGGACCGGGCCAAGCGCCCAGTGATGGGAGCTGTGGCGGCGGAGGCCAGCGACCTGGCCATCTTGACGTCGGACAATCCGCGCGACGAGGACCCCCTCGCGATCATCGAAGAAGTGTTAGCGGGCGTCCCGGGCGGGCGGGGGAACACGGATGTCCTCGTCGAGGCAGATCGGCGCGCTGCGATCCGACGTGCGCTCGATTCCGCCGCACCCGGAGACGTCGTCGTGATCGCCGGAAAGGGACACGAGACCTACCAGGAGATTGCCGGCCGCCGACTGCCGTTCGACGATGCCGTCGAGGCGCGAGAGGCTCTGTCGGCCCGTTTCAGTTCGGATCCGGGCACCTGGACGACGGCGGCGCAGGGGTTAGCGGCCGGGGCCGACGGCCCGTTCTCCGCATCAGCTTCCCGCGGCACCAGCGCGAAAGGCTGAGCTTCCGTGCTCGGACTTCTCGTCTCGGGTGGCGTCGCGCTGTGGGCCGCGATCATCTCGACGCCTTTCCTGATTCGCTACTTCCGCAAGCGCCAGTTGGGACAGCACATCCGCGAGGACGGGCCGGCCACCCACAGCATCAAGGCGGGGACGCCGACCATGGGTGGCATCGCCATCGTGGGGTCGGTTGTCTTCGGCTATGCGGTGGGCCACATCGGCACAGAGATTCGGTTCTCCCGCACCGGCTACCTCGCAATCGGGGCGGTCGTGGCCTTCGGCCTGATCGGCTACGTGGACGACTACATCAAGATCCACCACCGGCGCAGCCTGGGACTCAACAAGCGAGCCAAGTCCGGAGCCCAGTTCGTTTGCGCGCTGGCCTTCGCGCTGTTGGCGGTGAACTGGGCCCACACGTCGACGGCGCTCTCTTTCACCCGGTCGCAGGCGATCGGGATCAACATGGGCCCCGTCCTCTGGGTGGTCTTCGCCGTCCTCGTCATGGTCGGCTCGTCGAACGCCGTGAACATCACCGACGGCGTCGACGGCTTGGCGGCCGGGTCCGGCAGCTTCTGCTTCGCCGTGCTGTCGATCATGGGCTACTGGATCTTCCGGCACTACTCGATCTACCACGTGCTCCCCGCGTCGGCGATCGACCTCTCTCTTGTGTCTGTCGCCCTTGCCGGTGCCTGCGTCGGGTTCCTCTGGTGGAACGCAGCGCCGGCCAAGATCATCATGGGCGACACCGGGTCGCTGGCCATCGGAGCCGGGCTGGCCGCGTTGTGCCTGATCCTGAATCTCGAGCTGCTGCTGTTGATCATCGGCGGGCTCTTCGTGATGGAGACGGTGTCGGTGATCATGCAGGTCATCAGCTTCCGGTTCTTTCACCGCCGGATCTTCCGCATGGCGCCGATCCACCACCACTTCGAGCTGGCGGGCTGGCCCGAGACCACGGTGATCATCCGTTTCTGGATCCTCGGGGGGCTCTTTTGCGCGTTGGGCCTCGGCGTCTTCTACGGCGACTTCCTGACGGTGTCGAAGTTCACGTGACCCGCGACGTCCGGGTCCGTAGCTGTTCTCGCCGCGTCGACGGCGCGGTGGTCCGCCACTTCGCCCGCGCGGTGGGGGAGAATTGGTGGATGCAACCGGTGTCGGACGGGGCAGGCGGGCGGGCGCGCGCCAGCACGAGCGAGGGGGCGCACCGCTGATGGCTCCGACCCGCACCGCGGCGGTGACACCACGGCGTATCACCGCTCGCACGCGCAGCAGCGCCGGCACGCAGAGCGGGAAGGTGCAGATCGCGGGCCGCCAGCTGGCGGTCTCCACCCTGCTGCTGGCCGACGTCGCCCTCCTCTGTGTCGTGGGCCTCGTGATGGTGGGGACGGCGTCATCGGTGATCTCCATCTCCACTTACGGCAGCCCGTGGGCGATCCTCATCCGTGAGGGCATGTGGATGGCAATCGGTGTCGTGGCGCTCGGCCTGGCGCTGCGTTTCGACTATCGCAAGCTGCGCCGGCTCAGCCCTTTGCTGCTGATGGCCACGTTCGGCCTGCTGCTCGTCGTGCTGGTTCCCGGGCTCGGCGTCCACGCCATGGGGTCGAGCCGTTGGATCGGCTTCGGCCAGTTCCGGCTGCAGCCCTCCGAGCTGATGAAGCTCGCGCTGACCCTGTTCGCCGCCGACTTCATCGCGCGCCGGCTCGACGAGGACGCCACGGACCGCCGCATCATCGGTCCGGTCATCCTCGTCACCGGGGCGGCTTGCCTCCTCATCCTCGTCCAGCCGGACATGGGAACGGCCATGGTCCTCGGTTGCATCGCACTCACGCTGCTCTTCGTCTCGGGCGTCCGGCTCGGTCCGGTGATGAAGGTGATGGCCGCCGTGGCGGCCCTCGCCCTGATCGTCGCGGTGGCCTCCCCGTATCGCCGGACGCGGCTCGTCTCCTTCCTGGACCCCTCGGCCCACGGCTCGAGCTCGGGGTACCAGGTGCTGCAGTCCGAGATCGGCCTCGGATCCGGACACCTGTTCGGCATGGGCCTCGGGGGCGGGCAGGCGCAGTGGGGATACCTGCCGAACGCGCACACGGACTTCATCTTCTCGGTCATCGGCGAGGAGCTCGGCATCATCGGTGCGGTGTTCGTCCTCGCGTTGCTCGGCGCGCTCCTCTGGCTCGGCATCCGAGCCGCCACCGGGTCGGTCGACCGCTTCGGCGGCCTGCTGGCGCTCGGGCTCGTGGCGTGGGTGGCCGCCGAGACGCTCATCAACGTCGGCGCCGTGGTCGGCGTGTTGCCGGTGACGGGGATCCCGCTGCCGTTCATCTCGTTCGGCGGTTCATCTCTCGTGATCACGATGGCGGCCGCGGGTGTGCTCATCAACGTGGCGAGACAGGGCGAGAGGGCGAGCAGTGGTCGTGGGCTCAGAGCCGTCGGCGCCCGTCGGGGTCGGTGAGCGCCAGGCGCGGCACGGTGATTGCCGGCGGGGGCACCGGTGGCCACGTCGTTCCGTCGTTGCAGGTGGCGCGCGCCATGGTGGCGCGGGGCCACCTCCCCAGCACCGTCGAGCTCTACGGCTCGCGGCGCGGGCACGAGGCCAGGACGTGGCCGGAGCTCGAGTTCCCCTACACACTGTTGCCGGGCCGGGGAATCCAGCGGAGCCTCCGGCCCGGTGCCGTGGTGGCCAACGTCGGGGCGGTGGCCGGACTGTTCTGGGCCTGCATCCGGGCGCTGGCATCCTTCCTGCGCCGCCGGCCCCGGGTCGTGGTCATCGTGGGTGGCTACGCCAGCTTCCCCGCCGGCCTCGCCGCGGTGGTGGCGCGGGTCCCGCTCGTGTCGGTGAACACCGATGCCGTGCCGGGCGCGGTCAACGGGTTCCTCGGACGCTTCGCCGCCGCGAATGCCGTCTCGTTCGAGGGGACGGAGCTGCCCCGGGCGCACGTGACCGGCACGCCGGTGCGCCCGGAGCTGTCGGGGCTGGACCGCTCCCAGGAGGGCCGGCACGAGGGCCGCGCCGCACTGGGCCTCCCGGCCGACCGCCAGACGGTGACTGCGATGGGCGGTTCGCTCGGTGCGCTCCGGATCAACCGGGCGGTGGCGGCGCTCGCTGGTTCGTGGCAGGCGTGCGGAGACCGCACCGTGTACCACGTGACGGGCCGCCGGGACTACGACTCTTTCGCCAACGCTGGGGGTGCCGAGGCCCGCGAGCGCGGTCTGTGTTACCGCGTCGTGCCGTTCGAGGAGCACATGCCTCAGCTCTACAGCGCGGCCGACGTCTGCGTGTCCCGGGCGGGGGCGATGTCGGTGGCCGAGCTACTGATCTCGGGCGTGCCCGCGATCCTGGTCCCGTTGCCGGGTGCCCCCCGCGACCACCAGACCCGCAACGCCGAGGCCCTTGTCGCCCTGGGCGCAGCGGTGCACGTGCCGGATCCCGAGTGCGACGGGGAACGGCTCGCCCAGGAACTCGAGGCACTGCTCACCGACACTGACCGCCTGCGGGCCATGGGCGAGGCGGCGCGGCGTCACGCCCACCCCGACGCCGCTGCCCGCATCGCAGAGCTGGTCGATGCCCATGCCCGCTGACGACGTGCTCGACCTGGGCGAAGGGCGGCACATCCACGTCGTCGGCATCGGCGGCGCCGGGATGAGCGCCATCGCGCTGGTGCTGCGCGCCATGGGCCACAGCGTGTCGGGGTCCGACCTCAAGGACTCCCACGTCGCCCAACGGCTCGGGTCGCACGGCATCACGGTCGCCATCGGGCACCGGGCCGAGAACGCCGCCGGCGCGGACGTCGTCACCTATTCGCCGGCGGTCGGGCCCGACAACGTCGAGCTGGTGGCGGCGGCTGAGGCGGGAGCGCGCGTCGCCCCTCGGTCGGAGATCCTGGCCGCGATCTGCGCGACGCGCCGGTGCCTGGCCGTCTCGGGGACCCACGGCAAGACCACGACCGCATCGATGCTCTCGTTGATCCTCGTGGAGGCGGGACTCCACCCCTCGTTCGTGATCGGGGCCGACGTCAACGAGATCGGGACCAACGCCGTGTGGGACAGCGGCGAGTGGCTGGTGGTCGAGACGGACGAGAGCTACGGCACGTTCAAGGCGTTGCGGCCGGACCTGGCCGTCCTCACCAACGTGGAGCCGGACCACCTCGACTACTACGGCACGTTCGAGGTCCTCCGCCAGGCCTTCTCCGACTTCGTCGCCGGCTCGTCGCTCGGCGCCGTGGTGTGCGCGGACGACGAAGACGCCGCCGCCATCGGACGGGCGAACGGCGCGACGCTGGTCGGCGAGGCGTCCGATTCGGACTACGTGATGGAGGAGCTGTCGCTGGCGCGGAGCTCGGTCTCCTTCCGGTTGCGGGGACCCGACGGGCCGGTCGGGACGCTCCGGATCGGGGTCCCGGGTCTGCACAATGCCCGCAACGGCGCGGTGGCGGCCGTCGCCGCGCTCCGGGCCGGTGCGCCGTTCGCAGCGGCAGAGGCGGCGCTGGCGCGCTTCGTAGGGGTGAGCAGGCGCTTCGAGTTCCGCGGCGAGGCCAACGGGGTCACGTTCGTCGACGACTACGCGCACCTACCGACCGAGGTGCGGGCTGCGCTGGCGACGGCGCGGAGCGGCGGATGGTCCCGCATCGTGGCGGTGTTCCAGCCGCACCGGTTCTCGCGCACGGCGGCGCTGGCCGACCAGTTCGGCACCGCCTTCGCCGATGCCGACGTCCTCGTCGTGACCGACGTGTACAGCGCCGGGGAAAGACCCGTGCCGGGTGTCTCCGGGCGTCTCGTGGCCGACGCGGTGGCCGCCCAGGACCCGCGCCTCGCGGTGACGTACGCGCCGGGGTGGGAAGAACTGCGTCAGGTGGTGTCCTCGGTGCTGCAACCCGGTGACCTCTGCCTCACCCTCGGGGCCGGAGACCTGACGGTGTTGCCGGATCAGTTGCTCGACGTGCCCCGGTGGTGAAGGTCTCGCCGAACAGCGAGCTGCGGGCGCTGGCGGAGGCGCTGGGTGGGCGCGCGACGTTGATGAGGCCGCTGGGGCCGCTGACGACCTACGGCGTGGGCGGGCCGGCGGCGCTGTTCGTGGAGATCGAGAGCCAGGCTGACCTCGATGTCGTCCGGCCGCTGCTGGCGGAACGAGCGGGCTCGATACCGCTCTTCGTGATCGGACGGGGATCGAACCTGCTGGTCGCCGACGCCGGATTCGACGGGATCGTCGTGCATCTCGGCGCGGAGTTCGCTGCTTTGGAACTGCCCGGGCCCGAAGCCGACGGCCCCACCTCGGGCGGGTGCGATCCGGCCGTGGCGCGGGCCGGCGCCGCACTGGCACTGCCCGTCCTGGCCCGGCGGGTGGCCGACGCCGGCTGGCACGGCTTGGCCTGGGCGGTTGGCGTGCCGGGCTCGGTAGGCGGCGCGGTGCGGATGAACGCGGGTGGGCATGGATCCGACATGGCGGCCTGCCTCGTGCGCTATCGCTGGGTCGACCTCATCGGTGCCGGCGAAGGGACCGATGAGGTGGGGAAGCTCGAGTACGGCTACCGCTCGTCGTCGGTGCAGGCGACGCAGCTGGTCCTGGGCGCGGACCTGCGCGTCGTACCCGGATCGGCCGTGGACGAGCAGGCAGAGGTGGCCGCCATCGTCAAATGGCGGCGCGAGAACCAGCCCGGAGGGTCCAATGCCGGTTCGG
This sequence comes from Acidimicrobiales bacterium, assembly GCA_035483935.1. Taxonomy (GTDB): domain Bacteria; phylum Actinomycetota; class Acidimicrobiia; order Acidimicrobiales; family RAAP-2; genus Bog-473. The sequence continues at coordinate 6,959 of DATHPK010000259.1, forward strand.
TCTTCACCAACCCCGTGAGCGACTCTGCGGGCCGGCTGATCGACGAGGCCGGCTTGAAGGGTTTTGCCGTCGGCACGGCGCACGTCTCCGAGAGGCACGCCAACTTCATCCAGGCCGAGCGGGGAGGCCGGGCGGACGACGTCCGTGCCGTGATGGAACACGTCCGCGCCGTGGTGGCGGAGCGATCTGGGATCACGCTGCGCACCGAGGTCCGCCTCCTCGGCTTCGGCGACGGGGAGACTGGTGGCGTGCCCGACGCCGAGCCTCTGACCCCGTCTGGCCCCGATCTCCCTCGTCCGGCCGGCACGAAGTGACCAAGGTCGAGACGCCGACCCGAGGGCGCGGTGCCCGCAGCCGTCGCGGCGACGGCGCCGGCTGGAGAGGCTGGAAGCGCTGGGCCAGGGGCGGCCAAGGGAGCGGCAGCCGACCGCCGAAGAGCGGCCGGGGTGGCGGTGGCCGGATCGACCCGCGCATATCGGCCCGGCGGACCGCCGTCATCCGGGAGCAAGGACGGCGCCGTCTGCGCATCCTCGCCATCGGACTGGCGGGGACGGCGCTCCTCATCGGCGTCTGGTTCCTGCTCCACACACCGCTGTTCGGGGCGCGCGCCGTGACGGTGACGGGCAACCTCCACGAATCGGCGGCCCAGGTGATCGACCAAGCGGGGCTCGGGAGCCATCCGCCGCTGCTCGACGTGGACGCGGGGGCGACAGCGGCGCGTATCGAACAGCTGCCATGGGTCAAGTCCGCGTCGGTCAGTGTGTCGTGGCCGGACGGCGCGCAGATCAAGATCACCGAGGAGACGCCTCGCTTCGCCGTGAGCGAGGCCGGGGGACACTGGGCCGCCGTGAGCGCCGACGGCAGGGTGCTCGCCGTCTCGGTCGCCCGAGAGGACGGGCTGCTGCTCTTGGCCGTGCCGCAAGCGCCCGGGGCTCCGGGATCCGTGTTGTCCGCGCGTGACGACGCCGGCCTGGACGTGGCGTCGACGCTGCCCGTGTCGTTCGCAGCGCAGGTGACAGGGGTGACAGTGGAACCGGCCGGCTGGGTGCAGCTCTCGATGACGACCCCGATCGCGGTCGATGTCGGGACGGCCACTCAGCTCACGGCCAAGTACGAGGACGTCTCGTCGATTCTCGCCGGGGCCACCCTGCACAACGGGGATGTGATCGATGTCAGCGTCCCCGACGCCCCAACGGTGACAGGCCCGTGACGCTGGCCCGCGCCCGGTGGCGTAGGATGCTTGACCTGCCTGAACACCCCCCGTATGGTGGGACCCACTTTGCCGAACTGTGAACATCAACCTTCCCCAAAGGTTCAGGGATCGGTGATCTGTCTCACGTCGACGGTGACGGTGGGCGGCACGTACCAGCGAGCTACCGGTCGGCGATCGACCCGAAGACAAGGGGAATCATGACGACCGTGCCTTCCCAGGGCAACTACCTGGCGGTGATCAAGGTGGTGGGAGTCGGTGGCGGCGGAGTGAACGCCGTCAACCGCATGATCGACTCCGGGCTGCGCAACGTCGAATTCATCGCGGCCAACACGGACGCGCAGGCGCTGCTCATGAGCGACGCCGACCTGAAGCTCGACATCGGCCGTCAGTTGACCCGTGGCCTCGGGGCCGGCAGCGACCCCGAGGTCGGGCGTCTCGCAGCCGAGGAGCACCGCGCGGACATCGAAGAGGCGCTCCAGGGCGCCGACATGGTGTTCATCACGGCCGGAAAGGGCGGTGGCACCGGCACGGGCGCCGCACCAGTGTTCGCCGAGATCGCGAAGGGACTCGGTGCGCTGACGATCGGCGTCGTGACGCGGCCGTTCACGTTCGAGGGACGGCGACGCGCGATGCAGGCGGAGAAGGGCATCCAGATCCTCAAGGAGAAGGTCGACACGCTGATCGTCATCCCCAACGACCGGCTGCTCACGGTGTCCAACGACAAGACGAGCATGGTCAACGCCTTCAAGATGGCGGACGAGGTGCTCCTCCAAGGCGTGCGGGGCATCACCGACCTCATCACCGTGCCGGGTCTGATCAACACCGACTTCGCCGACGTGAAGATG